>NZ_JBVJUY010000019.1:0-165540 GCF_055604165.1 Streptomyces sp. NPDC037242
GTGCTCTCGGCGTGCCGACCGGAAGCCCGCGTACTGGACGTACTCGGGCTTCCGGCCGGTGCGGCGAGAGCACGTGCCGGGCGTCGCGACGCCACGGACATCCGTCAGACACCCCCTAACGGCCGTCGTCGATGGCGCCGAGGCGCCGCAGGGCTTCGCGCTGGGCGTCGCTCAGGCCGTAGGCCTTGTTCAGCCTCATGCGCTCATAAGGGCGGTCCGGAACGAGCATGGCGGTGGCCTTGCCGTCCGCGTGGGACCACAGACGCACGGTCCCGTCCGTGCTGGCCGACACCAGGGTTTCGCCGTCGCTGCCGAAGTCGACTGAGGTCACCGCCCCGGGATGGCCGCGCAGCACCTGCACGCAGCGGCCTTCCGCGAGCTCCCACACGTGCACGGTGCGGTCCTCACCCCCGCTCGCGGCAAGGTTGCCGCTCGGGCCCACGGCCACGCACGACACCCGGTTCCCGTGCCCCGTGAGCGTGTGGAGGTGTTCGGCTGTGTCGAGGTCCCACACGTTGACGCAGCCGTCGACGCCCGAAGTCACCAGTCGGCGGCTGTCCGCGGTCACGGCCAGGGAGGTTACGGCCCCGATGTGCCGGGCGAGCGTCGCCAGGTGCTCTCCGGTCTGCGCGTCCCACAGCTTCACCTGCGCGCGGTGGTCGTGTCCTCCGCTCACCAGGAGCCGCCCGTCAGGGGTGAACGCGAGCGCGCCCACGCTGGAGTCGTAAGCGTCGATGACCGTGATGGCGCGCCCGGTGACGGTGTCCCACACACGGATCCTGCTGTGCGCGCCGCCGCTCGCCACCCTGGTGCCGTCCGCGCTGAAGGCCACGTCCGCCACCCAGCCGGTGTGCCCGTGCAGCACGTGCAGGCACTGGCCTCCCTCGACGTCCCAGACCCGTACGGTCCGGTCGTCGCCGGTACTGGCGAGCAGCCGGCCGTCGGGACTGAAGGCGAGTGCCTGCACCCAGTGCTGGTGCCCGCGCAGGGTGCGGGCCCGGTGCGGTGCGCGCGTCGGCCACAGGCGTATGTCGGTGTCGTCACCGGCGCTGGCGATCGTCCTGCCGTGCGGCGCGCACACCACTGCCCGGACCGGCTGCTCGTGGCCGCGGATGACCATCAGGCACTCGCCGCGGCCCGCGTCCCACACCCGTACCGTCTGGTCGTCGCCTCCGCTGACGAGCCGCCGGCTGCCGGGGACGAACGCGGTGCCCGACACGCCGAGCTCGTGACCGGCCAGCGTCTGCACCCGCCGCCCCGCGGCGAGGTCCCAGACCCGTACCGTACGGTCGCCGCTGGCGGAGGCCAGCAGACCGTCGGCCGAGTCGAACGACAGGTCGGTCACCCGGTCGGCGTGGGCGCGCAGGGTATGTGTCAGTGCGCCGGTCGACAGCTCCCAGACGCGGATGATGCCGTCGAAGCCGCCTGCGGCCACCGACCGGCCGTCGGGCGACACGGCGATGCTCCACAGGCTGTCCGGCTGCTCGTCCCGCTCGTCGGCGAGCACCCGCAGGCACTCGCCGCTGTTGCTGTCCCACACCCGGACCGTGCCGTCCAGGCTGCACGTCACCAGCGTCTCGCCGTCGGGCGCGTAGGCGACCGCGCTCACCCAGTTGCCGTGGCCGTGCAGGGTGTGGCGCAGCCGCCCGGTGAGCGCGTTCCACACCCGGCCGGTGTTGTCGTACGCCGCACCGGCGACCAGCGGTTCCGTCGGGTGGCAGGCCACGTCCACGACGGCTTCCTCGGGGCCGTGGCACACCTGGATGCAGCGATGGGTGCGCATGTCCCAGATCCGCACGGTCCGGTCCGCGCCCGCGCTGGCCAGGATGCGGTCGTGGTCGCCGAACGCCACGGCCCAGGCGGTTCCGGAGTGCTCGTGCCAGGTGGCGGTGGGCCGCGCGTCGGCGAGCTGCCATACGCGGACGTCCCCGCCGCCGGTGCCCGCGGCGACCAGCGCTCCGTCGGAGGACACCGCGACGCCGCGGACGACCCCGAAGGTGTCCGTGAACAGCGTGCGCTCGAAACGCGCCGCCGTGAAGTCGACGTCCCTGAGCGTGACCCCTCGCAGATCGGCCTCACGTACCGTCAGGGCTGAGAAGTCGAACTCCGACGGGGGCAGTTGGAGGTGGAGCACCAACTGCAGCACATTGGCGGCGGTGTATCCCACGGACGGCCCCGCGGCGCCCCGGCGGGCCGCCGCCAGCAGATCCTGGAGCATCCGCGTGACCTCGGGCAGCCCGAACGTGCCGAGCAGGCGGCGGGCCAGGGGGGCCACCAGTACCCGGGCCTGTGCCTCCCGGATGTACTGCCGGGCCGTCGCCAGGGTCAGGGCGTGGCTGGACAGTTGCTCGGGCGTCCCTGAGACGACTTCCCGGAACAACGCGTCCAGGAGCCTTTCCAGCACGAACTCCAGGATCACGGGGTGGGTCGTGAAGGAGCCGGGCAGGCCCCCGCCGGCCATCGAGCGGCGGCTGAGCGCGTCCAGCGCCGCGATCAGCTCGCGCCGGGTCAGCGGGGGTACGACATCGCGTTCCAACTCCCCCAGGGTCACCGGTTCGCGGCGGACCGCGAACCAGTACATCACCGCCTGCTCGTGCGCCGACATGCGGTCGAACTGGCCGGCGAGCAGCTGGTGCGTCCCGCCGACGACGCCGGTGTCCTCGCGCAGGAACGCGGCCACATCGCCCTGGAAGACCCGCAGCACCGTGTCGCAGACGACCTTGATCTCCAGCGGATTGCCCGAGTACCGCTCGATGAGCGCCGACCACGACTCGACCCGTGAGGTCAGGCCCCGGTCGGCCATGAGGTGGCGGCCCGCCGTGTCCGACAGCCCGCCCAGGTCCATCACGCGGACCGGGCCGCTGTCCGACCGCGACCGGACGATCTCGGCGGGCATCTCCCGGCTGGTGACCAGCAGGCAGCTGCGGTGGCCCCCGGCGGCTACGGCGTCGAACAGCGCCCCGTAGTCCGCGAGCCCCGGCAGGTAGCTTCCGGCCGTGAGCGCGCCGCCCTCGAACAGGGACTCCGCATTGTCCAGGACCAGAAGGCACCTGCGTTCGCGCAGCAGGCGCCGCACCAGCAGCATCTGCTCCTCCAGGGAGTCGGGCAGGTCGGTGATCTCTCCGGCCGAGACGTGCCGTACGAACGCGCCGAGGACCTCCGCCAGCGGCTGCGCGTTGAACAGGGAGCGCCAGAACACCACGGTGAAGTCGTCCCGCAGGGCGGCTGCGAGATGCGCGGCGAGCGTCGTCTTGCCCATGCCGCCGCGGCCCAGGACGGCGACCAGCCGGCACTGGTCCTCGCCGAGCCACTGGCGCAGGGTCCCGATCTCCTCTGCGCGCCCGAAGATCACGGGTACGTCGGGGGCCTCACGCAGGTCCACACGGGGCCCCTCACCCGGGATGGCGGCGCCTTGCGAGGGCTGCCCCGGAGCAGGCACCGATGCGACGGGGTCGCCGTCCGGCGAGGGCTCCGCCGCGTACACCGGCTCCACCCGCGGGGCCGTCCCCGTATCGCGCTGAACGAGTTCGGCGAATGCCGGGTGCCCGACGAATGCTTCGGCGGGCAGGGCGTGCAGACGGCGGTGGTCGAACTCCCGGTCGTCGCACACCACGACGCCGACCAGCAGCCCCCGGCAGAACACCGCCGTCCCCGAAGCACCGGACCACGGACGCCGGCCCGAGGAGGAGTCGGCCCGGGGCGCGGCCTGCTGGTCGAGTACGTAGTACCGCTGCGGCCCGGTGGCCAGCGGCGGCAGTTGCCCGCGCAGCTGCTCGACGTGGGGGACGTCGCCGTAGCGGGCCAGCAGGGGGAAGCCGATGCCGTTGTAGTCCAGCGCGTCGTGGCCCTCCGGCCGTCCCCAGCGCACCGGCGGTCCGCCCACATCGATCGGCTCGTCGAGCCGGAGCAGTGCGGCGTCGATCTCCGGGAAGTCCCCGGTGGTCGGGTCCGGCCAGCAGAGCAGCGCGGTACGCCGCGCAGGGGTTCCATGGCGCGGATGGCCGATGCGGACCTCGAACCGCGGCCAGCCGCGGCCGTGGGCGTCGGTCACGACATGGCGCGCCGTCAGGACCAGGTGAGGGCTGATGAGGTAGCCCGAGCCACTGCTCCTCGACTCCTGCTCCGTACCGGCCCGCACGTCAGCCAGGCGCGCGGGGTCCACCTCAGTCGCCCCAGGACGTCGAACGGTCCTGGCCGACCTGGACGTTGCGGCCACCGGTGGCTTCGTCGCGCACGCTGAGCCGGAGCGTGAGCCTGTGGGTCCGCGCGGTGGCCACCGCCCCGGCGATGCCCGCGCTCACCACGCCGAAGGACAACCGCGCCTCCGGTGACGCCTCCCGGCGCAGCTCCAGCAGCAGTTCCAGCTCCGCCTCCGCGACCTCGAACCGGAGCTGCTGCCCCGCCCCCGCGTCCTGCGCCCGGCCGAGCTCCCGGCGCAGTTCCTCGATCGCCTCGGCCAGTCCGATCTCCGCCACCGCGCATCCCCCCAGGACTCTCCCGACCACGCTCAAGCAGTGTGCCCGGCCTGCGCCCCCTCATGCCGGCGATGCCGCCCCGGGTTGCGGCCTTCCCCGGAGGTGCCATCGTAGAAATAAAGGCATTGCTCGGTGACCGATTTCCGAGGGCTGAGCCATGGAAGACGAGCAAGCGCACGTCGTGGTCAACGATGACCAGTTCGACCTGGACATCCGCGTCAGGATGACGACGCGGGAAGTCGACAGATTCGTCATCCAGGACACCCACAGCTGCGCCAGTACCTGCGGCGATGAATGCACGAACAGCTGTGCCAGTACCTGTGCGGGCAGTTGCCCCGTTCTCGACACTCCCAACGAGACCGAAACCTGTGGGACCTGCGGCTCCTGCACCTCGGAGTGCGACCGCAGCCTCTACGAGGACCACTACGTCCTGGAGGTCAGTCAGGTCCGGGCCGACGGGGTCACCCGCAAGGTCGCCGGGGAGCACGTCATCCGCCGCGTCGTCGAGCACGAGAACCCCCCGCAGGAAGGCTGATGGTCCCGCCCGCCTGGCAGCCGGCCATCGGCGATCCGCAGACCGCCGCCTCGGTGCGCGCCGTCTGCGTGGACGTGCTCTCGCGGCTGCGAGACCCCGACACCGTCGAGGGAGCGGCCCGTACGACACCGCTCCAGGGACGTCCGCGATGGACGGCCCACAGCGCCGCCCAAGGCACGTGCGGTCTCGCCCTCGCCTTCGGACACCTCGACCGGTGCCTGCCCGGCGAGGGCTGGGACCTCGTGGCCCACCAGCACCTCGGCCGCGCCGTCGACGGCACCGCGTCGAACCCCGTGGGCACCCTGGGACTCTTCGCCGGCCTCACCGGGGTGGCCTTCACCACCGCGTACCTGGCGCGCGGCGGACAGCGGTACCGCACCCTGCTCGGCGACATCGACGACAGCCTGTACACCCGGATTCCCCAACGGCTGCCGGCCGTCACCGGGGAAGGCCTCTCCGTCGGTACGTTCGACCTCGTGTCGGGGTGGACCGGCGTGGCCGCGTATCTCCACTCCCGGCCGACCGGCCCGGCCCGGGACCGTGCTCTCCAGATGGTGCTCGGCTGGCTCGTGGACCTGTCCCGCGCCGTCGACGGGGTCCCCGCCTGGCACACCCCGCACGCCCTCATCACGGACGAGGGCATGCGCGACCGGTACCGGACCCCGGTCGCCAACTGCGGCCTCGCCCACGGCATCACCGGCCCTCTCGCCATGCTCGCCCTCGCCCACGCCGACGGCCCGATCGGCGCGGGACACACCGAGGCGATCCGCCGCACGGCGTCCTGGCTCGCCTCGCACCAGGTCGACGACGCCCAGGGAGCGGCGTACCCGGCGGTCGTCCCGCTCGGTGAGGACCCCGCCACCGCCGCACCACCGACGGCAGCCCGCGACGCCTGGTGCTACGGCAGCCCCGGTGTCGCCCGCGCCCTCTGGCTGGCCGGCACCGCCCTCGGGGACCCCGACCTGACACGTACGGCCGTGGCCGCCATGCGGGCCGTCCTACGACGGCCCGTCGCCCGGCGGCGCATCGACTCGCCCGGGTTCTGCCACGGCATCGCCGGGCTCCTCCAGGTCACCCTGCGATTCGCCGTCGACACCGGGGACGAGGAGATCAACGAGGGCGCGCGCCGCCTGGTCGACCAACTGCTCGGCGCATACCAGCCGCAGGCGCCCTTCGGCTATCGCAGTGTCGAGCCCGACGGCACCCGCGAGGACCGCTCCGGCCTCCTCGAAGGCGCCGCGGGGGTCGCCCTCCCCCTTCTCGCCGCCGTCACACTCGAACCACCCGCCTGGGACCGGTTCTTCCTCCTGTCATGAGCGCCGACGCCTCCCGTGGTCCCGGCCGTCGGACACGAGCCGCTCCCCGGGCATCCGGGTTGTACCGCTGTCTCGACGACTTCGTCATCCGCACCCCGATCCTCCCCGTCGCGCAGTACCCCGCGGCCGAGGACCTCGGGCGCGCGTCCGCGACCGCTCGCGTCCGGGACGACGACGAGGCGCGACGTGCCGTCGTCGTGTCCTCGCTGGCCCTCGCCACCGCGTTGGCGGGGCCCGTACGCAACGAACGCGACCGGCGGCGCCTTGAGTCGAGCCTCCTGCGCTACCTCATTCGTCTCAGCACCCGGCCCACGCCCTTCGGGCTGAACGCCGGCGTCGCGCTGGGGCGGTGGGGCCCGGTCACCGACGTCCGCCTCGCCGACCGGCCCCCCGAGGTCCACGCCCGTATCGACATGCACGCCCTCGTGCACTTCGTCACCGCCCTCGAATCACGCACCGAGATCCGGGAGGAGACGACCGTCATCGCCAATCCGGCCGTGCTGCACCGCGCCGGCCGGATCACGTTGAGCGGTGTCGAAGCGGTCCTCGGAGCGAACGGCGGGGAGAACGTCACCCTGCGCGCCACCGGCGCCGTCACTCGCGCCCTCGCCCTCGCCCGCACACCCACGGCCTACGCGGACCTCGCCGCCGACCTCCTGGAATCCGTACCCGGAGCCACTCCGGACAAGGTCCACGATCTGCTGTACCGGCTGTGGCGGCACGCGTTCCTGCTGACCGACCTGCGCCCACCGCTGACCCGCCTCGACCCCTCGGGACACGTCCTGGAGCACCTCGGCCGGATACCGGCAGCCGCCGGCGCCGCCGCGGACCTCGGCGATCTGCTGGCCGCGATCCGGGACTGGGAGGGGCAGCCGGCCGGCGCCGGCGCCGCCGCCTTCCCCGCGCTCGCCGATCACGCCCGCCGTGTCACGGGCTTCGAAACGGCCACGCCGCTCCAGGTCGACACCGTTGTGCCCCTGGCGGCCTGCGACGTGTCCCGCAAGGTGGCCGATGAGGCGGTCCGAGCGGCCGAACTGCTGCTGCGGCTCACCCCGTTCCCGTTCGGCATGCCGCAGATCAGCGCGTACAGGAGCGCGTTCGAGGCGCGCTACGGCACCGACCGCGACGTGTCCGTCCTCGAACTCCTCGATCCCGTCGCAGGCCTCGGGTCACCGTCCCTCCTGCCTCCGGTCATGCCCGCCAAGGCCGCCCGTGCCGACACCTTGCTCCGCCTCGCCACCCGTGCCCTCCACGAGCACCTCGCCAGCGTCGAACTCGACCAGGACACCGTCGACCGGCTCGCCCTCTGGGAAGCGGCTCCCGAGGGGCTCCCCGCCTCGCTCGACCTCTACGCCATGGTCTGCGCCCCGTCACCCGCCGCCATCGACGCCGGGGACTTCCACCTGGTCGTGGGCCCCAACGTCGGTGCCGGAGCAGCCGGACGCAACCTCGGCCGCTTCGCGGGCATGCTCACCGGCGCCGTTCCCGCCCTCGGTTCCATCGCCGACGCCGAGCAGGCCGTCGAAGCCGGCCGCGTTCTGGCCGAGCTGGTGTACCTCCCGGAGAAGACCCGCTCGGCGAACGTCGTCGTCCGGCCCTCGATCCGCGACCACGAGGTGGGCATTCGCACCAGCGCGCAGGACGGACCTGCCCGCTCCATCCCCCTCGACCGGCTCGCGGTCCGCGTCACGAACGGCAGGTTCGCCCTGATCTGGGACGACGACGCCACGGGGGAACGCCGAGAGGTCGGCGTCTGCTCGGGACACATGCTCAACAACAGCCGGGCCCCGGCCGTCTGCCGTTTCCTCGCCGATGTGAGCCGCGACGGCACCGCCCAGATCGTCGGCTTCGACTGGGGCCCGGCCCGCGACTTCCCCTACCTGCCCCGCGTCACCTCCGGCCGGGTCGTCCTGCGCCTGGCCCAGTGGCGCATCGACCACGCCGCGGCGCACGAACTGGCCGGGCAGCAGCCGGACCGGTTCCAAGCCGCCTTCGAAGCCTGGCGCCGCGAGTGGCGGGTGCCCCGCTTCACGTACCTGACGAGCAGCGACGCGGCCGCGGACCATCGGCTCCTCATCGACGCCACCGCGCAGTCCCACACCCACGAGATACGGCGAGCCCTGAACCGTCTGCGTCCCGGCGGCAGCGTGGTCCTCCAGGAGGCCGTTCCCGGGCTCGACGATGCCTGGGTCGGCGGGCCGAGCGGCCGCCACACGGTCGAACTCGTGGTGTCCATGGCCCGCAACGCCGTTGTTCCGCGCTCCGTTCCACCCGGCAGGGCCGGCGCCCCGGTGGCGAGGGCGGACCGGCTGCGGCCCCCGGGCAGCGACTGGACCTTCGTCAAGCTCTACGGCGACCGGCAGGAGGAGGAATCCCTGCTCGTCGACGGCATCCGGGAGCTCATCGGCTCGCTCGACGGCCAGTGCGACCGACGCGTCTTCCTGCGCTACTCGGACCCCGAACCCCACTTGCGGCTACGCCTGCGCGGCAACCCTGCCGTGCTCGTCCCCGCACTCAGCGACTGGGCCGGCACCCTCCTCGCCGACGGCCACGTCTCCCGTTTCACCTTCGACGTCTACGATCGCGAGATCGAACGCTACGGCGGCGTCGTCGGGATGGAGGTCGCCGAACAGCTGTACTCCGCCGACAGCTCCGCCGTTCTCGACCTGCTCTCCCTCGACCTGGCCGGCAGGTCCCAGCTCGACAGGACCAGCCTGGCGCTGCTCACCATCGACGATCTGTTGGCCGGGCTCGGCCTGAGCGAGGCCGAGAGGCTCCGCTTCTACGACTGGGAGAATCCCCAGCGACGGGCTGCGGGCGCGGAGTACCGCACGCGCAAGGCGGAGTTCTGCGACCTGCTGCGCGGACCACCTCCTCGTCCCGTTGCCGACGTCCTCGCGCGGCGTCGTCCCCAACTGGCGGACGCCGCCGACCGGCTCGCCGATCTGGGTCGCCGCCGGCAGCTCGGCAAGACGCTGCCCGAGCTGTGCCACAGCTACGTACACCTGCACTGCAACCGCCTCCTGGGCACGGACCGGGCTGCCGAGAACACGGTGCTGCAACTGCTCTACCGCACCCGCCACAGCCTGGATTCCGCCCCGTGAGCCGTGCGGCACTGGTGCACCCAGTCCAACGGCAAGCTCGCAGCACAGGACTTCTGGTCACCCGACCCGGCAACCCCCGATCACTTCCCGGCCGTCTTCGCATCCCTGCCGCTCATTGCCTGGCCCGCTCCTGCGCCGCGAACCGGTCGGGGTCTGCGCCCAGATCACCCCCTGGAACTACCCCCTGATGATGGCGGCGTGGAAGATCGCCCCGGCGATCGCAGCCGGGAACACGACCGTCCTCAAGCCCGCCGACACCACGCCCTCCTCGTCCGCGCTGCTGGCACGCATCGCCCGGGAGCACCTGCCGCCGGGCGTGCTCGACGTCGTGTGCGGGGACCGCGACACCGGCCGGGCGCTGACCGCCCACCGCGCGGTGGCCCTGATCTCGGTCACCGGCAGCGTACGGGCGGGGCAGGAGATCGCGGCCACGGCGGCGTGGACGTCGAGGGGACGGCCGCCGCCCTGGCCGGGGTCGCCTACTACAACGCGGGCCAGGACTGCACCGCGCCCACCCGGTTCCTGGTCCACCCGCGGGTGTACGACGCGTTCCTCGGCTCCTTCGCCGCCGCGGCGGCGAAACTGCGCACCGGCCCTCCGGACGAACCGGGCGCGGACTTCGGCCCCCTGAACAACGCGGCCCAGCTGGCATCCGTACGGGGCCTGCTCGACCGGCTCCCGGTCCACGCCGAGACCGTCACCGGGGGCGCCCGGATCACGCGGCCCGGCTTCTTCCACGAGCCGACCGTCGTGGCCGGCGTGCGCCAGGACGACGAGATCGTTCAGGAGGAGATCTTCGGCCCGGTGGTGACCGTCCAGACGTTCACCGACGAGGCCGAGTCCCTGCGGCTGGCCAACGACGTCCGCTTCGGGCTCGCCGCCAGCGTCTGGACCTCGGACCACGACCGCGCCATGCGGGCGACCCGGGCCCTGCACACGGGCATCGTCTGGGTGAACACCCATGGCACCACCGTCTCCGAGATGCCTCACGGAGGCGTCAAGCACTCGGGCTACGGCAGCGATCTCTCCCTGTCGGGCCTCCTGGACTACACGCAGGCCAAGCACGTGATGCTGTGAGCGAGCGCAGCCCACTGCGAACCCGGTCCCGATGGGTCAGCGGCCGAGGGAAGGAGGCCGGCAGCTCCTTGCAGCGACCCAGCCGACGCGAACGCATACCGCGACGATGCCACGACCCCGGCAATTCCCTGAAGTTCCAGCGCAGTTCCTGACCGAACACGGGACGGGTTGCGTAGGGAATCCCGTGGGCTGAACCCTGTCTTCCGCCCTCATGGGCCTGAGAGCATCCCCCGTATGACGACGCACTTCCTCACTCGCGCGGCCATCGCGCTCGCCTTCTCCGCCGCCCTCGTGTGCTTGTCCACGCAGGCGGACACCTCCGCCGCCCCGGCCGACTCCCGGGTTCAGCTGGGGACTTGTCACGGCTGCTGGCCCAACGACGCCGTCGTCGCGATGCCCAGCGGCTGGGGCCAGGACTTCCCCGACGTGGTGCAGGGCGACGGCGTCTGGCTCTGACCGCCACCGCGCCGCGGGGCACGCGGCGAGGCCGGTCACCGCGGTCCGCCTGGCCGACCGGGCGTAGCGGCGCATCCGTGGTCCGGGCGAGACCGGCCGGAGCGGTTCGCACATCCCGGCGTACGGGGATTCCTCCCTCCCCGTACATCAGCACGCACCGCCCCGCCCCGCCGCGAGCGCGCCGCCGAGCACCGGGATCCTTACGACAGGCCCCCCAGGGCGAACCCCAGCCCCATCGCGACGAACAACGCGCCCAGTGCGCTGAACAGCCACCAGAAGGCAGTGCCCTCGGCCGGGAGTATCCAGCGTGACGGGTCCGCCCGGTCGTACCGGACCTCGACGCGGGCACCGACGGGAAGGGTCCTGTCCTTGGGCCGGGCGATGCTCGTCCTGGTCTCCATGGCGCGGCCGTCGCCCGTGCTCCACGTGATCACCGGGTAGTACACGGTGGTTCCGACGCTCCGGCCGGTGCTGCCGGCGTCCGAGGCCGGCGCGATCCGGGTCTCCTCAAGACGGGTCACCACGCCCCGCGCGGTACTGCCCTCCCTCAGCAGGAACCGGACGCGTCGGATCTTGAGGCAGGCGACGACGCCGATGACCGACCCCGAGGCGGTGAAGACCGATGCGAAGAGCAGGAGTATCTGGGAAGCGGACACGGGGTCGTCTCGATTCTGGAGCCGGAGGACTCCTGACAGCATGCCAGTGCGGCGGTCTCCTCCCGGAGGAGGAGGCCGGACCGGGCCCCAGGTCCCGGACCAGGGGTGGGCGGGACCGGGGTCCTCGTGCCCTTGGGCGATGTGCCGTACCAGGGCGGGTTCCTAGCCTCGGGGCATGCGATCACACGAAGCGGACGATGCTCAAGGAAACCCCGTGACCACTGTCAGCCCCGCCGCACGCCGTGCCTTGGCCGTGGGCCTCACCCTCGCCGCCTGCCTCACGTCCTCCCCCGCCCTGGCCACGGCCGCCGAGACCCCCACCCAGGACAGCTCCGGGGCCGGACTGGACCGGTACTACCGCCAGCACCTCGGCTGGGGCAGCTGCACCAAGGGCCCCGACGACACCAAGGGCCGCGATCTGGACCAGGCAGGCGTGCAGTGCGCGGACGTGACCGTGCCCCTGGACTACGCCGACCCCCGGGGGCGCACGATCACCGTGGCGGTCTCCCGGCTCAAGGCCACCGACACCCGCCACCGCATCGGCGCGATCCTCCTCAACAACGGCGGTCCGGGCGGTCCCGCACTCCAGTCCCCGCCGCAGGCCCGCGCGTCGATGAAGGAGGTCGGCGCGCGCTACGACATCGTCGGCTTCGACCCGCGCTTCATCGGGCGCAGCACCCCGCTGGACTGCGGCTTGCCCGTCGGTATGACCTGGCTGTCCGCCGGCGCCGGCCGGGCGGGCTTCGACCGCCAGGTCGCCCTGCAGAAGAGCCTGGCCGACAAGTGCCGGGCCACCACCGGTGCCTCGGTGCTCCCGCACGTCACCACCCGCAACACGGCCCGCGACATGGACGTCATCCGCGGCACGCTCGGTGAGCGGAAGATCTCCTTCCTGGGCTACTCGTACGGCACCTACCTGGGCACGGTCTACACGCAGATGTTCCCCGGCCGCCACGACCGGATGGTGCTGGACGGGGCGATCAACCCGAGCGACTACCGCCCCCGGCTGCTGAAGGGCGCCGAGCGCGAGAACGAGAAGGCTCTGTCCGACTGGGCCGCCTGGGCCGCGGAGCACCACGACGCCTACGGCCTCGGCCGCAGCCGCGCCGAGGTCCTCGCCGCCGTCGACCGCATCGTCGCGGCGGCCGCGCGCGCTCCGCTGACCATCGGCGCCGGCGCCGATGCCTTCCGGATCGACGACAGCCAGGTGCCGCTCCTCCTCTTCTCGGGCATCGCGGACGACACCGCCGCGGCGCGGGCCTCGTTCGGCGAGCTGCTCTCCGTACTGGCCAATGCCGTGGAGGGCCGGCCGACGACGGTGCCGCCGATGCTCCTCCCGGAGCTCCGCTATGTGCTGCGCGGTGAGGGCGAGCCCACCGGCGCGCAGTCCGCCGTCATCTGCGGGGACGTGGCCGCCGAGCGCGATCCCGAGCTCTACTGGCGGGACATCGAGCGCAACCGCGCCGCGCACCCGCTGTTCGGCGCCCTGACCAACAACATCAACCCGTGCGCCTTCTGGGACTCGCCACGCGAAGAGCCCACCCGGGTGCGGCGCGATGCCCCCGCACTGATCGTCGCCGCCACCGGTGACCCGCGTACGACGTACAAGGGAAGCGTCGAACTGCACAAGCAGCTGCCGAGCTCCAGGCTGGTCACCCTCGAGGGCGCCAACCGGCACGCCCTCTTCGGGCGCTACGGCAACGCGTGCGTGGACGACCAGGTCAACCGGTACCTGGCCACCGGCAAGCTGCCGGCGAAGGACCGGACCTGCGTCAAGCACTAGCGGCCCGCGGTTCACTCCGTGAGACGCTCTCGCGTGGCCTGGATCTTGTAGACGTCGCCGACCCTCAGCTTCTCCGGTGTGACGTACTCGCCGTAGGTGCCGATGACGGTGACGGCCACCTGGGAGGCGGGCTGCCAGAAGGTACGGAAGTACGGGGCGTTCACGGGCATTGCCGGGACCTCCACCAGCGGGACGCCGCGCCGCTCCAGCAGGCGGCGCAGCTTCTCGAACCGCAGCCGCCGGGTGAACCGCCCGTACCGGTCGCGGAGCACGCCGTCGACGATGGCGCGGTTCCCGTGTGCGAGCCGGTGCACCTGCAGGGAGAAGTGGTGGCCCGCCCAGGGGTCCTCGGCGGAGACCCGGTCCCAGTAGAACTCGGCGAGGCCGTAGTCGCGGACCAGGCCCTGGGCGTGCGCGTTCTCGCCGAAGTCCGCCCCGAGGACCTCGGTGACGCGGTCGGGCGAGTCACCGGGGCCCATGCCGAGCACGGTGCCGGAGGTGACGACGTCCACGTAGAACGCCAAGGAGTACGGGGTCAAAGGCCGGTTCCTCGGTCGGTTGCGGTGTGTGCGCACCACCGTAACCCCGCCGGCGTGGTGACCGGGGGCCGCGGTACGGCGCACGCGCCAGTTCCGGTCATCCCTGCTATTCCGGGGTGCGGGCGGCGCGATGGGACTGGCGGTAGGCACGGGGGGTGGTGCCGGTCAGGGCGCGGAAGTGGCGGCGCAGGACGGCCGGTGAGGTGAAGCCGGTGCGGGCGGCGACCTGTTCGACGGGGATGTCGGTCTCCCTGAGTAGCCGCTGGGCCTCTGAGATCCGCGCATTGAGCAGGTACTGGAGGGGGGTGTGACCGGTATGGGCTCGGAAGCGGCGGGTGAGGCTGCTGATGCTGGTCCGTGCGTGGGCAGCCATGTCGGGGAGGGTCACGGCGCGGTCGAGCTGGGTCTCCAGCCACCGAAGAGTCGGTTCGAGCCCAGCGCTGTCCATGATCTCCTGTTCGATGGTGTCCTGGACGCTGTCCGCATCGAGGTGAAGTGGTGTGATCAGCTCCCGGGCGGTCTCTCCTGCCACTCGCGCACCGTGGTCACTGCGGAGGATGTGCAGACAGATGTCCAGTCCGCCGAAGATCCCCGCAGTTGTGAGGAAGGGGCCGTCCTCGACCACGGTGCCGAGCGCGTCCACCTCGATCCGTGGATGGCGCTCCGCGAGTTCCCCGGTGTGTCGCCAGCTGGTTGTCGCGCGGCGACCGTCCAACAGGCCGGTCGCCGCGAGGGTGAAGACACCCGTGCCGACAGCTGCGAGACGGATTCCCCGGCTTGCCGCCGCGTGCAGCGCGGCGTGAACGGATGCCGGCGGCTCGCCCCGGTGGCCGGGGTGCCCGGTGATCAGTACGACATCCGCGCCCACGAGACCTTCCAGGCCCCAGGGCAGGCTGACCGGCATCGGGCCGGGCGAATGGACCACCCGAAGACCGGGGGCGGCGCAGAGTCGCACCTCGTAGTCCACGCCCGGATGGTCACGGGACACAGCTGCGAACACCATTGCGGGGGTGGTGAGGTGAGGGCCGGGAACCCCGTCGAACGCGAGGACGGCGATGATGACTGACACGACCGGAATATAGCCAGGTCGGCGCAGGCGCCGCCGTCAGCCTCGCGTCCGGTCACCTGGAGCTGCCGGCCGGTCAGCCGGACTTGCGGATCGTCTCGCGGATCCAGTCGGCGTAGACCGGCACGTTGGTGTAGAGCCCGGGACCCGTAGCGCACGCCGGGTCGTTGTCACCGTCGCCCGACGTCGTACCGATGAGTTCCCAGCGGCCGTTCCTGGCGCGCTGCACCTGCGGGCCGCCGGAGTCCCCGTTGCACGCCATCGCATCCGGCTTGGCGCTCACCGTGCACAGCCGGGTTTCCCCGGCTCGGTTGACGCACTCGGCCTCGGATCCCCTGCGGGTGTCCAGCTGCTGGAGCCGCTCCGGGAACACCCAGTTCGGGAAAGCGGCGCCGACGACGGTACCGAAGCCGAGGATCCGGGTGGGTGTGCCCACCGGTCCGGCCTGCTTCGCGATCCGGATGGGCTTCTGGGAGACCGGCCGGTCCAGGCGTACCAGCGCGAGGTCGTTCGGGTTGGGCGCGCCGTCCTTCCCCTGGGCGTACCCCGGGTGCATGACGACCTTGTCAACCTTGCGGACGGTGCCGCCGGACGTGCGGTGGTCGCTGCCCACACGGACCAGCCCCTCCTGGGTCACCCCGAGATCGGGGTCCATGCAGTGGCCGGCCGTGAGCACCCATTGCCGGTCGATCAGCGTTGCCCCGCATCCGGCCTTCAGCACCGCCCCGTCCTCCAGAGGGATCGACATGGGGATCGAGGCCATGAAGGAGTAACGTTCCGTTGAATCCTCGCCGTTCACGATGGCGTTCGCGCTGCCGGTCATGAGCGTTGCCCCGAGTGCGGCTGCCATTCCGGCCGCGGCTGCGACGCGCACCGTCAAGGCGCGCAGGCGTGCGGAACGGGGATCGGAGGTCGGGCGGTGGGCGGGAGTAAGACGCATGTCAGTCCTCTCGGAGGGGGCGCAGGAAGAGGCACGGGCCGGGCGGCCTCTCGTGCCGGGCTCCGTGCTGATGCCCATCCTCCGGGCCGGGTCCCGCCCCAAAACAGTCGTTCTCATGTCACTCTCGGCTAAATTCGGGACATGTCACTGATCGCCGTCCTGGCGCTCGACGGAGTTCCGGGGCACCAGCTCACCACCCCCGGGCTTGTCTTCGGCGCGGCCGCCAGGCACCACCCGTGGGTTGACTACGACCTGCGGATCTGCGCCGCGCCGGGCTTCGAGAGCACGGGCGGCTCCGCTCCCTTCCGTATCGGGACACCGTGGGGTCTGGAGGGACTGGAGGACGCCGACACCGTGCTGCTGCCCGGCTGCGCGGCCTTCCGGGACGCACCCGCGCCCGCCGTGGCCGAGGCCCTGCGTGCCGCCGCCGCACGTGGCTGCCGCATCGGCGCGGTCGGTACCGGCACGTTCGTCCTCGCGGCCACCGGTCTGCTCGACGGCCGGCGCGCCGCCACCAGCCGTCGGCACACCGAGGAGCTGGCGCGCCTGCACCCCCGAGTCGAGGTCGACCCCGACGGCGCGGTCGTGACGCACGGCCGCTTCCACAGCGCGGCCGGAGTCCTGGGAGGCGTCGACCTCTGTCTGCGCCTGGTGACCCTCGACCACGGCGAATCCGTGGTCATCGAAACCGAGAGACAGGCGTTCCTCCAGCTCCACGCCCCGGCCGACGACCCCGCCGGTGACGTCGCAGCGACTCTGTCGTCCTCGGACGGCAGTCTCTATGAGGCAATCCGGTGGATGGAGGCCAACCTCGAACATCCGCTGACCCTCGCCGAAATCGCCGACCGCACGGGCCTCGGTGTACGCACCCTGACCCGGCGCTTCCGCTCCGAGACCGGACTCAGCCCGCTCCAGTACCTGCTCCACGCCCGTATCCAGCTCGCTCAGCGGCTCCTGGAGCGCACCGACGACCCCATCGAGCGCATCGCCGCCCGCACCGGTCTGGGCACACCCGCGAACCTGCGGCACCACTTCCATCGCTGTACCGGCACCACTCCCGGCATCTACCGCAACGCCTTCCGTTCCCTTGCCGCCGATCTCACCTGGGCCGCGCGGGATGAGGCCGCCGGCCATTCCTGAGCGGCACGGCAGGTGATGTCCGTTCCGGAGGGTCCTCGTGCGGGACCGCTCGAGCCGCCGGGATACGCTGCGTGATGCCCTGGCCCGGTGCGGCCCGGAGGGCGCCCGTACCGAACCTCCCGTCGGACCTAACCACCTGGGAAGATGAGCAGGGCCCCTGTTACCGTGCACCGATGTCAACGATCAAGCAGTTCCAAGTGACTTTCGACTGCGCGGAGCCTGCGAGCCTCGCTGCTTTCTGGTGTGAGGTGCTGGGGTACGTCGTACCGAAGGTCCCGCAGGGCTTTGCCACGTGGGGGGAGTACCACCGCTCACTGCCTCCCGAGGACGAGATCTACTTCGCGTGCACCGATCCCTCGGGTGCGGGCCCGCGCCTGCTCTTCCAGCGAGTTCCCGAAGGCAAGGTCGTCAAGAACCGGGTGCATCTCTGCGTGCGGGCCGGTGTCGGGCTCGTGGGCGAGGAGCGCCTTGCCACGCTCGAGGCCGAGTGCGCACGACTGGTCGCGCTCGGCGCGGTACATGTCCGAACGATGCTTGCCGACGGCGAGAACGAGTCCTGCATTGTGATGCAGGACGTTGAGGGCAACGAGTTCTGCCTCGACTGAATCCCGTCCGGGACTGCGGAAAGTGTGCTCGACGCGGGCGCGGACCCGTTTGCGACTCTTGTTGTGGGCCTGCTTCCCGTCGGGCAGGTCCTCTCCTCGACGGCGAGTCGGGCCTGGCCGTCACCTACACCCTCGTACGCACGGCCGACGGCACGGCCACGGGCACGAGCCGGCTCAGGGATCTGGAGGCGCTCGGTCCGGGTCGGCATCGGCGCGAGATCCTGCGGCGCGGTCATGGGGGCAGGATCGGCCGGGCTAGATGCGGGAGTTGCGCGCCGACTGCCACACGGCACCGGCCAACGCCCGCGTCGCCCGGGGGACCGACAGGTGCTCGTGCTCGCGGTACAGCGCCCAGTTGTACCGGACGAGCGAGAGCTTGTTGGAAGACAGGGATCCCGCCTGGTGGGCCCGGTACACCGCGAGCGGCTCAGCCAGACCCCGGGCGTCGGCGCCGTCCCGCATGATCGACAGCCAGAGGGCGTAGTCCTGGCGCTTGCGCATCTCCGGCATCAGCCTCGTGCCCAGGACGTTGCGGTCGTACATGGCGGTGAGGGCCCCGATGTGGTCTCGGACCAGCATCGCGCGGTAGTCCACGTGCTCACGCGCACGGACCACGCGTCCGTTGGGGACCCAGTCGGTGCTCTCACCGGCGTAGTCCGCGTCCATCTTGAAGTAGGACGTGAACGTCAGCGGCGCGGTGGCCCGGGCGGCGAAGGCGAGCTGCTTCTCGGTCTTCTCCGGCAGCCACATGTCGTCGCTGTCGAGGAAGGCGACGTAGTCCCCTCGGGCCCGCTCGATCGCGCGGTTGCGGGCCAGGCCGGCGCCGCCCTGTTCGGGCGCCTGCTTCGGCAGGACGCGCTCGTCCTGCCGGGCGAACTCCGCGAGCAGGTCCATGGAGCCGTCGCAGGACCGGTCGTCGGTGACCAGCAGCTCCAGATCGCTGTGGGTCTGGGTGAGCACCGACCGGACGGCCGCACCGAGGGTCGCCGCCGAGTTGTACACGGGCATCACGACAGACACCAGGGGCACAGTGCTTCTCCTTGCCAGACCAGGAACGGGCACCCCATTCAAGCACCGCAATCAGGTAGGAGCCGGCATGCCGGTCGTGGTCGCCGGTAGCGCTCCCCCTGGCCCGGGGGTCTCGGCTACGGCGTGGGCGGGTGGGTGAGGCGCAGCCAGGCGGTCAGTGCGGCCTGCAGTTCGAGGACGGCCTGGTGGTCGAGGGGCTCAACCGTGCGGCCGATCCGCAGCGCGACGGTTTCGGGCGTGACGTGCCAGCCCACGGCCGACCGTTCGGGAGATGTGATCGCTGCGCCGTGGGCGAGGGTGCGCAGCATGCTCTCGACGCGGGGCGGTACGGGTGCTCGGCGCGGCCGTGAGGCCGTGTTCCTTCGGCGGATCGGGAGGCCGAGTGCGGTGCGGAACTCGTCGATTGCGGCGTCCAGCAGTTGCGGGTCGCTCGGAGCTGCCCCGATGAAGGCGACGGTCAGCTCGTGATGGGGCCGTGCGTCGTGCTGGCGTTCCCGCGGGGGCAGCGGGTGCTCCTCGATGTCCAGGCGTACGCACGCCGGCGGGGTCAGCTGATGGCTGTAGTTCTTCTTCGTGGAGGCTGCGTGCTGCAGGCGCAAGGCCCTGATGGGGCCGGTCAGCAGGTGCTCGCCCTGCATCCACGGCAGGTCCGGGTGCAGATACCGAAACGGCGGTCGCGGCGGGTCCAGCTTGGGGCGGCGCCCGTACACGCCGTAGGAGCGGTGGAGCACACCCGTTTCGGTGATCAGTACGGTCACCTGCCTGCTCGTCGCGGGATTGCCCAGCCGGAACCCCACCACAGTCGTCGGCATCGGCCCCTCCCCCGCCCGGTGCTCGGATCGGCACCTACGACGGTAGCGGTGACGCCTGCCGCAGCATGCGGGAATCCACATCCCGCCAATACCGGACCTGCCGCGAAGGGCTACGGCCCCGGCGCGGCCGCGACGAGTTCCTACTCGCGGTCCGGCGTCTTGGCCTTGGGCTCCTTGTGCTGACCGCGGGTGCTACATCTCGACAGCTGGTTTCATCCTGCCGAAGGTCCAGGTGCGCTGCCTGTGGGCGATGAGGACGGCCAGGGCGAGTGCCCCCGCGAGGAATCCCGACAGCACCAGTGCGTCGTACCAGAAGTCCTGTTCCCGGCCGCCTGAGATCGACACGCGCAGGGCGTCGATGAGGTAGGACATCGGCAGGAGCGGGTGGAGGAATTTGAAGGGCTGCGGTGAGGTCAGGATCGGGTACGTGCCGCCTCCCGAAGTCAGCTGCAGCATCAGCAGGACGAGTGAGAGCAGTCCGCCGACCACTCCGAGGGCGGCTCTGAGGGCGTAGGAGATCGCCGTGAACGCCGCCGCGCCCAGCACCATGATCCCGATGGTGTGCAGGGGTTGGAGCGGGTCGAGGCCGAGCCCCAGGTCGACCGAGGAGTAGAGGACTCCGACCGCGAGCACTCCGATGCCCAGGATCGGTAGCCAGCCTCCGAGGGCCACCGTCGTCGAAGGCAGACTCCCGGCCAGC
This sequence comes from Streptomyces sp. NPDC037242, assembly GCF_055604165.1. NCBI lineage: Bacteria > Bacillati > Actinomycetota > Actinomycetes > Kitasatosporales > Streptomycetaceae > Streptomyces > Streptomyces sp. NPDC037242. The sequence continues at coordinate 20,234 of NZ_JBVJUY010000019.1, forward strand.
GCCCTGCTGTTGAAGGTGCCCAGGATCTGGTAGCCGAGCAGCCCGAGGACCCACAGGGCGATGCCGAAGAAGAAGGGGGCCAGACCGCGGCCGTTGACGTGGGCCGGGTTCTCCACATCGGTGCGGATCTCCACCGGGTTGGACAGCACGTCGGCCATCTTGGCGCGCAGCGCCGGGCGGATCGTGGGGATCTTCTTCACGCCCGAGTCGAGGCCGTTCGCCAGCTCGGTCGCGCCCGTCTTGAGCTCGACCAGCCCCGACGTCAGTTCGTTCGCGCCGTCCTGGGCCTTGCCCAGGTTGTCGCGGAGCAGGTTCGCCCCGTCCGCGACCTGGTGGGCACCGTCGTTGAGGAGCTGGACCTGCGATCTGGCTTCGGCGATGGTGCCCGGCAGTTCGGCGATGCGTGCGACGGCCTGGTCGACGATGCCCGCGAGGCGCCGCACCGCGGCGTCGATCCGGTGCTGGGCCGTGTTGATCCAGTCGGCCGCGATCTTCACGTTCTTCGTCAGTTCGACGAGTCCGCTGCACACCGGCCCCGGGTCGCCCGCGCACCTGCGCTTGACGTGGCGGTGGACCGTGTCGGCCGCTCGGGCCGCCTTGGTCGTGGCCCTGGTGAGATCGTCCGCGATCGCGAGCACGGTGCGCTCCCCCGTGACGAGCAGCTTCGCCAGCGCGTCGAGCGTGGGCGGCACCGTGGCCGCCTCGTCGAGCAGTCGCTGGAGGGCGTGCAGGTCTTTGGAAACCTGCACCGTGATGCGGTGCGCGACGGCCGCCGCGTCGATCGCATCGCTGCAGACCGGACCCGGGTCGCCGGCGCACAGTTGCTTCACCGTCGTCAGGACGGCCGAGGTGTCGGCCACCGCTTTGTCCGCCAGCAGGGAGAGCAGTTCCACGGTGGAGGACGCGGCTCCCGCTCCTTCCCGCACGGCGGAGGCGAGGTGCGCGATCTCGCCCTCGGCCGCCGCTACGGCCTCGTCCACCGCGTCGACCAGCTTCTGGGTGCCGTCGGCCACCTGCCCGGCGCCCTCCGCCAGGGTTTTCGAACCGTCGGAAAGCTGTGTGATGCCGTCGGCGAGTTTCCGGGCGCCGCCGACCGCGGTACCCGTGCCCGTCGACAGTTTCGCCGCGCCGTCCGCCGCCTTGGCCATCTGGTCGTGCAGTTCGGGCAGCTTGCCCAGTACGCCTCGGGTGTAGGCGGCGAAGGCCGCCGAGTTGACGCGCCGTTGCAGCTCCGGCTCCGCGGACTCCCCCATCTTGCCGATGGTGAAGCCGCGCGCGTCGTTGAGGGTGAAGGTGATGTGGGCGCGTCTGGGCTCCAGCGACAGCGGGCTGGCCAGGTCCGCGCTGAAGTCCCGGGGCACGGTCACGATGAAGTAGTACGTGCCGTCCTCAAGGCCGCGCCGCGCCTCGTCCTCGGTGACGAAACGCCAGCCCAGGGTGTGGTCCTGGGTCAGCTCCTCGACGAACTTGTTCCCCGCGTCCACGGTCTTGCCCATGGCGGTCACGGGCTCGTCCAGGTTCACCACCGCCACGGGTACGTCCTTCAGCCTGCCGTACGGGTCCCAGTTGGACCACAGGTACAGCCCGCCGTACAGCGTCGGCAGCAGGACCAGGGCCAGGGGCACCAGGCGGCGCACCAGGGGTCCGGTCGTGAACCGGGCGAGTTCGACGGCGGCGAGCCGCAGTGCGCTCATCCGGCCGCCCCCGGACCGAGGTCGATCACGCCATCCACGTCGGGTGGAGCCGCGCAGGCGCTCGCCACGACGGCCACGCCGGAGTCGGCGACCTCGCGCAGGTACTCCCAGGCCCGTTCCAGGTCCGCGGGAACCAGGCCTTCGTCCACGTCGTCCACGAAGACCGCCTCGGCGCCGGAGGCCAGGGCCAGCCCTACGTCGACCCGTAGCCGGTCCGCCGCGGACAACTCGCTGTACCGCTGGCCCTGGTCACCCGGGAGCGCGCCGGCCAGGCCCTGGTCCTGCAGGAGTTGGCCCACCTTTCGGTGCTCGTCGGTCTCCACGACACCGGTGATCCTGGCCAGGGAGGCGAGGTCGCGCACACCGCCCTGCGGGCCCTCGCCCCGACCTCCTCGGAGCCTGCCCGCCAGGGCCATCAGCAGGCTCGATCTGCCGGAGCCTCCCGGCCCGACCACGGCGATGAGCTGACCCTTTCGGATTTCAGCGTCGACGGGACCGAAAACTGGACCTTCCGGTCCCACCAGGCAGAAACCCTTCACCGAGATCACTGCCACAGATTAAGGGCAATTTTCTCTATTCTGGACTTTTGATGGCAGTTCTTGGGAGATGTCCCATACTCCAATATCCGATGAGCACGCTATTCCTATGGACAGAAGAAAGGCTTCTCGCAGACCGCGACGGAGACCTCGCTTTGGCACTCCCTCTGGTGACCTGGGTCGGAGATTCGCCGCCCACTGCCGCCGAATCTCCGACTCAGGTCACTAGGGTCGGGCCATGGGGGAAGACGACCAGGAATGGCGCGCCACGCGCGCGTGGGTGGAGCGGGGCCTGGCCCCTGGCGAGCGGATCGCGGGTGCCGTGCGGTTGCGGGGCGGGTTGACTTCGGAGATGCGGCGCCTGGACCTGGTGGGCCCCGGCGCGCGTTCCCTCGTCCTCCGGTCCTTCGTGCAGCCCTTCTTCCGGCGGCACGCGGAGGGGCTGCTGACCCGCGAGGCGCACGTGTTGAGGCTGCTCTCCGGGGCGGAGGGGATACCCGCGGCGCGGCTCGTCGCCGTGGACGCCACCGCCACGCACTGCGACGACCCGTCGCTGCTGATGACCCTGCTACCGGGGGCGGTACGGATCGCCGACGAGGGGGCCGGGCCGCGGGCCGAGCTGCTGGCACGGCAGTTGGTGCGGATCCACGGCCTGGCGGTCGCCGAGGCCGACCGGCCGCGGGCGTACGAGGCCCGGACGGGTCCGGAGCGCCTGGTCGTACCGGCGTCGACCGGGCGTCCGGAGCTCTGGGCGCGGGCGGTGGACGTGATCCTGCGGGATCCGCCGGCGTACGAACCGTGCTTCCTGCACCGGGACTTCCACCCCGGCAACGTCCTCTTCGCCGGTACCGGGCCGGACCTCCGGATCACCGGGGTCGTGGACTGGGTGGAGACCTCGTGGGGGCCGGCCGATCTGGACGTGGCCCATTGCGCCACGGGGCTGGCGCTGCTGCACGGCGCCTCTGCGGGGCTGGCGTTCTCGGACCGGTACGAGGCCGCCGGGGGCGGCTTGGCCGCGGGTCCCGACCACCTGTACTGGCGCCTCCTGGACGTCCTCGCCTTCGCTCCCAACGCGGAGAAGGTCGCCGCCCCCTGGCGCGACCTCGGCCGCCACGACCTCACCCCTGCCCTCCTCTCCGCCCGCCTTGAGTCGTACGTGGCCGCCCTCATGCACCGCTACGCCTAGGGAGTGTCGTCACAGTGGCGTCGGCCGCCCGAAGGGCGGGGCCGGCGGGGCCTGGTGCGTGCGCTCGCAAGGCGGAGGAGGGAATCGACGCGGAGCGTCGGTGACCGACGACAACGCGGCGAGCGTGCGTGCCAGGCCCCGCCGGCCAGACGGGACTTTGACGACACGACCTAAACCGTCTCCGGCCGTGACTGCGACGGGTGCACGCCTGGACAGAGCTGTTCGCGGACCGGCGGACTATGCGAGGCGCGACGGATCCGCTAGATTGAACGCGTTCAGTTGAATGCGTTCAAATCATTGGGGGACGATCATGGAAACCGGCCAGGAGCAGGACACGACAGTTCCTGTCCACGGGCTGCAGCGGGGCCTGGCCGTGGCCGCGGCGGTCGTCACGCTGCCCGTGGTGGCTTGGGGGCTCACCCAGATGATCGGCAGCTGGTTCCTCCTGACATGGCTCGTAGCAGCGGTCCCACTGCTGTTCCTGCGTGGGCGCAACGGCTTCGTCCCCGCGTGCGTGACCGTGGGGCTGCTGCTCCTCGGATGGGGGGTGCTCGGCGCCCTCGCCGGGATGTTCCTGTTCCTGCCGTCGGCCGTGCTGCTCCTGCTCGCCGCGTTCGCGGACCCGCGCCGACGCCCGCTCGCCGCCAAGGTGCTCGGCACTGCCGGAACCTTGATGACGGTGGCGGTCCTCGCCGGCTGCACGACCCTCGCCTGGAAGCTCTACCTCGCTCCCGCCTGGGCCGAGCCCCACACGTACCGGGCCGAAACCACGCCCGAATGGATCCGCTACGGCCTCAGGGACGCCACTCCCCACCTCAAAAGGTTCGGGGCGACAACCGTAGGGGGATCGCAGTCCGACGAAGGCACCTACCTGCAAGTCCGCTTCCCCGACCAACTCTCCGGACCCGAGCGCGAGACCCTGAGGAACGAGATCGCCCAACTGCCCGGCATCACCGGGGTCGAACTCTGCCCGGTGACCGACTGCGGCTGAAGCATCCCGCCGCCGACCGAACCGCCCCTGTCCGGCCGATCACCCACCGGGGCCGCGGAGCTGCGGATCAGGAAGCGCGGTCTGCGGCGGGCCGAGGTGGCTGTGGAGGAGAACAACCCCCGGGCTCATGCGCCGTACCAGCGACTGGGCTACGTCGCGTACAGTCGCCAGCCGGACTCGTGGGACGTACAAGCCCGCATCAACGTGCACATCGTTTCGTGGCGGCGCAACGATCCGTCGGGGCCCCGGCGGCACGTTCACACGTCGCGGTGCCTCACGGTGAAGACGGCCAGTGCAACCGCACTGCGCGCCCCGAAGCTGCTCCGGAGCGTTCCCCGCGGCCGGTCGAGGGCTTCACGGAACGGGAGCGGGAAGCGCTCACCCTGGTCGGACGGGGCCGGTCGAACACCGAGATCGCGGAGGACCTCTTCATCACGGTGGCCACCGCCAAGTCGCACGTGTCACGGCTGCTCACCAAACCGGGAGCCCGGGACCGGGTCCAACTGGTGATCAGCGCCTACGGGATGGGGCTCGTCACGCCGCCCCGCTGACGGCGGCCTGCTCGACAGTGCGTTCCCACCGTGCCGCGCGCGGTCCTGTTCGTACAGGCCGTCGCCCGAGGTCCAGCGCTCCGCCCACAGGCGGGCCTGTTCCGCGGTCTCCCACAGGCCGGTCGACCCCGATGCGCCCGTCAGACGACGCACCACGGTCGGGCTGTAGACGCCCTGGACACGGAAGTTCTCCAGGTGCCAGACCGGTACGATCACGCACACGTGCCGTGGTGACCCGCGGTGCCGGCCGACGGCGATGACTCGCCCGTGGCCCCAGTCCCATCCGGGCCGTACCAGCCACACCTTGCCACCGGGCGGGAAGTGCTTGGTCCCGCGCTTGATCTCCACTGCGCCAGGGCCGTACGGAAGTTCGCGGCGTACGTTCGCTGCCACCGCGTACCCGAGTGTGTGCGCCGACGTCTGCGGACCGCTGTTGTCCATACACCCCCCTTGATTTCGTCCACCCGACGGTAGGGCGTGTGCGTCATGCCACCAACCGGTTAATGACGGGGAGCGGGGTGCCGTCGGCCGCTTGGTGAAACTCCGGCCCCGTGCACCGCGCGACGGTAGCCTCCGGTGCAAGGGGGTGCGCGGATGGGGCGCTTGGGAAGAACGGTGGCGATCTGCCTGGCAGCGGCCATGGCTGCCGCCGTCGCCGTGCTGGCCTCGCTCGCGGCGAACGCGGCGACGGCTGACAACCGTTGGCCCGGCGTACTCGACCGCATCCGGGCCGGCCCTTGGCCGTGGGTCGGCGGGCTCGCGGCCGGAGCGGTGTTCTTCGCCGTGGCCGCCGCGCTGCTCGGCCGGGAGCCCACCGGAGCCGCCCAGGACCCGCCGCCGCCAGGGCCGTCCGTCGTCCCGGCTTGGGTCGTCGACCGCGCGGAAGCACGGCGAGCCGTCGCCGCCGTCTGCGGACGCGGGGCGGCCGGCCCGGTGGGGATCACCACCGCCCTCGAAGGGGCCGGCGGGTTCGGCAAGACCACCCTCGCCACCCTCGTCTGCGCCCATCCGCGGGTCCGCCGCCGTTTCCGCGGCCGCGTCTACACCGTCACCATCGGCCGGGACGTCCGCGGACGTTCCGCCATCGCGGCCAAGGTGGTGGAAACCACGGCCTTCATCACCGGCGACTCCACCACCTTCGAGGATCCCGACCGGGCAGGCGACCACCTGGGGCGGCTACTGGACCACCGGCCGCGCACCCTGCTGGTCCTGGACGACGTCTGGGAGCCGGAACAACTGGCCCCTTTCCTACGAGGCGGGCGCCACTGCGTACGGCTGGTCACCACACGCGTCCCGGCCGTCCTGCCCGACGGCGCCGCACGGCTGCGGGTCGACGAGATGACGCCGGACCAGGCACGTGCGGTCCTGACCCGGGACCTGCCCGAGCTGCCCGAGGAGACGGTCACCGGGCTGCTGCGCGCCACCGGACGGTGGGCGCTGCTGCTGCGGCTGACGAACCGTCTGATCATCCGGCGTACCGCCACCGGCGCCGATGCCGCCACGGCCGCTGCCGAGGCGCTGGAAGACCTGCGCACCGGAGGCCCGGCCGTCGGCGAAGCCCCGGTCGAGCAGCTCGACTTGGACGATCCCGCACGCCGGTCGCGGGCCGTGCGGGCGAGCGTCGAGGCGGCGACGACCCTGCTGCCGGACAGCGGGGCGCGACGGCTCGTCGAACTCGGCGTGTTCGTGGAGGACGAGTCGATCCCCGTCCCGCTCGTGGTGCGGCTTTGGGAGACCACCGCGGGCCTGTCCGAGGCGTGCTCCCGGGACCTGTGTGCGGACCTCGACCGGCTCTCCCTCATCACGCTGAGCCCGCAGGACGGCGGCCGGATCACGCTCCACGACGTACTGCGCGACTACCTGCGCGGCGAACTGGGCGCGCCCGAGCTGCGCGAGCTGCACGCGGCCCTGGTCGACGCGGCCCCGGTCGACGCGGCCCTGAGTGGGACCGCCCTGCCCTCCGGCGCGCCGCCGCGGGTGGCGGCCGGGGACGGCTACCTGCTGGACCACCTGATCGAGCACCTCCTGGCGGCGGGCGAGACGGCCCGGGCCGAAAGCGTCGCCGGAGACCTCCAGTGGGTGGAGGCGCGCCTGCACCAGCGTGGGCCGTCCGCGCCCTGGGGCGACCTCGCCCGCATCCCCACGGATTCCGCGGCCGCCCTCGCCCGTGACCTCGGCCGGATCGCACACCTCCTCGCCCCCATCGAGCCGGCCCGGATCCTGACCGCCGTCCTGCACAGCCGCCTGTCCGCACTCCCCCACTGGGACGCGCAGGTCACCGCACGGCAGGCCGCCGAACCCGCCCTGCGGCCGCTGCTCGCCAACCACTGGCCGCTGCCCGACGCACCGGACCCGACTCCGCCGCACGACCTCAGCTGGCCCGGAGACCTCGAAGACCCGGTGCTCGCCGTCGCCGCGGGCCCGGGCGGGGCCTGGCTGGCGACGGGCGACGCCACGGGTGAGCTGGTGGTACGCGAGCCGCGTACGGGCGCCGTGGTGGCCCGGCACCGGTTTCCGGACGGGGTGGCTGACCTCGTGGCCGTCCCGGGCGACGGCTCGTTGCTCATCGCCTCGGGCCGGACCGCGCTCCGGGCGGACCCCCTGCGGCCGGAGCAGGCCGTACCGCTGTTCACCGCCCCCGAACGGCTGCTTCGGCTGACCGCCGCCCCCGACGGCAGTTGGTACGCCGCGCGGACGCGTCACGGGCACCTGTGCGCGGCGGTGGGCAGCACGGTCTCGACTTTGGCCGGGCGCTCCGGCCGCGGCGACAGCCCCGCGGACACGCTCGCCGCCTCTCCGACCGGCCGCCTGCTGGCGGCGTCCGAGGGCCGCGGGTGGCTCGGGCTGTGGGACATGACCACTCGCCGGCGCGTGGCATGGATCCGCGGGAGCCGCGCTGCGCCCAGGCCCGCGTACACCGCGGCCTTTTCCGCGGACGGCCGCTTCCTGATCACCGCGGACAACGAGGGAGCCGTTCGCCGCTGGTTCGTTGCCGGTCCATTGCCCCCGCGGCTGGACGAGGACGACTCCGAGCCCATCGCCCAGGCCGGCGGCCCCCTCGTACGGCTGGCCGTCGCGCCGGACGGCTCCTGGTGCGCGAGCGCCGGTGCCGACGGGGCGGTGCGCCTGTGGGACTTGCCCGACGGACGCCCCCATTCGGTTCTGCTGGGCCACACCGGTACCGTCCGCTCCCTCGTCGTCTCCCCGGACGGCTCCTGGCTGGCGGCCGTCGGAGAGTCCGGCGCGCTCCGGGTGTGGGACACCCCCGCCGGCCCGCCGGAAGACCTGGCCGAAGGGCACCTGACTCGGCAGGTGGCCGCCCTCGCGTACGCCCCGGACGGCACCACCCTCGCCTCCACGGGGCCACTGGTCCATCCTGTGGGCCTGGACTTCCGGGGGGACGGCGGAGCGACACTGCTACACCGGGCGGATGACCCGAGCCTGGCCGTGACGCTCGAAGGCACCACCTGGACGAGCGGGACGTCACTGTGCTTCGCTCCCGACGGGTCCTGGCTGGCCCGCGGGGACACGAACGGCACGGTGTCGGTGTGGGACACCGGGACCACAACCCCTCGTAGCGTGACGCCGGTCGGTGCCGGCGCAATGGCCCTGTCGCCGGACGGCCGTCTGCTGGCCACTGCCAGGGACCGGACCGTACACCTGAGCGATCCGGCCACGGGCGAGTCGGGGGCCCGCTTCGAAACCGACAGCGAGGTGCACGCGGTCCTGTTCCCGCCGGACGGCTCCTGTCTGGTGACCGGCGAGGCGAGTGGCGACGTGTGGATCTGGGACCTGTTCAGCCGGACCCGGACGGCGCGGCTCAAAGGCGGCCGGGGGGCGGTGCTGGCGCTGTCCATGACGCCCGACGGGCACTGGCTGTTCGGTGCGGGCCACGACGGGACCGTACGGATGTGGGACGCCCGCACCGGCGCGTACGGAGCCCTGCGCACCGGCAACTCCCGGCCCGTGAGGGCGGTCGCCGTCTCCCCGGACGGGCGGTGGACGGCCTCGGCGGGCGACGACGCCACGGTACGGGTCTGGGACCGGGCCGGCGGGCAACTGGTGGCGGCCCAGCGGGCCGAAGGCGCGTTGCGCGCGTGCAGCTGGCGCCCCGACGGCAGCGGGCTCGCGGTCGGCGGAGACCGGGGCATGTACGTCTACGCGTTCCTGACGGCCTGAACACGCAGTCGGGAGTTTCGAGTCGAGATCCAAAACCCATGGCAGAAAAGCGAGTTGGATGCCACGATCGGCTGCCCGCACCGCGGGCTGTGAACTCCGACCGGAGCTGGAGAGCGTCCCATGCAGAGAAGTACAGCCGGCGGGAGCACCCGGATCGGGACCGCCCTGCTCGTGCTCTCGACCGTGCTCGTGGGCCTGATGGCGGGCCTGTTCTTCGCGTTCGACGTCTCGGTGATGCCGGGACTGGCGCAGGGCGACGAGCGCACCTACGTCACGGCGATGCAGAACTTCAACGCGGCCATCGACGGGAACGGCCTGTTCGGCACGGTCTTCGTGGTGGCCCTGCTCACCACCACCACCTCGGCGGTCCTCGAATTCCGCAGGGGGCGCCGCGGGATCGCGGTGTGGGTGGGAGCGGCTGCCGTCGCGTACCTCGCCGTCCTGGTGATCACGTTCACCGTCAACATTCCGCTGAACAACGAGCTCGCCGATTCGGGGTACGCGACGCACCTGGCTGAGTTTGCGGACTTCCCGATCGTCGAGAAGTTCAAGGGGACCTGGGTGACCGCGAACATCGTCCGCACGGTCCTCTGCACGTCCGCCCTCGTCTCCCTCTCGTGGGCAACGGTGCTGCACGGGCGGGCCACCGCGCGGCGGTGAACCCGATCAGCCACGGGTATGTACGGCTCGTCCCGCTCGGCGGGAGACTGCACGTGCGTCGACGTGTGAGGTGGGGGCATGGCGTTCTTCGGGCATCTTCGTCGCGGCGCGCGCTCGCCGTCGATCCACAGCGTGCTCTCTCATCCGGTCATCGGCATCGCAGCCCAGGTCGTCGACCGGCGGATCAGCCCCGATGAGGGGCTGTCTGCCGCCCGCCGGCTGGGGACGTCGTTGCGTGTCGACGCGGCCGTCGTGACGCGTCTGTCGGACTTCAACCGGGAGTCTGCTCTGGAAGGCGGCCTCACACAGGCGATGGTGCTCCAGCGGGTGCTCATCGCCTACGTCGAAGGCGCGGAGAGCCACAACCGCCGAAAGGTCTGGGTCGAGGCTGCGATCAGCGTGTTCGGCGACTGGGTCGACGTCGTCACGGTCGAGATGGCCGAGAACGCAAGCGTTCTTTCGTACATGTCGGCGGTGCGCTACGGCGAGCGGGCCGTAGCGCTGGCCCGCGAGCGCGGCCGACCCGAGCGTGAGGGCGAGGTCCTGCACCGGCTGGGTACCCTGCATCTCGACCCGTATCAGCGCGGCGAGCCCGCGCATTTCCGCGAACGGGTCCGGGAGTGGCGCACGCGGTCCCGGGTCTCCGACGACCTGGAGCAGGTCCTCGCGGTCACCGGCCCGGTCGAATTCGGCGACGATGGCGAACTGCACCTCGGCCGGCCCGACGCGGAGCTGCCGAGCGTTGAGCAGGCACTCGCGAAGGCGGCGGACCACTTCGGCCGCGCCACGCTCCTGCGGCCCGCTCCTGAGCGCGGCTACAGCTACAAGGGCCTCGCGCAGACCCTGTACCTGTTACGGCAGTTGGGTGCCCCGATCGCGGACGCGGACTTCGAGCACGTGTGCCGGCTCGCTCTGCGCGACCTGCCCGCGGAAGCGGTCGGGGAGCGGCTGTTCGTCAAGGCCGCGCTCGGTGCCGGCACCACGGGCGACACAGGCACCACGGGCGACACAGGCGCCGCAGGCGTGGACACAGACGTAGGGCATCTGCTCAGCGGCGGACTCGCCGAGGTCGTGCACCGGGACGGGCAGGAAGCCGCGTGGGAGGCCCTGCAGGCGGCTGCGGCCATGACCCGGATCACCGATCCGGATACGGCCTGGCAGCTCCTGCTCCTCCAGGAGACGCTGGATCGCGCCTGGTCCGACACCACCCTGCGGGCCCGGCATCTGCGTTCTCTGATGGAGTTGGTCGGCCTCGTGGAGGGACCGGCCTGGGTGCGAGACGCCACCGCGGAGAGCCTGGACGCCGACGCGGAGCGCATGCGCACCGACGACGAGGTCACCCAAGAGCAGCGGGGCTACGGCTTCGTGCGGCTGGCCTGGTTGGCGGGGACGGTCGATCGCGAGTTGCTGGGCGTGGAGCTGGCGGACGAAGCGGTCCGGCTGCTCAATCCGATGCCCGCGCATCGCGCCGGAATCTTCCACGTACTGTATGCGGGCCTGCACAGCGGCGAGGCGGTCAATGCCTTCACCGAGGATCGGCCGATGGAAGCGGTCGACCACTACTGCGTCGCCCTCGCCTATCTCCTCGACGCCGAGCTCACCGACTCGGCGCTGGACGTCCTCGGCCGCATCGAGAGCGTCGTCCGGGACGTGCCGGAAGGACTGGAGTGGGCGATCAGCTACCTCGGTCCTGTCGCCCTCCGCCTGGAGTCCAGGGGCGATGCGGCAGCACTGCGACGACTCCAGGAGATCTATCAGATACTGGCCTCGGTGCTGATCCGGCAAGGCCTGCCGCCGGCGTTGTTCCTCTTCCTGATCCAGATGGCGAAGGGGGCCCGGCGCTCGCTGCTCCTGCTGCGCGGCGCGGGATCGATCGCGTTCGGCCGGCCCGGCACCGACCTGCATCCCGGCGGCCGTCCGCAGTTCCTCCAACACCCCTGGACCGACGAATATCTGGACCAGGACACGCGGCTTCTGGCCTACGCCGGAGGTCGCGAGGTCAGGCCGATCGCGACGCCGGAGGATCGGGCGGCCGACCGACGCGCGGCCTACAGCGCCCGCATCTGGGACGCGATGCTGGCCGCTGTCGGGGAACCCGGCGAGGACATGGTGCTGCCGGACCGTCTGAAGGAACTGCTGGACCCCCAGACCATCCTTCTCGTGCACTGGATGGTGATGGACGCCGCCGTGGGCCAGGTCGTCGTGACCCTGCTCGTCACGGCGGAGGACGTCGAGATGGTGGTTCGGACCAACGAGCTCCCGGCCGCCACGTATGCGGTCACGGATGCCGGCCGCACGCTCTTCATCCCGCCGGAATCACTGTTCCTGGCCGAGCAGCGGCGACTCGTGCAGCGAGATCCGCGACCGCGGACCGTCCATCGGGACTGCGCCCTGCCGCTGGCGAACATGTACCAGGACATGTTCCAGCCGGTCGTACTGGGCCTGGATCGGCTGGTCGCAGCCGGGAAGACACACATCCTCCTCGCGCCGTACGGGCCGTACCGCTTCTTTCCCCTCCATCTCGCCGGGGAGGCGGACCGGCCCGTGTGCCAGGACTTCGCGGTCTCCTACCTGTCGGACATCGCCGGCCTGGACCGGCCGGCGCGCCGGTCTCCGTCGGCTCCGCGCCGCACCGCCCTGGTCGCGCTGGGCCTCTCGTACGACGACCGGGACGACCTTCCGTCGCTGCGGCAGACCGTGGAGGAGCTCCAAGGCGTCGCGGCGCCCTTCGACGTCGGCATGCTCCTCGACGGCGAGGTGACCACCCCTGTGGTGCGCCAGGCGCTGCTGTCGGCTCGGATGGTGCACCTGCGAGCCCACGGCAGCCACGATGTCGACGCCCCGATGCTGCAGACGGTGTACCTGACGCCATCGGCTGCCGACGACGGTCGCCTGTTCGCCTACGAGGTGCTCGGCCTGGACCTCGCAGGCCTCGAACTCATCACGCTGAGCGCCTGCGAGACCGGACTGGGACGCTTCGACGAGGGCGACAACGTCGCCGGCCTCGCCGCGAACCTGCTGGTCGCCGGTTGCGGAAACGTCGTCAGTACCCTGTGGCCGGCCGCCGAACGCGCCTCGACGGTCTTCTTCCCGGCGCTGTACCGGGCGCTGGCGGACGGAGCCACCGTGCGTCACGCCTTCCAACAAGCCCAGAAGACGACGCGGAGCAGGTTCCCCGAGTACCGCGACTGGGGCACCTTCGTGTTGTACGAGGGCTGAAGAGACGGCGGAAGTTCTCAGGAGGCAGTGTGAGGGACCACCACCTGCAGGCGATCGACCTGAACCTCGACGAGCGCGTCACGCTGGGGCTGTCCGCTGCGCCGCCCGAGACGTTCAGGGAACGCGTGTACCTCGGCCGGACCCGGGTCGGGGCGTTCGAGGGTGACGATCTGACCCCCGCCCAACGCTCGCACGTCGAAGCGCATCCCGATCTCCGCTTCGCCCGGGCGGTGGTGCCGCTCACGCTGGTCCATGACGAGGAGAGCCCGTTCGATTCCGTATGGCTCCAGATCACTCTGCGCACGCAACCGTCCGACCGCACGGCCTTGTCACGCTGGTTGGACCCCGGTCTGCTGTTCGATGCGATCGAGACCACGACCACCGCCAAGATCGGAGCCGCGCTGAAGGTCACCGCCGAGCGCAGCGAAGAGACCAGGACGACGGGCCGTGCGGTCTACCTGGAGGCCCTGTACGACGGCAGCCCGACGCCCACCTGGTCCTTCACCCGCACCGACCAGCAGATCCGTGGGCAGTACCTGCTGAGCATGGTCGTCGAGGCGCAGCGCGATGCACGGGTCACCGCCGAAGCGCGGCTCGGCGCCACGGTCCGCGCCAAGAGGCTGGGGATCTTCTCCTACACGGCGAAGCTGACGCCGGTCGTGGGTCCGCTGTTCGAACTCGGGCCGGGAAGTTAGAGCGGTCGGCAGGCCGAGGGATCCCCCTCGGCAGGCCTGGTCATGGACCGCCCGATCGTGCGGGAGGGCCGGGCCCCTTTTGTGGTGGGTCGGTGCGATTGCACGAATCGCCCCTGTGGCGATCCTGCGGGCTTCCTTAAGGGAAGTTGAGGAAGCCCTCCGGAACGGTCTTTTCGCTGGTCGCCAGCCTAGGCTCGGGCGGACTCCCCTCCTCCCCTGCCTTGTGAGGTGTTACCGGCATGAGCCCCAGCCGTACTCCCGGACGTCCGTCCCGCGTCGAAGCACGACGGAAGAAGACGGTGCGCACGCGCATCGTGCTGTCCGTCACCGCGGCCGCCGCGGCGGTGGCGGTCGGCGTCGCGGTGGCCGACTCCGACGGCGCCGCGCGCGGGGGCGGACACTCCGACGGCGCCGCCGGGCCGTCGGACGGCACGGCAACCACACCCACGCCTCCCGTCCCGACCAACGAGCCTTCGGCCACGGCGAGTCCGGGTCCGAGTCCGTCCGCGACGCCCGGGGGCGACGCCCCGGGCTCCGCCACCCCCGCGCAGCCCTCGGCGGCGGAGAGCAGCACGGTTGCCAAGGCCGCGGCGCCGGTTCAGTCCGACAAGCCCACACGTAAGCCCGCGACGCCGCCGAGCAGCGGCTCCGGTGGCTCCGGTGGCTCCGGTGGCTCCGGCACGGTCGACGCGGGTAGCGAGTCCGCGGTGCTCGCCCTGGTCAACAAGGAGCGGGCCGCAGCCGGATGCGGGCCCCTGGCCTCGAACAGCAAGTTGAGCGCGGCCGCACGGACCTACAGCGACACCATGGCCCGCAGCGGCGTCATGTCGCACACCGGACCCGACGGGTCCACCATGACCAGCCGCGTGGAAGCCGCCGGGTACTCGTGGTCCCGCCTGGGCGAGAACATAGCCCGCGGTCAGGCGGACGCCGACGCGGTGATGGACGCGTGGATGAACAGCTCCGGCCACCGGGCCAACATCCTCAACTGCGACTTCAAGGAGATCGGAATCGGCGTGCACAAGGGCGACGGCGGCCCGTGGTGGACGCAGAACTTCGGCGCCTCGAAGTAGACCGGCCCACCTGGCCCACCCGGCGGACAGCGACGTCCTCCGCACCCGTGGAGGGGTGCGGAGGACGTCGTCGTTCGTCCGTGGGCCCGGCCCCCGCACCCCTCGGGGCGTGCGCCACTATGGGGCCGTGCCCCGTCTTCCGCGTTACCTGTTCATATGGCTGTCGTGCACGGCCGCCAGCGTGACCGCCGTGCTCGTCACCGTCCAGTTCGTGGTCGGCACGACCCGGCACACTCCCCCGGTCGCACGCTCCGCCCCGACGGTCATCGAGACGCCGCCCGCGTGGCAGGCGGGCAGCCCGCCCGCGTGGCAGACGGGCAGCCCGTCCGCGAGCGCGTCCGAGAGCCCCTCGCCCTCGGTGACCCAGCGGCCGTCTCCCTCGGCCACCTCCCCCACCCCCGCCAAGGCCCCATCGGGAACCCCGCGGTCCAGCACCTCGAAGAGCTCCGTGGACTGCGCGGAGGGCGGGGCCGGCCTGTACACCGTCCCCTCGCAGGGCGGCAAGGTCACCGTGCGGTACGGGAGCCGCGGGGTGTGCCTGATCTCGGCGGTCCCGGACCGCGGCTTCAAGACCAGCACTTCGCAGACCGCGGACGACACCCTCACCGTCACGTTCACCAGCGCCGACCACCGGTCGGTCGTGACGGCGACGATCGATCCGTCTGCGAAGGCGAGCGTCCGCGAGTCCTCGATCTGAGGGCTGGTGACAACACCGCCCGACCTTGGACCTTTTGATGGGATTGCACCCCTGTACGCACCCTTGTCCGCGCCCCGGAACGCGCTCGGGCGAAGCGGAAGGTGAGCTGTTCCTTAGGGCATCCTCAAGATCGGGCCGAGCCGGTTCCGGCGGCCCGTAGCGGTCCTATGCTCACCTCAGCCGAGCAGCCTTCGGCGCCGGGGCCCTGACCCCGGCGATCCGTCGGGCCGCCGGTTTCACCGAGCCGGGGGGCGTCCTGCCCTTCCCGCATTCCGATCCGTGCCCTGGGGTGTCTTCGCCATGAGTTCTCGCATGCTCCGACCCGTCCGCGCCGACCGCCGTACGCAGCCGCCCTCCCCCGGCGCGTCCCGGGGGATGCGGCTGCCGCTGGTCGCCGCGGCCGTGGTCGCCGCGGGGCTGACCGCCGCCTGCGGGCCGTCCACCCAGGCCGTCGGATCCGCCGCGCCCTCCGCGGCCTCTTCGTCCCCGGAGCCCTCCGCCACCGAGGCCGCAACCGCTTCGCCCGAGGCGTCCCCGACCTCGACGGCCTCGGCGTCGGCTTCCGCATCCGCCACCCCCCGGCCCGGGTCCTCGCCCACCAAGGCCGCGTCCGCCTCCGCCGGGACGCCGGCCAAGCCGTCCCGTACGCCCGCCGCGGCCCAGCCGGCCGCTGTTCCCGGGCCCGGCTACGACAGTTCGGCCGACGCGCAGAAGCTCATCGACGCGGCCTTGCGCACGGCCAAGTCCGAGGGGCGGATGGTGCTGCTCGACTTCGGCGCGAACTGGTGCGGCAACTGCAAGGCCGCCGACAAGGTGTTCGCCCAGCCCCAGACCGCCTCGCTCCTCGGGAAGTCCTACCAGCTCGTCAAGATAGACATCGGCGGCAACAACTCCGCCAACTCCGCGCTCCTGCGCAAGTACAGCCCGTCCGGCGGCACCTACACGATGCCCGTACTGGTCGTCGTATCCCCGTCGGGCACCGTACGCACCGACACCCACGTCACCGGAAACCCGTCCCTGACCGCGGAGGGCATCAACTCCTTCCTGCGCCAGTGGGCGTCATGAGGAGACCGGTCCGGAAGAAGGCGCTCGTCCCGGCCGGGGCCGGGCTCGCGGTCGCGGCCGCTCTCGTACTCGCCGGCCTCGCCACGGACGACGGCGGGCCCGCGGCATCGGACGGTCGGGCGGGCACGGCCGTGGGTACCGCGGCCGGGACCACGGTCATGGACCCCGGCACCCGGCCTGACGCGCCCGCACTGACCGGCGACGACCTGGACGGCCGGGCGGTCAGCCTCGCCGGGCTCCGCGGCCACGTCGTCGTCCTCAACGTCTGGGGCTCCTGGTGCGGACCGTGCCGGACGGAAGCCGACGGCCTGGAGCGGCTCAGCCAGCAGACCCGGGCCGAAGGAGTCCGGTTCCTCGGGATCAACACCCGCGACCGGGACCCGGCCGCAGCGCGGTCCTTCGTACGGGCACACGCCCTGAGCTTCCCCAGCCTGCCCGACCCCACCGGCGAACTGCTGCTCCGCTTCCCGCCCGCGCTGCTCAACCCGCAGACCGTCCCCTCCACCCTCGTGATCGACCGCCGCGGGCGCATCGCCGCCAGCATCGGGGGCGCCGTCACCGAGGAGCAGCTGCGGCCCGTACTCGCACACGTGGCGCAGGAGGAGTCATGATGCTCGCCGCCGCGGACACCGCCTCCCTCGTCAACGGAACGCTCCTGATCGCAGCCCCGGTAGCGCTCCTCGCGGGACTCGTCTCCTTCCTCTCGCCGTGTGTCCTGCCGCTCGTTCCGGGCTATCTCAGCTACGTGACCAGCCTGTCGGTCTCCGACCTGGCGGACGCGCGCGGCGGGTCCCGCAGCCGCATGGCGGCGGGAGCCCTGCTGTTCGTCCTGGGCTTCACGGCGGTCCTGGTCTCCGGAGGCGCCCTGTTCGGCCACTTCGGCCGCGTCCTGCTGGCCCACCAGGAGGTGATCACCCAGGTGGTCGGCGCTTTCACCGTGCTGATGGGGCTGTCGTTCATGGGGCTCCTGCCGGGCTTCGCACAGCGGGAGCTGCGCAGCCACCGGCGGCCCGCGCTGGGGCTCGCCGGAGCCCCGATGCTGGGTGCGGTGTTCGCCGTGGGCTGGACCCCCTGCATCGGCCCGACGCTGGCCGCCGTCCAGGCGCTGGCCTGGACCGAGGCGAGTGCCGCCCGCGGAGCCCTGCTGATGGCCGCCTACTGCCTGGGGCTGGGCCTGCCGTTCGTCCTGACCGCGCTGGCCTTCCGCCGCGCCCTGGGCGCCTTCGGCCTGGTCAAGCGCCACTACCCGTGGGTGCTGCGGGTCGGTGGGGTTCTGCTCGTCCTCGTCGGCCTGCTGTTGGCCACTGGGGTGTGGAACGACCTGGTGTACACGCTCCAGCTGTGGAGTGCGAACTCCCCCGCCGCGCTCTAGGACCGGCCCGGCCCGTTGCGACCCACACAGATGCACATATACGGAGATACAGAGACGCACATGAACGCTTCGCAGTACATACGGCGGTCCCGCACGGCCCGGGTCTCGGCCTCCCTCCTCGCCTGCGCCACCCTCGCCGCATGCGGCGGCCAGCAGGCCGACGGCGCCCACCACCCCGCACCCACGACGAGCTTCACCGAGGAAGGGGTCACGGTCACCCTCTCGGTGTCCGACTGGCACGCCTCGACGGGCACGCTCTCCGCGGTGTTCACGCCCGAGCGCAAGGGCTTCCACCTCTACAGCACCGATCTGCCGGCCGACGGCGTCGAGGGCGTGGGCAGACCGACGGCCGTGACCGTCACCGGGGCCCTGAAGGCGGGCGGCAGGCTGGCGGCCTCCGCGGAGGTACGGTCGATCATCGTGCCCGGTGTCGAAACCCCGGTGCCCGTCTACCCGGACGGCCCCGTCACCACCACACTGCCCGTACGCGCCGACGCGGACGGGAACGCGACGGTGCTGGTCGGCTACGCGAGCTGCAGCACTCAGGACGGCTGCACCATTCCGGTCTCCGACCGCCCGGTGCACCTGCACGTCACGGGCGACCGCGCTACGTTCAGCCCCCACTAGCCGCAACCCACCGGGCCGACCCTAAGGTGTCCTCCATGCCCAGCGTCCTGGTCGTGGAAGACGATCCCAGCATCCGCCAGTCCCTGATCGAGGTCCTGACGGAACACGGCTATGCCGTACGCAGCTCCGCCGACGGGTTCGGAGCCCTGCGGGAGGTCACCCAGACGCCTCTCGACGCGGTGGTCCTCGACCTGGGCCTGCCCGATCTGGACGGAGGAGACGCACTGCGCATGATCAGGGGCATCTCCTCCGTACCCGTCCTGGTGGCCACCGCCCGCGACGACGAGCGGGAAATCATCAGCCTCCTCAATGCGGGTGCCGACGACTACCTGGTCAAGCCGTTCTCCGGCGGGCAGCTCGTCGCGCGCCTCTCGGCCGTCCTACGGCGGACCGCACAGGTCCCCGCCGCGGCGGTCCCTCCGGGAACGCGGGGGACACCGGTGGCACATGCCGCGGTGACGTCCGATGCGCTGCACCCCACCACCGTGGGCGAACTCACGGTGGACCCGGGCGCGCGTACCGCGTACCTGACCGGCGTGGAACTGCGCCTCACCCGGCGGGAGTTCGACCTCCTCGCGTTCCTCGCCCGCCACCCCGGCCAGGTGGTCTCCAAGCGCCGTCTGCTGACGGAGGTCTGGCGCGAGCCGTACGTCGACGACCAGACCGTGGACGTCCACCTGTCGTCCCTGCGCCGGAAGCTCGGCGAGCGGGCGGCGGCCCCGCGCTACCTGCTGACCGTCCGCGGGGTCGGGATCAAACTGGTGGCACCGCGTTGAGGCGTTCACTGGCCGGAGTGGCGCTCGCAGTGACCTCCATGGTCGCCCTCTCCTTCCTCATACCGCTGGCCGCACTGGTGATGTCGCTGGTCAAGGCACAGGCCGTCACCGAGGCCGAACAGCGCGCCGCCGCCCTGGCCCCCGTCCTCACCCTGACCACGGACCCCGCCGCGCTGCGGGAGTCCGCGGCGAGCCTGGATCCGGCCCAGCGGCTGGTGATCCACCTACCGGCGGACGCCGAGGCCCTCGGCAGCTCCAAGGCGCCCGCCGCGCTGCTCCAACGGGCCCAGCAGGGGCGGGAGTCCATCTCCCAGGAGATCCCGGGCGGCTGGATATGCCTGCAGCCGGTGGTGCTCCCGGGCGACCGGGTCGCCGTGATCGAGAACTTCGTGCCCGAGGAGGAACTGACCCACGGGGTCAAGGAATCGTGGGCGGTCATGTCCTTCCTCGCGGTGGCCCTGATCGGCGGCTCCGTACTGGTCGCCGACCGTCTCGGTGCGAAGGTCGTCAGGTCCTCGAAGAGACTCGCCCAGGCCTCGCGTGCACTCGGCCAGGGCGACCTGGACACCCGGGTGGAGCCCGTGGGGCCCAGGGAACTGCGGGATGCGGGCGTCGCCTTCAACGCGATGGCGCACCGGATGACCGAGCTGCTCGCCGTCGAGCGCGAACTCGTCGCCGACCTGTCGCACCGGCTGCGTACGCCGCTCACCGCACTGCACCTCGCGTCGGAGCGCATGGCGGGCACACCCGAGTCGGCCCGGGTCGAGGCGGCCGTCGGTGAGCTGGAGGCGGAGCTGCGGGCCATCATCGCAGCGGCGCGCACCCCGCTCGCCGTGGGCCCGATGGGCCTGGGCATGCTCGGTACGGAACCGCCCGCGGGGCAGTCCGCCGTGGGGGCCGGGGCTGGGGCCGGGGCTGGAGCTGGGGCGTCCTGCCCGCGCTGCGAGGCTGCCGATGTGGTCCGTCGCCGTACCGCCTTCTGGTCGGTCCTGGCGGAGCAGCAGAACCGGCCCTGCTCGGTCGACCTGACCCAGGAAGCCACGGCCGTCGCCCTCTCCGACGACGACCTCGCCGCCGTGGTCGACGCGCTCATCGGCAACATCTTCCGCCACACCGCGCCCGGGACCCCGTTCCGCGTCCAGGTGGTGCGGACTGCTCAGGCCGTGGAGCTGGTCGTTGAGGACGGCGGGCCGGGCATCCCCGCACCGGACCTGGCCCTCAGCCGCGGGAGCAGCACCGGCTCGACGGGATTGGGCCTCGACATCGCGGGGCGCGCCGCGAGTGCGACGGGCGGCTCGGTGCAGATCGGCCGCAGCTGCCTGGGAGGGGCTCACATCACGGTGTCGTTCGCCCTCGCCCCGCAGGTTCCGTCCGAGCGCAGACGCCGCATCTCGCGCCGCCGCCCGACGTGGCCGCACAGACGGTAGACCGTCCCCTCCAGGCGGGAGCCCTGTCGCTCAGCCGGCGAGGAGAGGGCCGTTCGCTCTCCGGTTCTGCCTGGCCATCAAGCGGCTCCTTCGTGTTGTGCAATGCTTCGTTCAGGCGGCCGCCGTGCCGCAGGGCCCCTCGGTGCGGAGCGCCTGACCCAGCCGATCACGATCACCCGACGCCGGCTCCCCTCGTGGACGCAAGTCCATCCGTGTCCACCGGACCCGTGCAATTCGAATGGCCCGTTCGCGCCACCCGCACACATCCCGCCGCCCCGGCCGCCTCCGTCACGGATGCACTCGTCGAGCGGATCGATCATCGCCGTCCTGGCGGTGGGGCGGCCGGCCCGCTGTGGCGGTCAGTCGGTGTCGGTGGCGGCGAGGACCGCGACCTCCTGGCCACCGGGTCGCAGTGCGGCGACGGCGAGGTCCCAGGCCACTTCGTGGAACCACGGCGACTCGGTGTCGGCTCGGAACCAGTGCGTCTGCCGTACCAGTTCGGCCGTGTGCGTGATCGCGGCGTCCACCGGAGCACCGGTCAGGCCGCCGAGGGAGCGCCAGGCCGCCAGCCTTCCGTAGGCACCCGTGAGGCCGGCGCCGTAGGCCGGGGCCCGGACCGCGGCGCTGAGCAGGACCCGCAGCACCGCGTCCGGAGTGGACGCGTACAGCCGCTCCGGAGCCTCCCGCTCGGGCCAGGGGACGAGGGGCAGTAGTTCGAGGACGGCGGGGAAGTCCTCCGCGGACACCGGATCCGCCGACCAGAACTCCTGAGCGGCGATCTCGCCGTTGGACTGGGCCCGCCAGTGCTCCACGGCGGCGCCCATCGTCCCGGCCAGTTCCGGGAGGCTGGTCTCCGTCATGTCGAGGCCGGCCGTGCGCTCACGCATCGCCGGTGTCGCGTGCAGTTCGGGTCCGTCGAAGGAGACGAAGGGGGTGGGGGGCAGGACCCAGGCCCAGCCGTCCGCCGCACCTGCGGGGCGGCGCAGCCCGTACTCCTCGGGCAGGAGGGCGAGCGGCAGCGCCGCGAGCGGGTGCCCTTCGGCGTCGAGCGTGCGGGCGTGGGACACGAGCGCCGGGTACTCCTCCACCCTGGCCGAGACGAGCACCAGTTCGTGGAGGAGGCATGCGGCGAATTCACCGGAGTGCACCGTCTCGGTCTCCCGGGCGAACACCAGCCGCGCGAGGTCCTCGATGCGGTGGCCCCGGGCCACGAGCAGGGCCAGGCGTCGCTCGGCGTCGGTCCGCTCGGGGCCGTCCGGGTGCGGTGATGCGGGCAGGCGCAGCAGGGTGCGCAGGCTTTCCGGTCCCGGCCTGGCGGCCAGGGCGCGGAGCACATGGCCCAGCGTACGGGCGCACCGGTCCCCGGGGTCCTTCCCGGCGGCGGCGCGGGCAGCGGTCGCCGCCCCTAGGTCTCCGGCCCAGTCGGTCTCGCCGGCGGACACCCGCGCGTCGATCTCCTGGCGCAGCGCGTGGAGGCTCGCCTCGTCGGCTTCGTCCAGAGCCGCGAGCACGTCGGCGATGTTCTTGCTCATGGCGGTGGAGTTCCTGACTTCTGGGCACAAACGGGATCGGCCGGCACCACCTTCCCGGTGGTGCCGGCCAATCCTAGCTATGGACGCGGATGTCAGTTTCCGGCTGTTGGGAACGGATAGGCGGTGATGATCCGGTTGGTGGCGGGATCCGCCACGATACGGACGAACTGCTCACCCTCCGTGCCGACTACCCGGCCCATGGGGACGACCCACGTCATGTCATCGATCTGGACACCCCTGTGCCGGAGGTTCCAGGCGTCGTCGATCAGGTCGAACATCACGTTCGGGCGCGTCGTGGCCCACACGTTGTGGTTCGCCTTGTCCGGGTTCTTCACCATGTGGGCGAGCACATGGTCGAGCTTGTGCTCGCTGGGCTTCTTCGGATTGATGCCGTAGATGAGGCCACCGGGCGAGACGAAGTCGAAGTTCCCGATGTCCGCGAAGACGACGGGGCATTCCGTCGCGCTGGAGTTGTGCACCAGGACCGGGGTCTCGCCGGCCAGCACGTAGTAGGTGTGGAGGTCGTTGACGGTCAGGTTGAAGGCGGGTTCGAGGCCCTTCCAGTGGCTGACCTTGTCGATCTGCACCGCGGTGCCGACGGGGGTGCGCAGGGCGTCGCCGACCCTGAGGTCCGCGGCGTCGACCCAGCGCTTGCGGTTCTCCACCCAGTAGGGGTGATGGTCGGTCGAGGTCAACGCCCCGGCCTGCGCCCCCGCCCCGAGCTCGATGTCCGTGAACTCGCGGTCGTCCGGCGTGTAGATGGTGGCTTCGACGCGGCGCGGTCCGGTGGTCCCGGACTCGGGGTCGGTCGCCTTGACGAAGTCACCGACCTTGACCTGCTCGATGGGGCGGGTGGACCCGTCCCCCATGAGTACGCGCGTGCCGGCCGGGAAGCTGTTGCGTACCGCCGGGGGGCAGTCGGGGACCTTCCGCAGCAGGCTCGCGAACTGGTCGTACATCTCCTTGGCCTTGGGGCCGTACTTCTCTGCCCACTTGGTCCACTTGACGGGCGCGGTGGCCCAGCCGCCGATCGGGATCGCGGAGAGGCAGGAGAGCGCCGCGTCCGTCCACATCCCCTCCCTGCCCGTCGGCACGAAGTAGTCGACGGTGCCCTCCAGCGCGTACAGGCCGCAGTTGACCCCGTCCGCGATCTCGCCCCAGCCCGGAACCAGGCCGACGATGTCGAGCCCGATGTGCAGGAGGTCGAGCTGGGCGTTGAGGGAGAGGCCGGCCGCGTCGGGGCCGAGGGTGATGAACTTCAGGAAGGTGATGCCGGAGTCGATCAGCCCCTGCCGCTTCTTGGCGGCCTCGGCGCGCAGGCGTTCCTGCTCCGCCTTGACGTACTGGTCGTACATGTAGCGCTCGATGGTCGCCTCGAACTTGGCCCGGGCTTCCTGTGCGCTCTCGCCGGCGTTCAGCGCCGACTGGCGGGCCTGGTCGGCCGCCTGGTAGGCGCTGGCCGCGTAGCCCGCCGCCGCCATGGCGCTGGCCCTGGCGTCCATGGCGGAGTTGCCCGCCTGCTGGGCGCTGCGCTCGGCGCGGAGCTCGGCGTCACGGGCGCTGGCCGCGGAGGCCGTCGCCGCTGATGCGGAGGCCGCCGCGCTGTCGGCGGACTTCTTGGCGTCGTCGGCGTAGCCGGCTGCCTTGCTCGCGTAGGACGCGGCCGTCTGTGCGTGGCCGTTCGCCTCGTCTGAGTAGCCCTGTGCGAGGGCGGCGGCCTTGGCCGCTTCGAAGGCGTCCTGGTAGGCCTTGGCCGCCACCTTGCTGGCGTCGGAGATGATGCCCTGGACCTGTGCGACGTGGGCCGCGTTGAGCTGGTCGCGGCGCTTGGCGCGGTACTGGCCGGAGTCGATGAAGGTGCGCAGGTCCGTATCGGGGCTGGCGAGGGCGGTGTCGGCCGCCGCCTTGACCTCGGGGCTGCCGCCTTCGGAGAGGGTGGCGGCCTTGACGCGGTCGTCTTCGATGCGGGCCTGGTGCTGCCCGGTGAGGAGGAACGCGGCGAGGGCCTTGGGGTCGGGGTTGTCGAGGGCTGCCTTGGCCGCCTCCTTGACCCCGGTGCCGCCGGCCTCGGCGACCTTGGCGACCTCGATGCGGTTGTCCGGCGCCGCGGCCGTGTACTGGCCGGCCGTCAGGAAGGCGTGGACCTGTGCCCCGTCGCCCGTGAGGGCATTGGCCGCGGCGGTACGCACGTCCGCGTGCGCGGAGTTCTGCCCGAGCTGGTTGACCAGTTCGCGTTCGTCCTGCTCGCCGGCCTTCTTCCAGCCGGTGCGGACGTACTCGACGACGGCCGTGTCCGCGCCGGCCAGGGCCGCTTCCGCGGCGGTGCGGCTCCAGGGGCCGCGGGTCTGCATCGCGATGAGGGCCATCTTGCGACCCGTACTCGCCGTCTGCTCATCAGTGGCGCCGGGCTGGGCGGACTGGGCCGCCAGCGTCACGAAGTCGGCGTCGAGCTTGACGGCCTCCTGTTCGAGGCGGGCGTACTCGGCCTTGGCCTCGTCGTACTTGGCCTTGGTGTCCCGGGCCAGGTTGACCTGGGTCTTGGTGCGGGCGGCGACCTCTTCGGCCTCGGTCGCGCGGGTGGCCGTCTGGACGTCCTGGGCCTTCTTGACCGCGGCGTCGGCCGCTTGCGCCGCCTTCATCGCCTCGTCGGCGTTGATCTTCGCCTGGTTCGCGGCCTTCTGGGCGTCGTTGGCGTAGTCCGCGGCCCTACGAGCGGCTTCGGCCGCCTTGCGGGCGTGCGCGGCGGCCGAACGCGCTGCGGCGGCGGCCTCACGCGCCTGGGTGGCGGCGGCCTGGGCGTGGCCCTGCGCGATGGCGGCGGACCGCTTGGCCTCCGCGGCGTGACGGCGGGCGGACGCGGCGGCCGCTTCGGCCTCACCGGCGTGGACGCCGGCCTTCTGCGCGGCCTGGTCCGCCTCCGTCGCGCTGCCCGCGGCCAAGTCCATGTCGGCGATGGCATCGAGCGAGGCCTGCAGGGCGGCGGTGGCGGCGGCGAGCGTCTTCTGGAGCGCATCGGCGGAGTCGGCGATCTTCTCCGCCTGCGTCGCGGCCGCGAGCGCGTCCGAGGCGGCCTGCTCGTTGACCTTGCCCGAGGCGGCCGCGCTCCACGCCCTGGAAGCGGCCTGGGACGCGTACAGGGCAGCGGTCGAAGCGTTGTGGGCCGCGACCGCGGCGGTCTGTGCGGCCGAGTTGGCCGCGCGGGCCGAGGCGATGGCCGACTGTGCGGCAGCCGCGGCGCGGCGGGCGGATTCGGCTGCCCGGCGGGCGGCGTCCTTGGCCTTGGCGGCGTCGTTCTCGGCGGCCTTCGTCTCCTGGGCTGCCTTGGCGCTCTCCTCCTTGGCCAGGCGGGCGGCGTTCTTGGCCTTCTCGGCCTGCTCGACCGCGCTGTTCTTCGCCTTCTCGGCGGCCGCGCCGGCGTCGGCCGTCTGCTTCGCCAGATCGGTGATGGTGGCGTGTTCCTGGTCCTGGGCCCGGGCTATGTACTGGCCGTAGGTCAGGAAGTCGCGCACGTCCTCGATGGTGCCCTTGAGCGCGGCAGCGGCGCCGCGCTTGGTCGCGGGGCCGCCGCCGGATTCGAGCTGCGAGACCCGTACCCGGGCGTCCTCGTCGCGCTGGCGGTACTGCCCGTCGGACAGGAACTGGCGGATGTCCTCGATCGAGCCGCGCATGGCGGCGTCGCCGGCTTCGCGGACGCCGACGCCGCCGGCCTCGGTGACCCGGGCCGCCTCGACCTGCTGGTCCTGCGCCAGCGGCGCCTTCCAGCCGTCCTTCATGAAGGCGGCCAGCTCCGTGGACGTGCCGTCCATGGCCTGCTTGGCGGCCTCGCGCACGGCGGGTCCGGCATCGGTGACGAGCTTGAGCGCGGCCTCGCGCAGGTCCAGTTCCTCGGCGACCTTCTGGCCCGCGGCCAGGTAGTCGCGGATCTGGTCATCGGTGCCGGCGAGTGCCGTCCCGGCGGCGGCCTTGACCGCGGGACCGCCGGCCTTCCACTGCTGGAGCGCTTGTGCGCGCGGGGACGGAGCCGCCGGATCGGCGGCGGAGGCCGGACCTGCCGATACGAGCCCGGCGAGCAGGGCGAGCGGAAGGAGTCCGCGCGCGGCCTGGGAGGCCAGCACGGTTCCCCGCCCCCAGGCGCCGCTGCGCCGTGGTGGGTTGTGACGCACGAAGAAGGTTCCCTCTGTGATGTGGCGGTGTGCCGTCGGCGCATGGCGCAGGACCGACCCCTCACGGAACGGAGGAGCCGGCCGGCGTTGTTGCCTTCCTGCGTGCGCGTAGGACGGGGCCCGCCGGCCTCCTTTGATGCAGCTTCCCCAGGCCAAAGGACGGCGGGCCCCGCTCCGGACCGTCAGTCGGGCCGGCGCAGCTCTTGGTTGATTCGAACGTGAGATCAGTTCGCCGGGGCGATGGTTGCACACCTCGAATGTCTATTTATCGCTTCGTTACTACTGACGGGAAGTTAAACAACCGTCGGATGCGATGCCTCCGTTTACCGGGTACTCTCCCCGTGGCCCCCCAGGCAACCCGACCGTCCGCGCCGACGCGGCACGGTCTTCTCAGCTCATCCCACCTTCGCGCCCGACGCGCTGAGGGTTGCCCCGAAAGGCCAGACACCACCCGTGCGTATCCGCAGATGGCTGCCCGCAGCCACCCTTGCCGCCGCCCTCGCAGCCGCCACGTCCGCCCCGCTCGCTTCGGCCGAGCCGGTGGCACCCTCCAACGGCGAGGCCCCCTTCATCGCCGATGACGGCTCCTACCCGTTCCGCAGCGCCGTCCTGGCCGCCACGGGCGCGGACCTCATCGCGGGTGACGGCAACATCACCCACACCTCCTGCTCCGGGCCGT
Organism: Streptomyces sp. NPDC037242; assembly: GCF_055604165.1. Taxonomy (NCBI): domain Bacteria; kingdom Bacillati; phylum Actinomycetota; class Actinomycetes; order Kitasatosporales; family Streptomycetaceae; genus Streptomyces; species Streptomyces sp. NPDC037242. The sequence continues at coordinate 47,356 of NZ_JBVJUY010000019.1, forward strand.
ACCAGATCATGGTGTGGGCGCGGGACCTGAAGACCAGCGATTCCAGGATCTGCTTCAAGGCCGGAAACACCGGCTACCTGGCCGTCAACATCCCCCGCGCCTACCGCATCGAGACGGTCAAGCGGGACATCAAGGCCGATATCTCCATCAGTGGGGCAACGCAGAACCTCGAGATCCCGGAGGACACGTCGAAGGGTTTCGGCGAGGCCAACCCCACCGATCCCAAGCAGGCCGTCCTGCTGGAGATGCGCGTCACCGGCTCATCCGGCCCGCGCATGGCGGGGCAGCCCCTGAACGACAACGAGCTCAAGTTCAACGCGAAGCTGAACATCGGTGACGGCAAGCGTTCCTGCTCCGGCGCGCTCGTGGACCCGAACTGGGTCCTGACGGCCAAGAGCTGCTTCGCCGACGACCCCGCCGCGAACAACACCGTGGCGGCCGGGGCGCCGAAGGACAAGACCACCGTCTCGGTCGGCAAGTTCTGGCTCAACTCCGAAACCGGCTTCTTCGCCGACGCCACCGAACTGGTTCCGCACGCCGACCGCGACCTCGTCATGGTCCGCCTGTCCCGCGCCGCCACCGACATCACTCCCGTTCCCGTCTCCTCGACGGCACCCGCGGCCGCCCAGGAGCTGACCGTCGTCGGCTACGGGCGCACCAAGGACAGCTGGGGGCCCGTCGACCGCCACCAGGCCGCGTTCAGCGTGGGCACCACCGCCGCCACCGGCTTCGACCTCGCCGCCAAGACGCCCGCCGACGCCACCGTCTGCAAGGGCGACGCCGGCGCGCCGGCGCTGCGCACCGTGAACGGAAAGCTGGAACTGGTCGGTCTGGTCAGCCGTTCCTGGCAGGGCAGCTGCCTCGACAGCGCGGCCGAGAAGGCCGGCGCCTACGGCACCCGCGTCGACGACATCCGTGACTGGGTCCAGCAGACCCGCGCCCTGACCCCGGGCTGGAAGACGGAGGCGCTGGTCCAGTCCGGCACCAGCCTCTACCAGGGCATCCGCCTGGCGGACGGCTCCTGGACCGGTTTCACCGACCTCCAGACCAAGATCAGCAGCCTCGGCGGCATCCGCTCCTCCGCGTCCGCGGGCATCGACGGCGACACCCACGTCCTCGCGATCAGCGACAGCGGCGGCCTGTTCCACACCATCCGCAAGGCGGACGGCACGTGGACCAGCTTCGGGGACGTCTTCTCGGTGGCCAACTCCCTCGGCAGCCTCACGCAGGTGTCCGCCGTCTCCGTCGGCAGCGACCTCCACGTCGTGGCCGTCGCCAACGGCAAGATCTTCCACACCAAGCGCAACTCCGCGGGCCAGTGGTCCACCTTCGGCGACCTCTCCGGCGTCGCCGGCCCGATCGGCACCGTGACCGCCGCGGCCACCGCCAGCGCGGGCGGCCAGCTCCAGGTCGTCGCCGTCTCCGGCGGCAAGGCGTACCACACCATCCGCAACGCCGCGGGTCAGTGGAGCATCTGGGGCAACGTCGCGGGAGCGGCCGGCACCACCGGGCCCATCACCGCCGTCACCATGGCCGGCACCGGCAACGACGCGCACATCGTCGTCGCCACCGACAACGGCACCCGCCAGCACCACGCGATCCGCAAGGGCGACGGCAACTGGGAGCTGTTCGGGGACCTGAAGGACGTCCTCGGCACCATCACCGCCAAGTCCGTCGCCGCGGCCTCCGTCAACGGTGAGCTCCAGCTCGCGGTCACGACCGCCGACAACAAGGCCCTGCACACGGTCCGCCACGCCGACCGCACCTGGAACCCGACCGCCCAGGTCAACCTCCAGGGCACCAGTGGCACCTTGGGCGCCATCAGCATCACCGGCACCTTCTGACAACCACCCCGGCCGCCGCACCTGCCCCCGGGCACGACGGCGGCCGGGGTCGCCACGTGAAGCCCGGCCATCAGGAATGGCGTAGCCACCGGCGGTGACGGCTCCCCCACCCGGTGGACGCGGGCGGGCGCGGCGATCGGCGTACGCAACTGCATGTCGGTCACGAACCGATGCTCCCACCGGCGGACGGCAGTTCCGCGCCCGGACGGCCCCGGGAGCAATCAAGCCTTGGCCAGGTGTTTGACCAGGCCGAGGAGGTTGGTCCCGGTCGCCGTCAAAGGCCGGCGGGCGTCGTACTCCGACAAGCCGTCGAGTTTCCAGAGCAGCGCCTCGCGGTCCCGCCGCAGTCTCCCGTGCAGGTTGCCCTTCGCGAATTCATCGATCATGCAGCGTGTGCCTGCCATGCACTGCTCGCGGCCTCAAGATCGCGTACGCGGCTCATCATGCGACCATCAGGTTTCTTCTGCATCACATATCCGAAAGAAGGAACGTCACATGATGCGCCTACGTGCGCTCATCGTCGCCCTGCTCGCAGCGACGATGCTGAGTGGGCCGGTCGCCCCGGCATCCGCCGACAGCGTCTCGCCGAAGTCCGCCTCCGCGCTGCGCTTCCTCAGCTACAACATATGCGGGGGCAGCGACGAACTCGAAACCCCCTGTGGCACCGCCGCGCAGAGGGACGCCGTGAAGGTGCGCGTCGACCTGGTCAAGAAGCACGTGACCGATTGGGACGCGGACATCGTGTTCCTCCAGGAGGTCTGTCAGTCCCAGTACGACGAGCTCCACAAGGCCCTCAAGCCCTTGGGGTACGACGGCACCTTCACCACCATGATCCCCGTCCCTGTTCCCTCCACCGGGGACCTGTGCAAGTCCAACAGCGAGCCCGCCTTCAACAAGGAACACCCCCTGGGCAACGCCGTCTTCGCCAAAGGGCCGGTGACGGCCCTCGACCCTCTCGACCTGACCACCGGCGACGAGAAGGCCGGGACGACCTGGAAGTCCTCGTGCGTCCAGGTCTCGCTCCAGGGCCGCGAGACGCGGGCTTGCTCCGTCCACTTGTACTCGTTCAACGACACCATCCGGATCGAACAGGCCAAGAACCTCGCCGGCTTCGTCAAGCCGTGGATCGACGCGGGCACACCGGTCGTCCTCGGCGGTGACTTCAACGCCCAGCACTGGGCGCAGCGGGACGGGGAATGGTACAGCGATCCGCGCCTGAGCCCCATGACCTCGCTGCTGGACCCGTTCTACAGCCACTCGGGCGGCACGGGCCAGTTCCTGGAGGCGGACGAGACCGATGCCCAGCGCTTCACACCGGAGTGCCAGGCCCTCAACCCGCCGGCCGGCCACTGTCGTTCCGGAGCCAACACGGTGTTCAGGGACAGCGACCCCCTCACCGAGTCCAAGTACGACTACGTCTTCGTGAGCAAGGACCACTTCAAGAACGTCGTCGCCGACGCGATGCCGCGCGAGTCCCTCTCCGACCACTACCCCTACCGCGCCGCCGCGACCTGGTCGAACTGCAACAACCCCGCCGACGGCAGGGCCGACCTGCTGCGCCGTGGCGCCGACGGCAGCCTGTACCGCCACTTCGGCGGCCGCCGGACGGACAAACTGCTCCAGGCTTCGTACTGCAAGGTCGGCGCCGGTTGGAACGCCGACTGGAGCGGCATGCGCAAGCTCGCGCGAGCGGGTGACGTCGACGGCGACGGCGCTGAGGACCTCTACGCCATCGACAGCGCGGGGAACCTCCGCTTCTTCCCCGGGGACCCGACCGAAACGTTCTTCCGGTGGCCCCGCACCGTCGCAACCGGCTACGGCACGGTCGACCAGTTGGCCGTGAGCGCCGACATGGACGGTGACGGCACCCGAGACCTGGTGACCCGGCTCGCCGACGGAACGCTCCAGCGCCGGGCGATCCAACCCGACGGCACGGTGGGCAGCCCGGTCTCCATCACGGGAGAGGTCTCCTGGAAGGACTACGACACCATCCTGACGCCCGGTGACCTCACCGGCGACGGCACGCCCGACCTCCTCGCCCGGACCCCCGCCGGCGATCTGTACCTCTACGCGGGGACTGCCGGCGCCACGCTGCGGCCGCGCGTCAAGATCGGCTGGGGCTGGAACACGTACGACGGCATCTCCGCCCCCGGCGACGTGAACGGTGACGGCAAGGCCGACCTCCTGGCCCGCGACACCGCCGGCAACGTCTACTTCCACGCCGGCCTGGGCGCGCTGAACGGCACCATCGCCTTCGCCGACCGGTTCAAGAGCGGCTGGGGCTTCCCGACCGGCGAAACCCTGTTCTAGCGGACAGGAGGTCCTGGGCGCGACGCTCAACCAGCACCGGGAGGTAGCCCGGACCGATCAGTCGAGGGTCGCGACGGCCTCGATCTCGACAAGGTGCTCGGGTACGTCCAGGGCCGCGACACCCACCAGGGTGGCCGGCGGCGCGGGGATCACACCCAGCCGCGCGGCGGCCCGGCCGGTCCCCTCCATGAGCCGGGGCATCTTGTCGGGGGTCCGGCCGACGGCGTAGACGGTCAGCTCGGCGACGTCGTCGAATGAGCCGACCGCAACGCCGTCGGCGTCCCGGGCGACCTGGCCGGCGATGAAGACCATCTGTGAACCGGATGCGATGGCCACCTGCCGGTAGGCGTCGATCGTGGGCAATCCATCAGGGAGGGGACATCTTCTCCTGATGTTCGCGGCTCCGGCGCAAGCAGCACCGGGCGGCGGAGTCTTCGTGCCGTCCATCGCTTCCTCCCGGAGGGCTCCGGGAGCCTGTTCCGGATGCCGGATCATCCGGACGGGCTGCTCCTGTGGCCCGGACAGCCGCGTGGTGAAGAGGCGCAGGCCTTGCATCGGTGGCAAGTTCTTGCGGGAGGACGAGGGTCGCGTTGACGGCTTCGATGTCCGCCTCGGCCCCCTGCTGTCAGGCTCGAACGCCGTCGGAGTTCTGGGGGAAATCGAGGAACATGCTGACCCGGTCGATCCGGCCGTCGCCGTCGTCGGTCCGGTCGGTCACCGTGATCCTGACAGCGGTCTCCGGCACGCGGAACCGGACGATCCCCGCCTCCACGTCACTCTCGTACTCGACGTACGGGTCGAGCGCGTGTCCTGCCGACTCGATGCCGGCTCGCACCGGCGCGAACATGGCCGGTCCCGACAGCGGGCCGTAGGCATCTGCGATGCGCGGCGGAACATCAGCGGTGGTCAGTCCCGGACGGTCCACGCGGATGACGAACCCGAAGGGCCGCCAGGTACCCTCCTCCTCACCGCGCAGGTGGTGGACCTCGATCAACCCGTAGTCCTGGAGCAGCCCCAGCGCCGTCTCCCCCACCCACAGCGGCGCACCGCCCAGACGGGCCCGCCACTCCTCCGGAGTGAGGTCCGCGCCGGCGCCCAGCATGCCACCGGTGATGGCCACGTCGATCAGGAACTCGTCGATCACCGCCCCGCCTTCCCTTCTTCTCAGGTCTCTGGGGACAAGCGGAGCATGATCCTTAAAGCGTACCGCGAGCCTTGCCGTCCGCCAGGCCAGGGCCAGTTAGAACATCCGCGGTACGTCCGGGAAGCGCATCCCGGCGCGGCCGAGCGGATCATGCTCGACCCTCGGGCCCCAGCGGCCCCGACAGCCCCCGGGCGCCTGGCGCCCGCGCCAGTTCTCCACGGTGGCGCCGAACTCCGGCAGACCGCCCACGTCGGGGGCCAGGGTGTCGAAGAACCCCTCGTCGTGGAAGCCACCACCGTCACGTTCGCCGGAGGTGGTACAGGGTGGGAGAGTCCGGGTCCCCGGCGAGGTAGTAGGGCTGGATCCCCTTCTTGGTCCGCTCCATGCCGAACTTCCAGGTGTACTTGCCGATCGGCGCGAGCGGCACGGTCGTCCACTTGTCCATGTCCCTGGGCGGACGCTGGATTTGCCCCGTCACGTCGGTGATGGAGATCTGGACGGCGGGAGCAGCCATCAGCGTCTCTCCACTGACCCCCTCGATCAGCTTCCAGGTCCCGGTGCCCGACAGACCCCACCCCTTGTCGAAGTCCCAGTCCTCGCCTCCAAGATTCGTCACCTCGGCCCGCCCATCGCTCTCCAAGGTCACCTTGGCGCCGTCGAGTCCCGTCCAGGCCCCGGTGAGTTCGCTGGTCGTGGCATCACGGACGGTGGGCAGTGCGGGGTACGCACAGCCGCCGACCACCATGACGAGGGCCGCTACCGGGCCCAACACCCACCATCTTGCGCGCCTACGGTTGCCCATCATGCCCCCAACTCAACGCCCACCTCGGAAATGAACGTGTTCAGAATAGCTCCTTCAGCTGTTCCGGCAATACGCACCCGGGTGCGTCCGATGTCTGTAGCAGGCGTACTGCCGTGACCATCCGCCACCAGGTCAGGTGGCCGAGGGCGGTTGGCCGATCAGCGTGGCGAATCGTCTGGCGAACGGTGCGCGCGAGAGTCTGCCCTGCTCAGCGAGTGTGGCTACGGTCCAGGGTGCTGCGGAGGTCTCGGTGGATGGAGTGGAGGGCGGCGGTGACCGAAGGGGCGTCCAGTGCGGCCGCCCATCCGGTGGCACTCCCCCGGGCGGGTTGTCCGTCGAACCAGATGCGCAGGATGTACAGGAGCAGGGCGTCCAGGAGTCCGGGGACGATCGCATCCGTGCCCAGGCGCGGCCTCTTCCAACTCGGCAGCCAGAAGTCCCCCGGCCGAGCGCAGCTCGGGATGGCGGTCCGAGTGCGCCGTCGGCCAGGGCGTGCCCGCTGCCGTTGGGCAGGAACACCACGTCGCCCGCGCCCAGTTGGACGGCCTTCCCGTCCGGGGGCAGAAGCCAGCCGGAACCCTGAAGGACCACCTGGAAGCCCGCCGATCCTGGGACGGGGGCGAACCCCTGCACCCAGGGGGGCATGCCACTCTGCGCGCCGGAATGCCGCGGTCGTTCTTCCCCGTGGACCTGCCCTACGCGCTCGGCTCCGGCTCGAACTTTCCGTCACCGAACTCCGTCACCTGCTCACTGGTGCCGAGCGTGACCTGGCCGACTTCGACCTGTCCGCATCGATCGTACCGCCGGAGCGGTAGAACAGGGGCCCGGTTGCGTCGGCCATCGAGGGTCGGGGCGCCGGGCACCGTCCCGCACCACGATGAGGGGCGCACCGAGTTGTCGGTGTGGACCACTGAAGGGGGCGGCGAGCTCGCGAGCTCTGAAGACCTTCTTGTCGCCGGTTCGGCCCCGATCGTCTGCATCCGACGGATCAGACGCGTCTCGCGACCGGGTCTGACGCAGACCATCCCGGCCATCAGTACCCGGCTGCTCGAACCATCCCCGTCACTTTGATCACCGGAGTCCGCCGCAACTGGCTCCGACCGCCACCGCGCGACCGCTCGCTCCTCCCGCTGGATCGCCCCGTGAGCGGGCACTTGCGGCGACCAGCTGGGGCTCGCTCCAGCCATGCGCGGCCGGGCCGCCTTCCGGCTCGGCCTGCAGCCGGACCGACTGGGCATCGCTGAGCGGACAGGGACAGCCACCGGGTCCCCTGGACACCCGCCCGTCGGCGTGCAAGGCGTACGCCGGCTTCCGCTCGGTACCCGTAGCCTGCCGGCCGCCTCAGGAGGTCGAACCCCCGCTCGAACACGGCTGCGGCTGCCTCGAAGTGCATCGTCCCGGGGGGCAGAGCGCCACCGAGGGCGTACCTCGTGACGAGGGTGCAGCACCACCAGCGCCCGCTGTCGAAGCCCCGGTGGGCGGGGACGCGGAACGCCCTGCCCGCGCTGTGCGCGGGCAGGGCGTTTCCTGTGTTCGGGGCGATCAGTCCTTGCGGACCAGTTCCCAGCTCATGGAGTCCCCCGAGCCGACCGTGAGGGTCCCGTCGGAGAAGTCGAGCACGGCGCCGTACAGCTCGCCGACTTCGTTGTGGACCGGCGAGGCCGTGAGGATTTCGTCGAGGCCGGGCTCGCCGAGGCCGTCCATGGGCTCGAACGCCCAGGCCTCCGGCGGCCAGGCCCAGTCGGGCAGTGCGGGCCATCCGCCGTCCGAGATCCGCAGGGTCCAGTCGGTCCCGTTCCACAGGATCACGGAGCCGCCGGACGCGAGGATCAGTTCGATCCCCTCCGCACTCCAGTCATCGCCCTCGGGCAGGTACCTCAGGGCGAAGGCGGCTGTGAGGGTCTCGCCCTGGAGGGCGAGGGTCTGCCGGTCGCTCACTTCTTGCAGCTGCAGGTCATCGGAGTGGCATTCGAGTACCACCTGTTCAGACCCTTGTCCATCGGGAAGAGCGAGACGAACTCGCCGTTGGCCTTGGTGATCACCAGGTCCTGTCCCTTGCGGTAGAAGAAGTAGTCGTCGGAGCCGCCACCGTCGGGGTTGTAGGGGCCCTGCCGCACGTCCTCGTGGTTGGCGCGGACATCCGCAATCTTGTCACGGTAGGCCTGACGAGCGGCCTGGTCGCCGGGGTGCGCTCCGTAGTCCTTGGAGTGCTTGCCCCACTTCTTTCCGAACTGGTCCTCAATGATGTTGAGTTCCGGGCCGCAGCTCGTGTTGTGCACGAGGACCGGAGTCGTGCCGGCCAGGACGTAGTACGTGTGGAGGTCGTTGACCGTGAGGTTGTAGGCGGGTGCGAGTCCGGTCCAGTGGCGGACGTTGCCGATCTCCGCCGTGCTGCCCTCGGGGGTACGCAGGGTGTCCTGCGGGGTGAGGTCGGCCGCCACCTTCCACGTCTGGGCGCTCTCGGACCAGAACGGGTGGTGGCCGGTCGCGGTGAGCGAAGCGCCGCCGCTGTTCTGGGCGAGGGTGATGTCGGTGAACTCGCGGTCGTCCGGCGTGTAGATCGTCGCGTCGACCCGGCGCGAGCCGGTGACACCCGTGTACGGGTCGGTGGCGAGAACCTCGTCGCCCGTCTTGACCTGCTCGATCGGACGGGTGCTCCGGTCGCCCATCAGGACGGGAGTGCCGGCCGGGAAGCTGTTCTTCGGCGTCAGGCACGGCGGGAGCTTGGCGTACTTCGTGCCCTTGGCGACGCTCTCGATGCCGTCGTAGATCTTTCCGGCGATCTTGATCTTGCCGATCGGCAGGACGCCGGCCGCGGCCATGACGCAGCCGCCGAGGGACGGCTCCTTGATGCACTTCTCGATGTCGGCGGCGCCGGACAGCTCCCACGCGGCCTTGCCGAGGAGCTTGGCGAGTTCCGCGTCGGGCTTGCCGATGACGATCTCGAAATCGTCCTGGTTCATCGCGCACGGCGGCAGGTGGTCCCGGTTGTACGGGATGATGCAGGGCTTCTTCTTGTTCTTCTCGGCCTCTGCCTGCTGCTTGCGCACCTCCTCGGCCTTGCGCTGTGCCTCGGCGAGCTCCGCCTCGCGCTTCACCTTGACGTCGGCCCACGCCTGGGTGGCGGCGGCCGCGGCCTCGTCCTTGCTCTTGCCGGCCTGGATGGCCGACTCCTTGGCGCGGGCAGCGGAGATGTCCGCCTCGCGGGCCGATTCGCGGGCGTAGTTCGCGGAGAACGCTGCCTGTGCGGCGGAGGCCTCGGCGGCGTCGGCGGACCGGTTGGCGTTGTTCGCCGCGTTGCGGGCGGTGACGGCCGATGCCTTGGCCTGGTCGGCGCTCTTGGTGGCCGCGTTGGCGGACTTCTGGGCGTCTGCCGCGTAGGTCTTGGCGAGGGCGACGGACTTGTCGGCCTCGGCCGCCCACTTCTTGGCGTCGGTCTCGGCCTGGTTGGCGCGTGCCGCCGCCTCGGCGGCACGCCAGCGGGCGGCCTGGGCGTTGGCCGAGATGATCTCGCCCTCGGAGAGCATCCGCCTGATCTGGAAGCGGTGGTGATCGGTCAGGTCGTCCTTGCGGGCCGCCATGTACTGGCCCGAGACGACGAACTCGTGCAGCCTCGCCGGCGTTCCCGCCAGGGCAGCCTTCGCGGCGGCCCTCAGCTCGGCATTGGTCTCGCTGCCGTCCTCCGCGTCCTTCTTGTTGGCCAGGGTGGAGGCGATGACTTCTTCATCGCTCAGCCGGGCACCGTACTGGCCGACCTCCAGGAACGTGGCCAGAGCCTTTCCGGAGCCGTCCGCCAGGGCGGCCTTGGCGTCCTTCTTGACGCTGTCGCCGCCGTCGTTGTTCACCTTGGAGACGGCGACCGCGAGGTCGTCCGCGCCCACCGCGTACTGGCCGGTGTTGTGGAAGTCCGCGATCTGCTCGGGAGTGCCCTTCAGCGCCGTGGCGGCACCCGCGCGGATGGACGCGTACGGGCTGCTCACGCTCAGCTGGACGACACGGTCGCGGATCTCCTCCAGACCGGACTTCTTCCACCCGGTGCGCAGGTATTCCAGGACCTCGGCGTCCGTGCCGCCCAGGGCACGCGACGCGGCTTCCTGGTTCCAGGGACCGCGGAGGTTGAAGGCGTCCAGAGCGAACTTGCGGCCCTTGGCGGCGGTGCCGGCGACATCCACGTCCGGCTTGGCCGCATCTGCGGCCAGTGCCTGGCCCGTGTTGTCCAGGGCGCGGGCGTCGCGGGCGACCTCGGCGGAGGCCGAGACCAGACGCTGGGTCTGCTCCTTCTCCGAGCGGGCCCGCTCCAGAGCCGCCTCGGCGCGCGCGGTCAGCTCCTCCGTCTCGACGTCGAGAGCGACCTGGTGGACCTTCTTGGCGGTGTTCACCGCCTTCGTCGCGGCCTCGGCGGCCACGCGCGCGGCTTCCGCCCAGGTACGGGCATCCGCGGCGTACTTCGCCGCGTCCCCCGCGTACTTCGCGGCGAGCTCGGCGGCAGCGGCCGCCTTCTCCGCGTGGTCCGCGGCGGAACGTGCCGCGTCGCGGGCGTCGAAGGCCTGCTGGGCAGCACGGCGGGCGAGCGCGCCGGCGTTGTTCGCCGCACGGTTCGCGGCGTTCGCGTGGCGGCGGGCCTCAGCGGCCGCGTTGCGGGCTTCGGCGGAGTACACACCGGCCGCCTCGGCGTGCCGGTTGGCTTCCTCCGCGGACGACGCGGCGGCGTTCGCGTGGTCGCCCGCGCTGCGCGCGCCATCCGCGGCGATACCGGCGGCCAGCGAAGCCTCGCCCGCCTTCTGCGCGGCGTCGGCCGACGCCTTCGTCAGCAGCGCGGCGTCACGCGCGTCCTTGGCGGCGCGGTTGGCCGCCTCCGCCTTGCTCGCGTCACCGGCCGCCGCAATCGCGGAGTTGTAGGCGTTGTTCGCCGCGGTCGCGGCCAGAGAAGCGGCATTCGCGGTCTGCGCGGCGGCCAGCGCGGCCGTGCGGGCCGCGCGGTTCGCCGCGTTCGCCGAACCGATCGCCTGCTGCGCCGCGGCCGCGGCCTCACGCGCCGACTGTGCGGCCTGCTTCGCCTTGTAGGCGGCCCGGTCGGCGTCCTTGCCGGCCGCCTCCGTCTCCTTGGCCGCCTTCAGCGCGGCGAGCCGGGCGTTGTCGGCGGCGGTCACGGCCTTGGCGGCGGCCGCCTCCGCCTTCTTCGTCGCCGCTTCCGTCTGGATACCGGCCTGCCTGGCCTGCTCGGTCAGCTGGGCGATCGTCGCGTGCTCCTGGTCCCGGTTGCGGGCGACGAACTGCCCCACCTCCAGGAACTCCGCGATGTCGTCCGCCGAACCCCGCAGGGCGTTCTTGCCCGCGAGCTTCAGGTTCGGGCCGCCGGAGTTGACCAGCTTCGAGACCTCGACGGCGTTGTCGGTCTCACGTGCCTCGTACTGGCCCGTCTCCAGGAACTTCGCAACGGCCTCGGGACCGGCCTTGAGCGCGGTCTTGCCGGCCTCCTTGACCCCCGGACCGCCGAAGTTGATGACCTGCGACGCCTCGACCTCGCGGTCCTGGGCCAACGGCTTCTGCCAGCCGTTGCGCATGAACTCCTGGAGCTCCTCGGGGGTGCCCTTGAGAGCTGCCTTCCCGGCTTCACGGACCGCCGGTCCGCCCGTGCGGAAGATCCGGCTGGCGTCGATGTAGTCGTCGTCGTACTGGATCGCGGGCATCTCGGCGAGGAACGCCTTGACGTCGTCGTCGGACCCCAGCAGAGCCTTCTGCGCCGCCTCCCGGATTCCGGCGCCGCCGTGCCTCCAAGCCTGCACGACGTAGGAGCGGTCGGAGGAAGGCTCATCCGTGCCGTCCCAGTCGGCGGCCTGGGCAGGTGACGCCCCCAGAAGGCTCGCCGTCAGGGCCACGGGCAGGGCGACTCCGCAGAAGCGGCCGAGCACCCTTTTCACCGCCCCGGGCGATGCGGCGGAGCCTGTGGCTCCGGATGTATGTATGCGCCGTCGCATGCGACGTTCCCCTCGCTCGATGTTGTTCTGCTCGTGCGCGGGCACGGGGGAAGGGCGTTCCGGTCACAGTTCGCCCGTGCCGCAGCGGATGTCACACGCGTGCGGTCGGCAATACCCCCAGGCGGGGCAGTCCTCCCCCTTGGCCACGCACCAGCATGGTGAAGCGAAATCGATCTTACGTGCTACCTACAGCCGGTCGACGCGGGGCTCGAAGCCCCGTACGCGCGCTGTCCGATTTCCGGACGCGATGTCCCGATGGAGAGGGTTTGGCGTTTCCCTCAGCACATCACCCCGAGTCGATGCGCGAGGTTCGCATGTTTCGGTTCTCACACTTGCGGAACATCGACACTCCAGTGGCGATGAATCAGCGGGATTCACCCGGTTTGCGTCGGTCCAACAAGCCCAATCGCCCCCATTCCGCAGGGAGTTTGCGAATATCCGGGGGATCGCACATGTGATCTACTTGCGTGAACTCACGGGGCGTCACAGTGCCCCCGTCCTCCTGCACCCAAGGAAGTCCGTGGCGATATCGCGTGCCCGCAAGGCACTTTTCACCAGTCTCGTCGGAACGACGGCGGCCCTCGCCGGAAGCGCGAGCATCGGCGTCGCGTACGCGGGCCCCCAGTCCCCCGCGGCCGCCTCGGCGACCGCATCCGCGACCGAGATGCCCGTCACTGCCGAGGACCTCTCCTACCCGGATGCGGCCCGGATCCTCGCCGAGCAGAAGATCACGCTCAAGCGCGGCGACGGCCACATCGTCTTCGTCGACTGCGCGGCCGGAACCCCCGACATCGAGGTCAAGTCCCGCATCGCGCAGAAGAACTTCTGCTTCGACGTCATCGGCAACAAGGGCTGGCTCACCCTCGAACTCCCCGACGCCTTCGGCATCTGGACCGAGGCCTATCCGGTCCAGGCCAAGATCACCGCAGATGGCCAGGAAACCGTCGTCAATGCGCCCGCCAACGACTACAAGCCGTTCGGCGAGGCCGGCGACTCCGGTGCTCCCTCGGTCCTCGTCGAGCTCCGCGTCAACGGCACCGGCGGGGAAGCACCTGCTCCCATCGATCCCCCGGCCCAGCTCCCCTTCGCCGCCAAGATCGACATGGGCGACCAGGGCTCCTGCACCGGAACGCTCGTCTCCCAGCGCTGGGTCCTGACCGCGGCCACCTGCTTCGCCGCCAACGGGAAGCCCGCGGCCGGCAAGCCCGCAGTCGCCACCACCGTCACCGTCGGGCGCCCCGACCTGGCGCAGACCGCGACCGGTGGCGTGCGCACGGCCGTGCAGCTCGTCCCGCACCCCGACCGCGACCTCGTCCTCGTGAAGCTGAACACCGGCATCGCCGGCGTCAAGCCCGTCGCGCTGGCCTCGGCACCCGTCACGGCCGCCCAGGCCGTCACGGCAGCCGGCTACGGCCGGACGAAGACCACCTGGGTCCCCAACACCCTGCACGCCGGCGCCTTCAACGCCACCGGCGACAGCTCCGCGAACGTCTCGCTGACCCCGTCCGGCGAAGGCCTGATCTGCCAGGGCGACGCCGGCGGCCCCGTACTGCGCGCGGTCGGCCAGACTCAGGAACTCGTCGCCGTCACGAGCAGGTCCTGGCAGGGCGGCTGCCTCGGCACCCCCGCCACCGAGACCCGCACCGATGGCGTCTCCACCCGCGTGGACGACGTACGCACCTGGATCACCAGCAACGCCAATCCGGTCGCCGGCGACATGACCGGCGACAACCTGCCCGACATGGTCGCCGTTGACGACGAGGGCAAGCTGCGCCTCTACCCCGGCAACGGCGCCGGAGGCCTCGGGTCGATGGTGCTGATCGGCACCGGCGGCTGGGGCGGCGCACAGGTCACCCACCGCGGTGACTGGACCGGTGACGGCATGGAGGACATCGTCGCCGTCGTCGGCGGTGAGCTGCGTGTCTACCCCAACCGCGGTGACGGCACCCTCGGCGCCCCCGTCAAGATCGGCACCGTGCCCACCTCCGCCCGTGTCGTCGGCATCGGCGACTCCACCCGTGACGGGCAGCCCGATCTCGTCGTCGGCTACGACGACAAGCTCTGGATCTACCCGGGTGTCGTCGGCACCACGCCGAAGCACGGCACCCCGATCCAGGTCGGCACCTCCGGCTGGAACGTCATGACCCTCAGCGCTCCGGGCGACGCCAACAAGGACGGTCGCCCCGACCTGCTCGCCCGTGACACCCGTGACGGCATCCTGTACGTCTACCTCGGCCAGCCCAACGGATCCTTCGGTGACCGCACCGAGTTCGGCCGCGGCTACACCGTCGCCAACCGGCCCCTCATCGCCGGCGCCTCGGACGCCAACCGCGACGGCGTCGCCGACATGTGGGCCACCGCCGGCGACGGCACCCTGAAGTTCTACAAGGGCGGCGCCGACATCCACGGTCCCATCGACGGCCCGAGCATCCAGGTCGGCAGCGGCGGCTGGGGCGCGATCAAGTCCATCAGCTAGCTCCGGACCGCCCGCATCCGCTTGATCCGGGCCGGAGACACGGGGCCTGTTGTTTTCCCCCGGCGATCAGCCAGGGGGAAACCGGCAGGCCCTCTCCGCGTTGATGAGGAACTCTCGACCGGTTGAGACTTTCGTGAGACTCCGGCCGTTCCTCCCGCCCGTAACGTCATTGGTGTCCGCCTCTGACGTCAGGGGGCAGAGGTCCACCCAAACGGGTGTCAGGGATAGTGAGGGGAATCAACATGATGCGACGGATGCGTACCGGCCTGCTCGGGGGAGCGCTCGGCCTGGGTGCGATGCTGCTCGCGGCCGTTCCGGCTTCGGCGGCGCCCGCGTCGGCCGACACGCAGGGAAAGGTCCAGCTGGTGGCCGACGCAGCCACCGCTCAGGCGGCGGCTGCGGCCTCCGACTGCCACTACGGCGGGTACATCATCTACTCCGACGGCAGGGTGGTGCACGTCATCGTCTGCGGTGAGTGACATCCTCGGTTGACGAGTCGCTCCGGGAGATCTCAGGCTCTCCCGGAGCGATCGGAATTCCCTCTTCAGCGCTGCCCGACCCCTAGCATCGTCCCGTGCGCAACGGTGGCCGATGGGCGGGGGTCCTGGCATGGAACGAGCATCATCCGAGTCCGCGTTACCGAACGCAGGGCAGGAGGACGTCCGGGACCGGGTGACGGAGCTGCTCGCGGGGGCGGGCGGGGTCGCGGTCGTCGACGTCGTCGGCCCCCTGGGGTCCGGGAAGAGCACCATCCTCACCGAACTCGCCGCCGGACGGCCCGTCATCAGCGCCCACCGAAACGACCTGAGTGCCGCCATGCGCGAGGCTTCCGGCAGCAGCCCGCGCCCCGTCGTGTACATCGACGACGCCGACGTGCCCGGCTTCAGGGGAATGCTTCGGGAGCAACTCCTCCTGGCCGGGGCGGACGTGAGCGTGGTGCTGGCGAGCAGGCACCCGATACCCGACACTTCCACCGTGCTCGTCCCGCGGTGGACGGACGAGCAGGTCCGCGAACTGGCGGTGGCCCTCGGCGTGACGGCCGGACTCGACCTCGTGGTGGCGTTGGCCGGTGGGCTGCCACTGATCGCGGCTGGGCTGAGCCGGGCGCTGCTCGCGCCGACACCGCCGGAGGTGCCGGGGGCCGTAGCCGACCGGGCGCTGCGCGAGATCCTGGCCGATGTCCCCCTGGACCGGCACCTGTCGGACGTACTGGAAGTACTGGCCGCCGTCGGGCGGGGAGACGAGGAACTGCTGGCCGGCCTGGTGGAGCCACCGGACGGCCCGGACTGGTTCGCCGCGCTCACCGACCTCGCGCTGATCACGGCCACCGAGTGCGGTCCGGCGGTGGTCGAGCCGTACCGGTCCCTCCTCGACCTGCGGTACCGCTGGCGTCGCCCGGTCGCACACCGCGCCGCGATCACCCAGGCCGCATCCCGCAACCTCCGCCTGCTGGACACGACCGCCGA
This sequence comes from Streptomyces sp. NPDC037242, assembly GCF_055604165.1. NCBI lineage: Bacteria > Bacillati > Actinomycetota > Actinomycetes > Kitasatosporales > Streptomycetaceae > Streptomyces > Streptomyces sp. NPDC037242. The sequence goes on from NZ_JBVJUY010000019.1 coordinate 63,376, forward strand.
CGAAACCCGCCGGCAGGCCCTCGCAGAGCACTCGCTGTATCTGACGGACGACCCGGTCGTGCGTCGGACGCTGTTCCCGCCCGCGCCGAGCATGCCGACCGTACGGCAGGCCCGGCCCGCCGATCACGAGCGGATCCTCGCCCTGGCCGGCCAGTGGGCGCGTCGCGGCGGCCACAGCACCGCCCGTACCGGACGGCTGCTCGACGGTTGGCTCCGGCACACCCCCGACGGATTCCGCGTGGTGTGCGACCCGGACGACCGACCCATCGGCATGAGCTACACCCCGATGCTCACCGACCGGTCGGTGGCCGTGATCGAGCCGGTGACCCGCCAACACACCGACTGGCTGGCCGACAAGGCCGGCGGGGCCTTCATCGGGATGGCGGCGTGCGAGGACGGACACCCGGAGGCGCACGCAGCGCTGTTGCGCCGGATCCTGGCGGACGGCATCGGCAAGCGGCGGATGGTGGTGGCCACGCCGTCGCCCGACTACCAGCAACTGGTACGCAGGCTCGGCTTCGGTTTCGTCGGCACGGCACGGCACGAGATGTCCGACGGCGGACCGTCCGCGGAGATCCACGAACTGGCGTTTCCGACACCGGACGGCCTGAGCGCCTGGCTGGGCCGGATCGCCGCCAGCGGCCTGGCCGGGTCCCTCCCGCCGAACCTGCGGTGGTGCGTGGCGGAGGTCCGCAAGGCGCTGGGACTCCTCCACGATCCCGTTCGACTGGCCCGGAGCGCCCTGTTGGCCTCGGCGGCGGCCTCGACCCCGAAGGAGTTGCGCCGGGTGTTGGTCGACGCGATCGGTGACCTGATCGCCTCGGACGATCCGCGCACCGCCCAGGCGGGCCGGATCCTGGACGCCTACTACGTGCGCCGCCGGTCCGACCACGTGGGCGTGGCGCACCGCCTGCACCTGAGCCGGGCCACGTACTTCCGCCGGCTCGACCACGGCCTGACCCGGATCGCCGAGCAGATGCTCGTCCGGTACGGCACGACATGACCGCCGGACTTCCAAGGGCGGCCGGGCCTTCTGCAAAGCCGAGGGAGGCGGTGCGGCCCTGCGGGGTGCGGGGGTAGAAACGCAGGATGCCGGTGGTGCTGGTGCCACCCGGGAGGGTGGCCCAGATGTCGGGGGACTCCTGGCCGGCCGTGGGGGCGAACTGGCGGTAGCCGCCCTCTTGGTCTACGGCCTTGCCCTGGCCGTTGCCGCCGGAGGCGATGCGCAGGACGCTCGCCGCGTCCCAGCCGGACGGTGCGTACTCGGCGACGCGTGCCGATGGCGAACTGGGTGCCGCCGTATCGGCCCACCAGGTCGGGGATGCCGTCGCCGTCGCCGTCACCGGGAGAGACGACGTCGTACGCGAGTACGACGCGGCGAACAGCCGGTTCGTCTCGGTCGACCCGGCCATGGACCTCACTGACCCGCAGCAGCTGAACGGCTACGCGTACGCGAGCAACAGTCCGGTCACGCTCAGCGACCCGACCGGCCTGTACGCCTGCTCACGGCGTCTTGGCCAAGAACCGCTGGGCGGGCGTGACCGCTGACGTATCAGGTATAGACAACTCGCCTTGGGTAGAGGAGAGTTCGGCGCGCTCCGGCGATCGCCAGGGCCGGTCGACCGCTCGGATTCCGACCGATGACGGCAGTCCTTCCACATTCCCGACAAGGAGTTCCCTGTGCGCAAGCCTGTGAATGCACTGCTCGCGACGCTCATAGCGCTGAGCGGCAGCCTGATCACGCTCGCCTCGGCAACCTCGGCTACAGCAGCCACCCCGACGTGCAACTGGAGCGCCTCGTACTACGGGGCCTGGGTGCCCAACTACGGGACGACCAGCGTCAACGTCAACTGCAACATGATCAAGGGCGTCAACAGTGTCGCGGTGGGCACTCTGCAGGAGACCCTCAACATGTGTTACGGCGAAAACCTGGTGGTGGACCGGGACTTCGGATCCGCGACCCGAGCCGCGCTGGTCCGCGCCCAGCAGAAGGCCGGCACTCCCGCAGATGGCGAGTACGGGCCCAACACCAGGAAGGCCATCAAGCACAAGCCGGTGAGCGGCAGTACGTGCGTCCGCGTCCCCTAGCCAGTAGCCAGCGCGGCGGCCGCCGTGGGAACGCCCCGGAGCATGACCGGTCCGGGGCGTTTCCCCAACGGGACCGAGGGGCGGCCGCAGCGCTACATCGAAACCACCACGCTGTCCGAGCGCCGGCGCCCTTCGCGGCGGGTTGATCAGGTGGGACCGGAGAAGGATGCGGCGTAACTCTCGGCGGAGTGTGCGGTCGAGGTCCTATCAGCGACCAGACGGCCTCGACGGAGGTTCGGATCAGGCGCGCATGGCGGGAGCCGAACGGTGGCGAGCCAGTGATGCTCGGCCTCGTTCCGTTTCAGCCCCGCGACCAGATGGGTGTTGAGATGGTCCCAGACCACCACGATCGGGCCGCCGAGCTGAATGCGCGCCCGCGCCAGCAGGTCGCAGTGACCCTTCCAGGAGAAGCTCTTGCGTGCATCCTTGAGCGACGGACGCCGTAGCCACCAAGGGTGTTGCAAAAGTCCTGGCCGCCTACTGTCTGGCATCGATGGGGGCATCGTTGTCAGTGGTGCTGTGCATGATCGGCACGTCAGCCTTTCGCGGAGTAGGGAAGCATTGTGCCGATCACAAACCAGCAAGCAGTGAGACACGCCTTCCTGCGGCAGATGTACGACGACTCGTACTTCCCTGATCACGTGGTCGATCAGGGAAAGGCGATCCTGCTGCGGCTGTGCGAACGCGTTGAGGCCGAGCAGCCGTCGGACCTGGAGGCCTTGTATGCGCTCACGCAGGCTGCGACGGAGGAGTTCAACCTGCTGGAGAGGGAGTTCGTGGCGGCCGGAAGCGAGATCGAGACGGTTGCGCGTGAGGGGATCTGTGACGAGTTCTACTTTGTCGCGCAGGCATACGGGTTCATGGACGCGGATGCGGAGGATCTGACTTCCGGCCGGGACTGGTGAACGAGGACGGGAAGGCCGCCTCGGGTCGAAGCCGCATTCCTCTCAGCGGAAGTCCGCAGCGTGGTCCACCGCCCACTCCCGGAAGGACCGGGCCGGGGTACCAGTGATGCGCTCCACCTCGTCGTTGACCGGCTCAGGATTGTCGAGCATCTCCGCCTGGGCCGGCAACACGGCCTCCACCAGCTCTGCCGGGTAGCCTGCGGCCTTCATCTGCTCGACGGCCTCGTCCAGTCCGATTTCCTCGAACCGCACCGGCCGCCCGATGGCCTCACCGATCAGTGCCACCTGCCGTTCCTGGGTGATCAGTTCGCGGCCGGTGATCAGGGGGCGGGCGCCGAGCAGGGCGTCGGTCCTCAGCGCCTCAACGGCGACCGCGGCCATGTCCGCCTCGTGGATCAGCGGGCGGGCCAGCCTCGCCAGTGGCGCCCGTACCGCACCGGTAGTGCGGATCTCCTCCGCCCAGCCCAGAGTGTTGCTCGCGAACCCGGTGGGCCGCAGCGCCGTCCACTCCAGGCCCGACGCCTCGATCAGCCGCTCCAGCTCGGTGTGGAACATGGTGATCGCCTCACCCGGCTTCTCCTCGCCCCCCACCCCGGCCGATGACAGGTACACCACCCGTCGGGCGTGCTTCCCGATCACGTCGATCACGTCCGACGCGCCCTCGGCGCTCAGGAACGGCCACACCAGGAAGACCGAATCGACGCCCTCCAGAGCCGCGTCCAGCGACGCGGGATCACCGAGATCGCCGCGTACCGCCTGCACACCCTCCGGGAAGTCCGCCTCCCCTCTCACCAGCGCCCGCACGGGCACACCCGCCGCGTGCAGTTGGTTCACCACCGCGCCGCCGACCTTTCCGGTCGCGCCGGTCACCAGGATCCTGGGCTGTGTCATCGGAATCTCCTCGTCTCTCTGTTCGATGACACGACTCTCGTACATCAACCAAGGTTCAGGTCAAGCACCGGCCGGGGGTGATGCAGCGCGGCGCCCCTCAGCCGTCAGCCCTCAGCCCTCAGCCCTCAGAGGGCTCGGCTACGTCGATCGCTTCGGACCTTTCGCGACGGATCCGCTCCATCCCCCAGGCGCCGAGCGGCCCGAGCGCTTGGTTGAGCGTGTGTCCGTGCTCGGTCAGGGAGTACTCCACCTTCGGCGGCACCTGGGCATAGACCTCCCGGTGGACGAGGCCGTCCTCCTCCATCTCCCGCAGGTGCTGCGTCAGCATCTTCTCGCTCACTCCCGGCAGGCCACGACGAAGCTCGGCGAAGCGGCGTACGCGATAGGTGTCGAGTTCCCAGAGGATCAGTCCCTTCCACTTGCCGCTCACGACGTCGAGCGCGGCGTCGATGCCGCAGACGTAAGGCCCGCACCTCGGCGTCTTGGCCATCACTGTCCCCTTACTAAAAGGTAAGTACCGCAGAAAATAGTGGGTACTTCCGAGAGTAGATGTGCTCTCCGAGCATGGAGGGGTGAACGAACAACGAAACGCCACCACCACGCAGAACAGTGCAATCACCGTGATCGGGCTCGGCCCGATGGGCCAGGCCATGACCCGCACCCTCCTCACCGCCGGCCACCCGGTGACCGTCTGGAACCGCACGGCCAGCCGGGCCGCCGACGTCGTCGCCGCCGGAGCAGCGTTGGCAGCGACGCCGCGCGAGGCGGTCGAAGCGAGTGACCTAATAATCCTCAGTCTCACCGACTACCAGGCCATGTACGACGTCCTCGACAGCGCCACCGCATCGCTCGCCGGCCGCACGCTGGTCAACCTGAGTTCGGACACTCCCGACCGCACACGCGACGCAGCATCCTGGGCAGCGGGCCACGGCGCCACCTTCCTCACCGGAGGTGTCATGGTCCCCGCGCCGATGGTCGGCACGGGGGCGGCGTACGTCTACTACAGCGGCTGCAACCAGGTGATGGAGAGGCACCTGGCAGCGTTGACACCGCTCGGAACACCGAAGTATCTGGGCGAAGACCCGGGCCTCGCCCAGATGATGTACCAAGCCCAACTCGCGGTGTTCCTCACCACCTTGTCCGCGCTGATGCACGCCACTGCGATGCTGGGTACCGCAGGAATGAAGGCCCAGGAGGTACTGCCGGAACTGCTCGCCTCCGCCGACTCGATCGGCGACATCCTCAGGGCCGGTGAGGACAACCCCGGCACCGCGCTCGATGCCGGGGAGCATCCCGGTGACCTCAGTACGGTCACCATGATGGGTGCGACGTCCGACCACATCGTCGAGACCAGCGCGTCACTCGGCCTCGACCTCGCGCTCCCCCGGGCCGTGCAGGCCCACTACCGACACGCGATCGAGAACGGTCACGGCAGCGACAACTGGACCCGCATCATCGACAGCATCCGAGCACCCGGCCCCCACTGACCCACCCAGGACCGCGCGGTCCGACTCCGGGGCCTGCCCCCGGCGCCGGACCCGGCCATGAGGCACCGCACGCGAAGGCGCTGAACTCGCCTCCGATCCGGGTGTGGCTCTCCCAGGCCATGCGGACGGGATGCAGCGTACGAGCCGTTGCCGCCGCCAGGGTCGACGTACGCGGTGCTACATCAAGCCGGTGCCGGGCTTTGACGTCGGCACTCGTAGACTGTGCGGTCATGACACAACCATGGCCCTTCATCCACCACGTCACCTTCATCGCCTCTGACCTCGAGGCGAGCACCCGCTTCTACACGGCCGCGCTCAAGCCTCTCGGTGTTGCCGGGGAAGCGGCTGACGGCGGAGCGGAGTTCTGGGAAGAGGAGCTGGACACTCCTTCCTTCGGTCTGTACCCCGCGGGCGACGCCACGGTGACCCGGGGCGCACACATCGCGTTCACCGCACGCGACCGAGCCTCAGTCGACACCTTCTATGAGGCTGCCCTGGCCGCGGGTGGCACGTCCCGGCACGAACCCCGGCTTTGGCCTGAGTACCACGCCTATTGCGCGTTCGTTGACGACCCGGACGGCAACAACATCGAAGCCGTGTACAAGGAGCAGTAGTAGGGCAGTTGGGTGTGGCTCTCCATCAAGGAGAGCCACACCCAACTGGTTGCTCGGGCGCCCCCTGGACGGCGGCGCCAGTGAGGCCGAGCTCGCGCACGTTTCCACGAGAGCCGGTCGCCGACCCGGGCCAGGACGAGCTGCGTAATGACTACCCCGCCCCGATCACCGTTGGTGAGGTCATCCACCCGTCCCTCGCCGATGCCTACTGGGCCCTGTCGATCGATAAACCAGAGGTCCGCGAGAGCTGGGAGCACGTCCGCACCGCCGTCATGACCGGCCTGCTGCGCGCCAAGGACAACCAGCATCCCGAGCTGGCCGAGACCCTGCTGGCGACGGGCGACGCCACCGTGATCTACGACGACATGGACTCGGCCTTCTGGGGCGACAACTCCGGCCGGGGTCGCAACTGGACGGGCCGCCTCCTCGAGCTCGTCCGCTCCGAGCTGCACATGCGGCGAGCGGGCATCCCCGGGCTCTGACCGGCTCACGGGGTGCCCGGCCGCGGGGAGAAGCGGCGCGCCCTGGTGGATCCGCATGCTCGCGCTGAAGGCTGCCGTCAGGCCCTCGCCGATCCCGTCGGCGCCGAGAATCGGGGTCCGCGCCGTGAGCAGCCGCCGCATCCGGGCCTACGCGGTGACCGCGGCCGCCCCGGCCCGTGAGCCGAGGAGCGTGACGGAGTCCCGCGCCCCCTGGTGGAACCGGAATTGCTCCGACCGGGGGCTGCCCGGGAGGTGCTCGTCCGTCGGCGCGGCCCTGCGGTAGCTGGCGCTCACTCCGGTCGCGGGCCTCCTCCAGGCTGTTGATCTGCTGTCTACCGTGCTCAGCCACGATCCCCGAATGAAGGAAGTCCATCGAGCAACGGAGTACATGGACATGCGTGGGTTGATCGAGCGGGCGCGCCGGCCGGGCCGGGCGCGGGCTTTAGGGCAGTTGCTGGCGCTGGCCCTGATCGCAGGGCTGTTGCAGGTGCTGCTCCTGCCTGCCGGGCAGGCTGCAGCCGCCGGCGTCGAAGACCACACCGTCGCCACCTGGAACCTGCAGGGCAAGGCGGCTCGGCTCCAGTACACGGTCCCCTACCTGATGCGGGAGAAGCGGCTGGAGCTCATGGCCGTGCAGGAGGCCCCCGAGAGGCGCTCCGTGGGCTTCTTCACCGGCGGAAGGCTGGTGAAGAACGTCGGGGAACGTCACCTGGAGGAGTCGACGTGGAGCGACAACGGGCAGACCTACTACTTGTACTGGGTGGTGAACGCCGAATCCACGGACCGGGGGGTCGGAATCGTCACGACGGTTCGGCGGCAGGCGGACGATCTGGACGTCGTCGAAATGCCCGGCAACCGAGCGCCCGACTCGACCAGGGGGCGCCGAACGAGGCAGGGAATAGTACCGCGGAAAGACGCATTCCCCTTTCCCTCGGTGGGCGTTCGCGTCGGGACCGAATGGTTCTACGCGATCCATGCGACCAACGGATCGGCGAGGAGCAGGAACAACGCCGCGGGGATCGTCCGGACGATCAATAACCGCAGGCCGGGTGAGCGCTGGGCTGTCCTGGGCGACTGGAACCGTCATCCCTCCAACGGGAGTGACAAGTTCGCCGCCCGGGACCTCCGGACCGAGAACCCACTGGAGCAGCAGATCGACAACGATCCCGCGGGCGTCCGCGTCGTCTACAGCAATCAACGCACGCACCGAAAGTCCCAGCCGGTTGTGGGCGGGGCAAAGGGCGAGACGGAGATCGTGGACTTCAACGAGCTCGACTACCTCGTGAGCAACGACGCCGGTGCGGGCTACGCGGCGACCCGGATGGACGGCCCACTGGGGTCGGACCACTATCCGGTCGTGTTCTCGCGGAACGCCGTCGACCCCGCCGTGGCCTGTCCCCTCGCGCCTGTCCAACCTCTCCGATTCCGAGCCGAGTCGAGTGCCACCGCCGGAGGCCTCTGCGAGGAGACCCCCGAAGAGGAGACTCCCGACGTCGAACCGGCCATCGTCTCGATGGGCGACAGCTACATCTCCGGTGAGGGCGGCCGCTGGGCGGGCAACGCGCTCACCAAACAGGAGGGGGACGTCTGGGGAACGGACCGGCGCTCGCGTTGCGCGGACAGCTCGCAGGACTGCGTGTACGACACGACGTCCTACGACAACGGCGGCAACCGGTGCGACCGTTCCGACGTGGCCCCTATCAAGGGGGCGGAGTTCGAGGACGTCCCCGTCGAACGGCGGTTCAACATCGCCTGCTCGGGTGCGACGACGAAGGACATCCTCTCCGACTCGCGCAACAACGAGAAGCCCCAGATCCAGCAGTTGGCCGACCTCGCCCGCACCCATGACATCGGGATGGTCGTCGTCTCCATCGGCGGCAACGACCTGAATTTCTCGGGCATCATGACGGCGTGCGCCCAGGCCTTCTTCAGTACCGCTCTGAATTCCTCCTGCAAGCCGGACGGGGAGAGGCAGTTCGCCGGCAGGCTCAACACAGTGCGGACCGATGTCACCAGGACGTTGACCGCGATCCGCGGCGTGATGTCGGCCGCCGGCCAGTCTGACTACCAACTGGTGCTCCAGTCCTACCCCAACCCGCTTCCCGCCACGAACGACTTCCGCTACGCACAGGGCGTGATGACCAGCGACCGGTTCAGCAAGGGCGGATGCCCCTTCCGTGACGTCGACGCGGACTGGGCCCGCAACTCGGTGGTGCCCCGCATCACCGACATGCTGCGGCAGGCCGCCGGGACCGTCGGGGCGAAGTTCCTGAACGCGCAGGACGCCTTCGCCGGGCACGAGTTGTGCGCGAAGACGGCGGAGCAGGCGACGAGCTCCAACAGCAGCGCGGCTCCGCTCCCGGCGGCGAAGGCCGAGTGGGTGCGCTGGGTGCCGTACGTTCCCGGTTTCGGGTGGGCCACCCCCACCGCGCAGGGCGATGTCCAAGAGGCCGTCCACCCCAACGCCTTCGGGCAGCAGGCGCTGTCGCAGTGCCTGACCGGGTTCGCCAAGGCAGCGTCCGACCCCGAGCAGTACGTCTACAACTGCGCCGGTTCGGGCGATGGCATGACGGTCACTCCGGATGCCTCCACGGTACGGGAAGGCATCATCCGGCTACGGAACGTCCGCACGGGCGAGGTGCTGGACTCCGAGGGGAACGGCGACGACGACTACCTCGTCACCCGCCCGGACGACGGGCGGGCCAGCCAGCGGTGGCTGCTCCACAGCACCGGCTCCAAGATCTCGCTGCAGGCGCAGCACAACGGACGCTACTTGGGCGTGTGGAACAACGTCCTCAGCAACAGGAACTGGGCGTACCTCGGCGGCAAGGAGCTCGGCTGGAGGTTGACTCGGGGCGGAGACGACCGGGTCACCCTGTGGCAGGAGGGGATGGGGTTCAAGGGCAGCGGCGCATGCCTGACGCAGGACCCGGGGAGGCGGTCCGACGACACGAACTGGGTCGGCATCGAAACCTGCGGCGGCTCCGACGGGAGAGCGGACTGGCACATCGAGTATCCCGGGGACGTGATCATCACCCCCCCGCGACCCCGACTCCGGCACCGATCCGCGCGAGGGCCAGCAGGTGGAGCTGCGTTCGGGCACGGGCATGGCCGTGGATCTGAGCGGTAGCAACACCGCCGGCGGGACGAGCGTCCAGGCCTACGCGCCCAACGGCAGCGGTGCCCAGCGCTGGGTGATGCGCTCGCTCGGCGGCGGCAACTGGCGGATCACGGCCTCGGCGAAGCCGGACATGGCCGTGGACCACGACCCCGGGCCGCACACCACCCACCTCATGGCGACCCAGGAGGGCAACGCCAACCAGGTGTGGCAGCCGAAGAGCACCGGCACCGGCTGGTACACGCTGGTCAGCACCACCGACGGCGGCTGTCTGACCGCCGGCGGCGCGGGCGAGGCGCTGGCGGTGGCGGCCTGTGACGCGGACAACCAGGCCCAGCGGTGGAAGTTCCGGGAGACCGGGACGGGCACGGAGGTCGGTACGATCCGCGGGCTGGCGGGCAAGTGCGTCGAGCCGCTCGGCGGAAGGCGGGACGACCGGACGCCCGTCCGGCTCACGGACTGCTCCGGCTCCGACGGCCAGGCCTGGACGGTGTCGGCCGACGGCTCGCTGCAGTCGCTGGCCAAGTGCCTGGACGTGGACGGTGGCCGTGCGGACAACGCGACGGCCGTGCAGTTGTACGCGTGCAACGGCTCTCCCGCCCAGAAATGGATCTACACCGCGCGCCAGGAGCTGCGCAACCAGGCCTCGGGCAAGTGCCTGGACGTCCCGGGCTCGGACATCGGCCGGCCGCTGCAGATCTACGACTGCAACCGGAGCGAGGCCCAGAAGTGGCAGCTGTCCGCCCGTCCGGTGGGCCAGCCCGACGGGGGTGACGCGGGCGACCCGTTCGACGGCTCGCCGGACAGCCGCGGCACCAAGCCGGCCGCCTCGGGCGACTGCCGGCCCGAGGGCATGACGCCCACCCCGGGCGTGGCGGCGCGGTACTGCGACGTGTACGACGGCGCGGGCCGCGAGTGGGTCGGCCAGGACCGCACCCGGCGCGTGGTGGGCTACTTCACCGGCTGGCGCGCCGGCGTGAACGGCGACCCGAAGTACCTGGCGTCGAACATCCCCTGGTCGAAGGTCTCGCACGTCAACTACGCGTTCGCCGACGTACGCGACAACCGGATCAGCGTCGGCGACCCGAGCGACCCCGCCAATCCGGCGACCGGCATGACCTGGCCGGGGGAAAAGAACGCCATGGACGCCTCGCTGCCGTACAAGGGCCACTTCAACCTGCTGAACACGTACAAGAAGAAGCACCCGGCGGTGAAGACGCTGATCTCGGTCGGCGGCTGGGCGAGCACCCGGAACTTCTACGCGATGACCACCAACGCCGACGGATCGGTGAACCAGGCCGGCATCGACACGTTCGCGGACTCCGTCACCGCCTTCCTGGACCGCTACGGGTTCAACGGCGTAGACATCGACTACGAGTACCCGACCGCCCTGCCCAACACCGGCAACCCGCTGGACTGGGATGTCTCCAACCCGCGCCGCAAGGGCCTCCAGCAGGGCTACAACGCGCTGATGAAAACCCTCCGCGAGCGGCTCGACCGGGCGGGCGCCGATCAGGGCCGCTACTACCTGCTGACCTCCGCGGGCTCCTCCTCCGGCTACCTGGTGCGCGGGCTGGACGCCGGGCAGGCGCTCCAGTACCAGGACTTCGTCAACGTCATGACCTACGACCTGCACGGCTCCTGGAACAGGTTCGTCGGCCCGCAGGCCCCGCTGTACGACGACGGGCGGGACAGTGAACTCGCGGACGCCGGCATCTACAACGACCAGGCGCCCGACACCAAGGACTTCCAGAAGGAGGGCTACTTCAACGTCGACTGGGCCTACCACTACTACCGCGGCGCCCTGCCTGCCGGCCGGATCAACCTCGGCATCCCGTACTACTCCCGCGGCTGGCGCGACGTCCAGGGCGGCACGGACGGGCTGTGGGGCACGGCCACGATGCCGGACCAGGCCCAGTGCCCGCTGGGCACGGGCGGGCGGGGCCCGGTCAACGCACAGTCCTGCGGACTGGGAGCGGTCGGGATCGACAACCTGTGGCACGACCTGGAGAACGAGCGCGAGGTCGGCGCCGGGTCGAACCCGCTGTGGCACACCAAGAACCTCCAGGACGGCCGGACCCCCGGCTACCTGCGGTCCTACGGCGTCGACACCGGCCTGCCGAGCGGACAACTCACCGGCACGTACGCGGAGAAGTACTCGGACGCCCTCCAGTCGCCCTGGCTGTGGAACAACACCAAGAAGGTGTTCCTGTCCACCGAGAACGAGAAATCCCTCGACGCCAAGGCCCGCTACATCGTCGACAAGGGCATCGGCGGCGCGATGATCTGGGAGCTGGCGGGCGACTACGCCCAACGCCCGGGCGGGGAATGGGGAATGGGTTACGACCTCACCACCCGTCTGGACAATGCCTTCAAGGGCGCAGGCGCCACCAGCAACACCAAGGCCGGCGGGAGGCCGCAGCCGACCGAGGTGATCGACGTCAAGGCCGAACTGGTGGAATTCCCCACCGGGGAGAACGACTTCTACCCCATCCAGCCGAAGCTGCGGATCACCAACAACTCCGGCGTCACCCTCGCCCAGGGCACTGAGATCTCCCTCGACCTGCCCACTTCGACGCCACCCGTCGTCAAGGACAACGACTACAAGGAGATGAAGGGCCTCGTCCCCGGCCATACCGGCCCCAACACAGGAGGCCTCAAGGGGGACTTCCACCGGCTGACCCTCACCGTCGGCTACTGCGAGGACCTGTCGCCGGGCAAGTCCCGGGACATCGACCTGAAGTACTACCTGCCGATCACCGGGCCCGCCAACGTCACCTTCCGGATCGGCGGCCGGGAGTACGGCTCGACCGGCGAGCAGCGCCGCGACGTCCGGACGGTCGCACCGCCCGCCCCCGCGGTCGGCAGCTCCTGCCAGGCGCCGGACTGGAAGCAGGGCCAGGTCTACCGGCCGGACGGCGGACGGTTGTGGCGGATGTACGACAAGGGTGACAAGGGCTGGATGTTCGAGTACGGGGACAGCCAGGCAGGGAAACCCATGATGATCGACAACTTCTCCGACCAGTCCCGCGCACACCTCGTGGAACTGATGGACCAGAACCCTAACCAGTACTGGCGGATCCAGGACGCGGGCGGCGGCCAATACACCATCGCCGGCGGCGGCAGGTGCCTGACAGCCTCCGCTTCCCGGCAGGACCTCGCCTCGCTCCCGTGCGACGGGCGCAACGAGCAGAAGTGGCGGCTCATTCCGATCGCGGACAACGGCAGTGAAGGAGCCCCCGGCGGGCCGAAGCACAACGGCGTGTTCAAGCTCCGCTCCACCACCGGCAACGACATCGAAGTGTCCGGCGGCTCGACTGCCCGGGAAACCCACCTCATCACCGGCGACCCGGCCGCCTCGACAGCCGCGTTCGTGAAGTACCAGGGCTACTACTGGCACGCCCAGTGGTACACCATGGTCGCCCCCGGCACGGCGGAGGCCAACGGCGGCCGGCCCTGGAAGCGGCTGAGCCCGACGCCGTAGCCCCGGGAAACCACACGCCGTGAGCCGGCCGGGCACCGCGTTCCCGCGGCCCCGGCCGGCTCTTCAGTCCCACGCGGCCGGACTCTGACGGCCGCGGCCGGGTCGGCGAGACCGCTTCCTGGTTGTGGTCTTCCGACCGCGAATCAACAACATCGCGCAAGGACCGCTCCGCGGATAGTCCGGGAACGAATCCACGGGCAAGTGGTCGTGGTACAGGCGGCGGTGCCACCACTCCCCCGGGCCCGCCTCGGGATCGGGCAGCGTTCGACGCCACAGTTCCTCGTCCAAAGGTCGCACGATCAGCTCCAGTTCCCGCCGTGGGCGGGGTGGCAGGAGAGGAAGGATCCGTTCTATGGCGTCCCGGGCCATTGCCGTGTCATCGAAATGTCCTCCGGGGCACGGACAACCGGTGCGTTGGAGATAGAGGTAGCGGCCGGGTTGGGTGAGGAAACAGCGGTACAGACGCAGAGCGGTCTCTGTGCCGAGGCGGAGGTCGGGGTGCTGGCCTTCCACATGATGGATGAGGGCAGTCGTCCGGGGCGACAGCCGCCAGATGCGCCTGGTCGTCGCTCTGACGGGCCTCCATTGCAGCGCACGAAGTGCGCCTGGGCGCTTACGAGGCATGGGCCTTTCGAAGGATGATCATGCACTGAGGCTTCCATGACGCGGCCCGCGATGTCCATACCGTTCCCGGCATTCCGTGGTGTCGCGCGTGCAGGCGATGGCCTGGGCCGGCTGCCCCGTCCGCGGCGACAGGCGGGCGGAAGGAGCAGGCCGGCCCAGGAGGGAAGTGGTGGGTCAGATCTCGCAGTTGGTCTCGGTACCGAGGAAGGGGATGTCTTCCTGGCAGGTGTCGTTGCCCGGGCCGCCGTCCACGGTGCCGGTGGCTTCGGCGCCTTCGTGGATGTTGTCGTTGCCGGCTCCGCCCAGGACCGTACAGGCGTTGGCGTCGGTGATGTCGATGGTGTCGTTGCCGTCCTCGCCTGCCACGGTGCTGAGCGTGCAGGTGAGGAGCGTCAGCTCGTCGCCACCACCTCCGCCGTGGATGCCCCCGACACTGGCCGCAAGGATGTTGATGTTGGCGAAGTCGTCGCCGGTGCCGAGGAACGCATCGTCGGCGAGCACCGATCCGTGAACGATGAACCGGTCCGAGTTCGCGCCGGTGTCGACGAGACCGGAGTTGTTGCCCGTGATCTCGACGAGGTCATCGCCGCCGCCGGTGGCGATCGAGGTGCCGTCGTGGTTGCCGAGGATCCGGACGATGTCGTCGCCGCTGCCGGTGTTGAAGTCGGCCAGGCCGTCCAGGTTCCCCGCCGTGACGAGATCGTTGCCGCCTCCGGTCACCACGCTGCCACCGGCGTTGAGCAGGATGGTGACGGTGTCGTTGCCGCCGAGGCTGTTGATGGTCTGGCCCGGCAGCAGGAACGGGCAGGTGATGTTGTCGGCGCCGTTGGTCTCCGCTCCCGTGCACTGCAAGGGGAGGGCTGAGGCGGTGGTGGCCGACAGGCCGACCAGCCCGAAGGACATGAGCAATACGGTGGCCAGCCAGGCCAGGCCACGGCGCGGCGTGTTCGCGTACATCAGAGTGCTCCTCTCCACAGTCGGCGCGTTCGACCAGGCTCTGTGCGAGGGTTTTCGCTCCGGTCTCACGCCGACCTGCGCTTGAAGTGTGCGCATGGCTCGTCCAGGGGTGGGAGGGCGTACTGGGGTGGCCCCCCGCGCCCAGGCGCCCACGGGCGCCACTCAACGAGACCCCTGGTTCAAGGCAGTACGCCTGGGATGTCCGGCGCGGGCGCGAGGGCTGCGCCGCCATTGAGGCGTGGGCGCGTACTGCCTGATACACGCCCGACAAATACCGCGCATAGCGTTCCGGATGCCGCCGTGCCCCCTCCCCCACACACACGGCCCCGAGCGTCCACCACAGTCTGCGAGCAGCAGCCAGGAAGGCCCCCTACCCCCATGCGTACGACCCCTCGCTCCCTGCGCCGCAGCATCCTCACCACGGCGGCCGCCGCCACCGTCACCCTGGCGTCGGCCTGCAACTCCCCCGCGCCCGACGTCGCTGTCGGCCCGGCCCGGGTCTCCGTACAGGCCGACACCGACAAGGTGTCCCAGCTGACGTACGACCTCGGTGACACCGCTTACGCTCCGCCGGGCCTGGCCGGAGAGCGCACGGAGCTGAAGGCCGCCGTGACGTACCCCCGCCAGTTGGACGGAGGCGGCAAGCACCCCCTGGTGATGGTGCTGCACGGCTGGGCCGACACGTGTCAGGCCGGTGACAAGCCCGTACGCCCGCAGGCATGGCCGTGCGGCGAGAAGGCCCAGCCGGTCGACAACTACCTGGGGTACTCCTACCTCGCCCAGGCCCTGGCCGAGAAGGGCTTCGTCGTGGTGTCGGTGTCGGCCAACGGCATCCAGGCCCACGAGAAGAAGCAGGGAAACGTCGCGCGCGCGGCCCTGCTCGACAGGCACCTGGAGATGTGGCAGCAGCTTTCCGCCGGCGATGGCCCGCTGCGGGAGCTCAAGCAGTTCACCGGCCACGTGGATCTCGACCGGGTCGGCACGCTCGGGCACTCCCGCGGCGGCGGTGGCGTCCTGTCACAGGCCCTGGACAGCCACCGGCTCCCATCCGGAGTGCACATCCGGGGCACGATGGCGCTCGCACCGGCCATGAACGGCATCGACGCCGACAAGGAACGCATCACCCGCGTCCCCGTCTCCGTGGTGGCCGGCACCTGTGACGCCATGTGGGACGCCAGCAAGATCCCCCTCACCATGGCAGCGGGGAACCCCGACGCCGAACACCACGACGTGACCGGTGGCAACCACAACTTCTTCAACACCGTCTGGACACCGGGCAGCGGTCCCGCTTTCGCCTCGGACGACGTCGCCATCGAAAAGCGAAACCGTCCCGAAGGCCGGTGCGAGAGCACGAACGGGACCGGCGAACCCCAACAGCTCACACCCGCCCAACAGCGTGAGATCGCGATCGGCCACACGACAGCGTTCTTCGAGAAGCACCTGCGATGAAGGACGCTCGCATTCCGGCTCCCGTCAGCGCGCCAGACCGTTAGTGCGCCAGGCCGTCGGTGCACCAGACCGTCAGGGCATCGAGCCGTACGGCTCTCGGCGTTCCGTCCGCGCCGATGACGGCTTCGACGAAGTTGTTGTTGTCGCCCTCCCCCACCCGTTCGACCTGGACCTGCCGGTAGTCGCCCCGGGCGAGCCAGGGTGCGATGCCGACCAGTTGCTGGCCCTGGGGCGTCCAGACCCTGAGAGCGAACTGGAGGTCCTGGTCGGGCTTCACGTACACCCGAGCCGTGCAGTAGCGGAAGGCCCGGCCGAACGAGGCCCAGGTGCCCTCGCGAGTCCATCCCCGGGTGGCGGACAGCCGGCCGTTGCCCTGGCCGGTCAGGGCGGTGCCGGTGCCGATCTCGAAGCCGGCCTGACCGTCACCGCCGGTGAGGCGGCCCAACGCGCCGTGATCCGTGCGCGTTCGCGCATGATTCCCCCCGCAGACGTCTGGACGAAGGTTTCGACCGGGCTCGCACCGCCTGTCCCGGCATTCCAAGGCTGGAGCACGCCGAAACGCACACGCCAACTGCCGCGGCTCCGCGGGACGAGGGCCTAGATCGGGCGGCGCCGCGTGGAGAGGGCCATGGAGAGGACCCAGGGGTGCCCAGAGAGGCTTTCGACCTGCTGCCGGGACAGGGAGGCGGTCACGATGGTCCGTCCGGCCTCGGCGTCGGCCACGCCAGCGTCCCGTAGGACCGCCTGCTCGGCGTCGTTGGGCGGGTGTGCCAGCCGCAGGATGACCAGCAGGCCCCGCTCGGTCGATTCGAGGTCCCGGGCGTCAACCGCTGCGGCGAGGGGGGCGTCGAGCTTGCCGTAGTCCACCCCTCGATTGTCACAGAGGCCCGACCGCACCGCCGGTCGGCGCCACGGACACCCCCGGGGGGCGCAGCCGCTCCAGGGAGCCGGCCGCGCCCCCGGCCCACTCGCGTCACAGGCCGGCCGCGTCGATCAGGCCCTGGCCCCACTTCGGGTCGAAGGCGCCCGGTGCGCCGCCCGGGATCTTCGCGGTCGACCGCAGGGCGTCGAGGACCTCCTTGGGCTTCGCGGTGCCGTCCTGTTCCAGCAGGAGCGCGGCCACGCCCGCCACGAACGGGCACGCCATGCTCGTTCCCTGGAGCGCCACGTGCTCACGGTCAATCATGAGGGCCCGCTGCATTCCCACGGCATCCCTCGACAGGGCGGAGACGATCATCGCTCCCGGAGCCGCGATATCCGGCTTCTGCGCACCGTCGCGGCGCGGGCCTTCGCTGCTGAAGGTCGCGATGTCGTTCGCCACCAGCGAGGTCGCCACCCGCTGCACGCCGTCGATGTCGGTCCACGACGTCCGGGTGGTGGCAGCCGCCACCGTGAGGGCCTGCGTGGCCGCACCCGGGGAGCCGATCTTCATCTCGTCACGGGCGAGCGGACCGCTGAACTGCGGTGTCGGCCGCGCTTCCGGGTGCCCGACCATCCATACGTCGGCCCGGCAGGCTCCGTTGGCGACGGAGGCCGCCCGCAGCACCAGCCGCCACGCCTTCAGCGGTGGGGTGCTGCTGAACGCGTCGGGTTCCACGCCCACGATGAAGTTGTGATCCCCGTTGCCGGGGTCGGTGCCGGGGGTGACGATCTGCACGCTCCCGTCGGCCAGCTCGTACGTCTCCTCCGGGCTGCCCGAGGTACGTACGGCCTGGAACGGCGTCGAATCGCCGGCCGGGGACTCGACGGCGACCTCC
Source organism: Streptomyces sp. NPDC037242 (assembly GCF_055604165.1). Lineage (NCBI taxonomy): Bacteria > Bacillati > Actinomycetota > Actinomycetes > Kitasatosporales > Streptomycetaceae > Streptomyces > Streptomyces sp. NPDC037242. The sequence continues at coordinate 81,232 of NZ_JBVJUY010000019.1, forward strand.
AGGCGGTCTGCTCCCGGGTACCAGCCGTTCAGCCAGAACACGGCGGAGGAGCCCTGCACCCGTCCCGGATGGCACGGTACTGACCTGACCTCGCCGGACGTGAGCTCGAAGCCGGCGTGGATGTCGTCGTCGCCCTCGTTGCCGGCCGCGCAGCACACGATCCGCCCGGGCCCCGATTCCTCCTCGATGGCCAGGGACATCAGGTCGGTGCCGTCGTGCGGGTCGCCGTGCCCGCCGAGGCTGAGGTTGACGACGGCCGGCAGGCCCAGGTCGCCAGCCACGCGGAACACGTACTGGATCCCGTCGATGATGTGCGCGTCGTCGAAATCGGTCTTCACGGCGACGATCGTGGCTTCGGGAGCGACGCCCTCCGCGCCCGCCGCGATCCCCGCGACGTGCGTGCCGTGTCCGTCGACGTCCCGGGACAGCAGCGGGCCGGCCAGGTCGGCGGCCCGGAACTCCTGGCCGTATCCGCCCTCGGGCACTCCGGAACCGCCCCGCAGGGTCTGGTCCCAGATGCGGTCGATGCGGCCGTCGAAACCGCGGTGACGTGCATCGATGCCGGTGTCGACCACGCCTACGAGCACGCCGCGGCCGGTCAGACCGCTGCGGTTGCGGAAGGCGGGCACGTTGACCTTTCCCAGGGCACGGTCAACGCAGGGGTGCAGCCGGGCGGCGGGCACGATCCTCCGTACGCCGGGCAGAGCGGCCAGGTCGGGGACCGCATCGAGTTCCACGATCGCTGTGCGTACCCGCCGGCCGCCCCCGTTGACGTAGATGCCGTCCACGACCTCGACGCCCGGGACGGGTACGCCTTCCTCGTCCCACACGGTGCCGGGCTCGCACTCCAGGGAGACGACCACGCGCAGCGGCTTTGCCCTCTCCTCCACGGAGACGAGGCCCATCATGCGGGCCGACCGCAGGAGCGGGGTCCGCCTGCGTTCCTCGCGTACGTAGCGCTCGTAGGCCGCGATAAGCGGCGGCGCCACCTTTTCGACTCCCATGGCCTTTCTCCTTCGCCTCCGGGCGTGGGCCGTGGTTTACGAAGTAAACTTATTTCATCCACTTATGCCATATATGTTCCTCCCGACCACGGTCACGGTCAAGACTGGAAACGATCATGAACCAGGCCCCTTCCCCCCGCCGACGTCCCCGCCTCAGCCGGGAGCGCGTCCTGCGCGCGGCACTGGCGCTGGTGGACGCGGAGGGGCTGGCCGGCCTGAGCATGCGGCGCGTGGCCGAAGCGCTCGACGTGGAGACAATGGCCCTGTACCGCTACACGGCGAGCAAGGACGAACTTCTCGACGGGCTGGTGGAGATGCTCTTCATCGAGCTGGAGGAACGCCTGTCGGCCCCCGAGGCCACCGATGCCCCCGACCCCGCCGAGGCCACTGAGGCCGCCCCCGCGGTCCGTGGGGCCCTCCATCAGGTCGCCCGCGAGATGTACCGGGTCGCCGTCACGCACCCGAACGTCGTTCCGCTGTGCGCGACGCGACCCCTGGTGGTGCCGCTGGCCCGTCGGCCGTGGGCAGTGCTCCGCTGCCACGAGCGCCTACTCGACCTCCTCCTTGAGGCCGGGGTGGAGCCCGCGGCTGCCCTGCGGCTCTACCGGTCGTTCCTGTCCTGGGTCCTCGGCTTCATCGTCATCGACCTGCGCGCGATGGTGGACGACCCGAGCGAGACGGAGCCCGCCTTCCGGCTCGGTCTCCACCGCCTGCCCGCCCGGGACTTCCCGCGGCTACGGGCCCTCGGCCCGGAACTGGCCCGCCGCGGGGGCGAACCGGAACTCATCGCGGGCGTGGACGCCCTCATCGACGCGGCCATCGGCTCCTGAGCACGGGACAGGGCCCCCTGGAACTCCTCGGTAAAAGAATCTCCCCGAGCTCCCAGGAGGCCCTGCCTTCATGCATCGACTCTCAGATGAGGTACGGATCCGGTCAGATGGTGCGTAGCGCCATGGGGATCGAGTCGGCGTCCAGAGCGAATACGACGGTGTGCGTCCCATTGGCCAACAGGTACGCGCGCAGCTGGTCGCGTGCGTCGGCGATGGCTTCCTTGCCGGCCAGTCGATCCACGACCAGGCAGAAGAAGGGCGAGCCCGCGCGCAGTTGCTCTTCGGACAGCTCGTAGCCGGCCTGAGCCAGGGCGGCGTGGCGGTTCTGCTGGAACAGCTCGCGGAAGGCGTCGTCGGTGGCGAGCAGGTCGAGCAGTCTGTCTACGACCTTCGGTGGGATCCGTAGCTTGGTGTCCTGCACGGTTGACGGCATGGTGTTGTTCCCCCCAACAAGTAGGTGCAGAGCGTCAGTTGCGAACAACTGACGAAAACGATCGTCGGCGCTCAGCAGATCAAGCAACGATCGACGATGTCGACCGGAAGGTGCAGCTTCCCGTTCCCCCATGCCCGAGTCTGCATGGTAAAAACAATAACTGACCGTCGTGTGACACGGGGGCGATTCCGTGGCGCCGTCGAGACCGGATCCCGCCCTCTGGATCCGTCATCCGCCGAATGGATCCCGATGCGTATTCGCCGTTGTGCCGTGCTGTTTCTGGAGCCTCGCGAAGATGTGGATTTCGACTTGGGCTCGCTGCTGACCGGCGGTGCCGGCCTGAGCCGCACCCGGCGCTGGCTGGCCTTGGCCGCGCATCTCGACGCGGAGGTCGAGGTCGACGCGCCGCACCGCGAGTTGCTCGGCCGGCTGAGCCCCGGCGAATGGCGTGAGACCGACTCACTGGACACCGAAGAATCAGCCCTGGTGGCCGAGCTGATCCACAGCGGCCTGGTGATCGCCGACGACGAACGCCATCACGCTCATCGTGAACGCGACGACGTACTGCGCGCCAGTCATTGGTGGCCGCCCGCGGCGATGATGCACCGGCTCGCGCGCTGGGAGGGCTTGGACAGCGTCAGCAGCATGGAAGCCAACGAGATGACCACCGCCGCCGACCTACGGAGCAAGCTCGGCCCGCCGCCCACGCATGCACTCGGGCACGGGGACGCGGCGGACCGGGTGCCGTTGCCGCGCATCGACGGCAACGAGTTCGACGCGATGCTGGCGCGGCGTGCGACCTGCCGCAACTTCGACGGGGAGCGGGCGTTGCCGCTTGAGCTGTGCGCGCACATGCTGCAACGCGTGTTCGCCGCACAGTCGCAGGTGCGTGTCGACGACGACACCGTGTTCCTGAAGAAGCACACGCCTTCCGGAGGCGGTCTGCATCCGACCGAGGCCTACCTGATCGTGCAGAACGTCGACGGTCTCGCGCCCGGGCTGTACCACTACCACGTGGTCGATCACGCTCTGGAGCGCCTGCCCGCCCCGGACGAACCATTGGAGCAGTTCGCGCGCCGTGCCCTGGCCGGTCAGCACTGGTTCTCCAACGCACCCGTGCTGGCGGTCCTGGCGCCGCGCTACGCGCGCAGTTTCTGGAAGTACCGTCAGCACGCCAAGGCCTATCGCGCCCTGGTGCTCGACAGCGGGCACCTCTCCCAGACCTTGTACCTGAGTGCGACGGAACTCGGCCTCGGCGCCTTCGTGACCTCGGCGATCAACGAGATCGACATCGAGCAGGGCTTCGGCCTGGACCCGCTGGCCGAAGGCCCGCTGGCGATCTGCGGCTTCGGCTGGCGCGCACAGAAGATGACCACCACCGAATTCGATCCGGCCGAGGAGGTCTGGCTGAGAACGCCGGACGCAGCCGAAGAGAGCTGAGTCCGCCTGACGACCCCTGAGGCGACCTACGTCCTGCGGATGGTCGCGGCGTTCTCCCCTGCCCCGGAGCGGTCCCGACCGCTCCGGGGTCTCGGTCTCAACGCTGGGTGGTGACTACCACTGCCCGATGATGGGGGTGTCCGTGGGGTTACCGAAGCGGACGCTGTAGATCACCGTGTCGGAGTCCTTCGCGGCGCCGAAGAAGCCGGAGTCCGCCGGCCGGCGGACACCGATCTTGTCGGTACCGTCGCCGTTCCAGTCGCCGACGAGCGGCACGTCACCCGGGTTGCCGAACTTGCGCGACACGGCGACCGTCTTGTTGTCGGGTGTTGGTGGTGAACGCGCCGGTGTGGAGCTTGCCGGGCACCCATGTGGTCTTGGTCCGTCCGAAGCCGACCGCGGTCAGGTCGGTGCCGGCCGCGGGGGCGGTGGTGGCGCGCTTGACGGGGGCGATGTCGGTGACGACGGTCGCGAGGCGGGCCATGACCAGGTCGCGGTCGGTGGCACTCGCCGAGACCTCCACGACTTCGCGGGTCTGCCCGTTGCTGATTGGCCACCGCGTTTCTCGCGCAGCAGCTCGGTGACCTGGGTGAGGCGCCCGCCGAACATCGTGCGCTGTCCCTGACCACCCCAACGGCACACAGTGCACAGAAGCCCTGCACGTCACGCACTCCCCCGCTGCGCTGAAAATCGATCCTGCTGACTGCACCGTCTTCCTTAAGGTGTGGCGAGCGCATCCGCGAGACCGACCGAGGGAAATCACATGACGCAGCAGAGGGCCGTCTCGATAGAGCGGATGGACGGATCAGCCGCGGCGACGGTCGAGGACGCGTTCAGGCTGATCTATGCCGAAGCGTTCAGCGAGCCTCCCTACAACGAGACCGAGGACGACGTCGCCGCCGCCTTCAACCGCTTTCCTTCCCAGACCCGCAGGCAGGCCTTCCGCGCCGCCTTGGCCCGTACGGGGGACGGCGAGCCGGTCGGTGTGGCGTACGGGTTCCCGCTCGCAGCCGACACGGGTTGGTGGGGCGAGCTGACAGTGCCGGTGGCCGACGACATGCGGCGGGAGGACGGACACCGCACCTTCGGGCTGATGGAACTCGCCGTGCGCGGACCGTGGCGCGGGCAGGGCATCGCGCGGCGTCTGCACGAGACGCTGCTTGACGGCATTGGGGCCGAACGGGTGTTGTTGAACGTCCACCCGGGCAGCAGGGCGGCGTCGGCTGCCTACCGGGCTTGGGGATACCGCAAGGTCGGTGAGGCGCGGCCATGGGGGACGGTTGCGGACCTCAATGACGTGATGCTGCTCGACCTGCGCTGATTCATCGGCGAGCAGGTGGGGAACCTCGGGGGGAGAATCCACGCCGGCCTGGATCTGGGGCCGTTGTCCAAGACTTCCTCAAGGTCGGGCCAAGCTCGAAGCGGCGTCCCGCGCTCCGGCCGGGATGCATCTACTTTGTTCTCATATGACAGGAAATACTGAACGTCTTGCACCCCTTGGTCGGCGTCGGCTCGTCCGAGCTTCGCTGACGGGAGTGCTGGCGCTGGCCGCGGGTCTGGCGTCCGATGCCCCCGCGCCCTCGACCTCCGCCGGCGGGGAGGGGAGAGCACCACGGCCGACGACTCCCGAGTCCGCACTGCGGGAACTGGCTGCGGGCAATGCCCGCTGGCAGGCGCTCCACGAGCGGCATCCGGACGAGACGCGCTCGGTGCGCCAGACCTTGGTCTCCGGGCAGCATCCCTTCGCGGTGGTCTTGGGGTGCGTCGATTCCCGCGTCCCTCCGGAGCTGATCTTCGACCAGGGCCTGGGCGACCTACTGACGGTGAGGTCGGCGGGCTCGGTCCTCGATGAGGCGGTCCTCGCCAGCATCACGTACGGGGTCCTGGAGTTGGGGATCCCGCTCATCGTCGTTCTTGGGCATCAGTCGTGCGGGGCCGTCACGGCCGCGGTCCGCGCCGCCGAGGACGGGGAGTTGCTCCTCGGCCACATGCAGTACCTGGCTGACCAGATCCGTCCCGCGATCGACCCCGCCCTTCGCTGGGAAGCGCGCGTGGACGCCGCCATCACCGCGAATGTCCGACTGGTGAGCTCCCGCTTGGCCGTCGAGCCGACCTTGGTGGAGAAGGTTGCCGCGGGCGATCTGGCCGTCGTAGGCGCCCGGTACGAACTGACCAACCAGCGGGTCCACCGGATCCGCTGACCCCTTGCGGCCCGCCCGATGCGACAAGGCATCGTCACGGGTTGCTACTTCTGCGCGGCGCTCGCCTGGCAGGTCAGGTCCTTTGTGGGGAGCCTGCCCGTGGTCAGGTAGGCCGTGGCGGTCCTGTCCGCGCAGGGACTGCTGTCCGGTGCGTAGAGGACGCCGTGTCCCTCGCCGCCGGCGACGGTGAGCATCCGGGAGCCGCGCAGGACCCGGTGCATGGCACGGCCGGAGAAGAGGGGCGTCTGGGAGTCCCACTCGTTCTGCGTGATCAGCGCACCGACCTTGTTGTCGATCCTGGTCTGCGGCTCGCTGCCCTGCTCCCAGAAGGCGCAGGGTGTGATGGCGGCCGCGAAGTCGCCGTACAGCGGATACCGGGCCTTGTCGCGGACCGCCTCGCGGCGGTACCGCTCGGGGTCGTGCGACCAGGTGCGGGTGTCGGCGCACATGAAGGACCAGGCAGCGGACAGGTAGTTGTCGTCGGGCTCCTGGACCTGACCGGGCGTGCCGGGCGGATCCGGGTTCTTGTCCTGCGCCGCCTTCTTCAGCGCGGCGATCCGTTCGGCGGCCTTCTGGACGTGGAAGAACGTGCTGTTGTCGGCACGGATGCCGTCGCCGGTGAGCGTCTGTCCCTCAAAGGGGATGGGCGTGCGGTTCGCCCGCGCGACCAGGTCCCAGTAGGTCTTGCGCACCTTGGCCGGGGTGTCGCCCAGGCCATACGTCGTGTGCCTACGGGCGGTCCATGCGGTCCAGCGCGTGAAAGCGTGCTCGGCCGCCTTCGCCATGTCCTGGAACATCCCCCGGTAGATCCGGGTTGGGTCGGTAGCGCTGTCCAGCACGATCCGGTCGGCCCGCTGGGGGAACAGCTGCATGTAGACGGCGCCGAGGTAGGTGCCGTAGGAGGCCCCCAGGTAGGAGATGCTCTTCTCGCCCAGCGCGGCACGGATGACGTCCATGTCTCGGGCGCTGTTGCGGGTGGTGAGGTGCGGCAGCATGTCACCGGCCCTGGCCCGGCACTTGCCGGCGACGGTACGGGCCCGGTCCACGTCCTTCGCGAAGGTCTCCGCCTTGTACGGGTGGTCGGCCTGTTCCTCTGCGGTGAGCCCGCAGCTGACGGGAGAGCTCTGCCCGACGCCCCTCGGGTCGAAGCCGACGAGGTCGTACCGCCGCTTCACTTCCTCGGGGAACTTCATGAGCGGGTCGACGGGCAGCCGCAGTCCCGGTGCGCCGGGGCCGCCCGGGTTGAGCAGTAGAACGCCGTGACGCGCCTTCGCGCTGCTCGCCTTCAGCCGGGATATGGCCAGGCCGATCGTCCTGCCGTGGGGGTCGCCGTAGTCCAGCGGCACCTTGAGCGTTGCGCACTGAAAGGTGTCGGGGCCCTTGGCGTCGCAGCGTTTCCACTGGAGCTTCTGCTGCGTGTACTGCCGCAGGGGGTCGTTGGCGGTGGCGGCGGATGCCGTTGCGGGTGTCAGCGCCGAAAGTGTGGCCGCCGCGAGGCCGACGGCGAGTAGGGGGGCCTTGCGGGTGTTTCTGATTCGCACGATGGTGCTCGTCCTTGTCGAGGAGGGTGGGCAGCCGGTTCACCGGTGAGGAAGGGGAGGGCCGTTCCCGTTCCCGTTCCCGTTCAGTTCCGGTTCAGGTGCTCGCGGACGCACTGCGTGTACTCGTGGAAGGTGTCGGGCCGGTAGCACTCCTGCGTCTTGTTCGCGTACCAGACCATGAAGACGACGACCAGCCCGGACACCACGATCGCGAGGGACGACGTCACCACGGCGGTGACGGCCTTGCCCCGGCCCACACCGGTCTGCTTGGCCGTCATCAGCGCGCCGATGCCCAGGATCAGGCCGAGCACGGCGAGCGGGCCGCCGATGAGGACGACCGAGGTGCACAGGCCGATGATGCCGAGTGTCATGGCGGTCGTGGCCAGGCTGGTCTTCGGTGCTGTCAGGCCCGGTGCCATTCCGTTCCGTGCCGTCCGCGGCGGTGTCTCGATCTCCTGAGCGTTCATCAGCCCGTCCTTCCGTCCCGTCAACTGGTGAGGTGAGGCCCCGATTCTGGTTTCGGGGGCCTACGGACACATCACGGGAAGGCGGGAGGGTTCACTCCCCCGATCGGGGGAGGCCCTGGTGGGCCGTGCGGTCATACTTGCTTGACCATGTTCAGAGGAATCCGGCCGCTGCTGCGCGGCTCCACGTATTCGGGCGCGTTGTTCGCCTATTGCGGCGCCTTGGCGAGCCTTCCCCTGCTGCCTTTCGCAGCACTGCCGGCGGTGGCGTGGTCATCCGCTTCAGAGGGAGTGCAGCTCGCTCTGACCGTGCTGGTCTGGTCCGTACTGATCGGCTTGATCGGGCTGGCTCGTACCACGCGGCGGGTGCTGATCGCTTGCGCCCGGCGGATGCTGGCGGTGCCGTTGCCGGATCCCGTGGGCGAGCGGCGGCGTACGGGTTCGTCCGGTGACGGGGCGGCTTCTTCCACGGCAACGGCATCGGGCGGCGCCGAGCGTTGGCGGACCCCGCTCTGGCTGCTGTCGCATGTGGCGCTGGGGTGGGCAGGGGCGCAGCTGAGCGTGCTGCTGTTCATCGCGGGCCTGCTCCTTCCCGGCGGTTGGGCCGGAGCCGAGGCCGCCGTGAGTGTGAACGGCTGGTCGCTGCGGGCCGAGAGCGGTTGGCAGAGCTGGGCGGCGGCGCTCTGCTGCCTGCTGCTGGCGGCGGCTCTGTGCCTGGCTGTGACGTCCGCCCTGCGGTGGCTGGCGCCCAGGCTGCTGGGGCCGTCGTCGGCCGAGCAGCTCGCGCTGGCGGCCGAGCGGGAGAGGGTACTGGCCGAACGCAACCGGCTCGCCCACGAGCTGCACGACTCGATCGGGCACACCCTGACGGCCGCCACGATCCAGGCAGCGGTGGCGGGCGAGGTGCTCCCTGTCGACCCGGTGGCTGCGCGCGCCGCCCTGCGCAGCATCGAGGAGTCGACCCGGGCCGCCCTTGAGGACCTCGACTACGTACTGGGCATGCTGCGCGAGGAGAAGGCGGGGACGGCGCCCGCCCGCACCCTGGCCGACCTGCCCGAACTGCTCGACCGGCTGCGGCACGCGGGCGCGGTGGTGGAGCCGGAGCTGTCGGGCGACTACGCGCAGGTGCAGGGCACGCTCTCCCGGGCGGCGTACCGGATCCTGCAGGAAGGGCTGACGAACGCGCTGCGGCACGGAGCAGGCGGCCCGATCCGGGTCAAGGTGACGGCCGCACCGGACTCGCTGGAGCTCGACGTGGCCAACCGGACCGGAGCCGGGAGCGGAGGGGGCCCGGACGCCTTCCCGACGTCCGGGCACGGCCTGCCCGGCCTCTTTGAGCGTGTGCGGCTGCTGCACGGCGAAATCGAGGCCGGTCCGGACGGACCGGAGCACTGGCGGCTCGCGGTCCGGTTGCCCGTACGCTTGCCCGCATGACCGGCTCACAAGCGAGCGCAGTGAGCGCGACCGGCCCCGACGCGAGCGCAGTCGTCCCAACCGACACCGCAGGCGCCTCCCACTGCACCACCCTCCTGATCGCGGACGACGACGAGGTGACCCGCAGCGGTCTGCGCATGCTGCTCTCAAGGCAGCCCGGGATCGCCGTGGTCGGGGAGGCCGCCGACGGCGTCGAAGCGGTCGAGCGGGCACGGCAGTTGCGGCCGGACGTGGTCCTGATGGACGTACGGATGCCGCGCCTCAACGGCATAGAGGCCACCCGGCAGCTCCTCGCCGGACCGGCCGACCCGCCGAAGGTCGTGGTGATCACCACCTTCGAGAACGACGACTACGTCACCGCCGCCCTCAGCGCCGGGGCCAGCGGCTTCGTGCTCAAGCGGCTCCCCGTCCCCAAGATCGCGGAGGCGGTGCGGGTGGTCGCGGCGGGCGAGGCGATCCTCTTCCCGGCGGCCCTGCGCCAGATGGTCACCGCCCGGCCACTGGGATCCGCCGAAGCGCTGCCGCAGGCGGCGCTGACGGGCCGGGAGGAGGAGGTGCTGCGCCTGATGGCCACCGGTCGGTCCAACCCGGACATCGCGGAGTCGTGCAGGGTGAGCCTGGAGACGGTGAAGACGCACGTCGGGAACGTACTGGCCAAACTCGGTGCGCAGAACCGGACCCACGCGGTGGTGATCGCGTACGAATCCGGTCTGGTGGTGCCCGGGGTCACGGGCTGACGCGGCATCGGCTGGTCGGGCCCACACCGAGCTGCGCCGCCTCGCGCAGTACGGCGCCGGGGCGACGACGTGCGCGGGGCGATCGGCTTCTCCTCCTAGCGGGTGCGGCGCGAGCGGTTCAGGGCCCGGCCGCCCAGTGCAGTGCCGGTCAGCCCGAGCAGCAGGGCCACGTAGGCGCCGCCCAGGCCGTTGCCCGTACCGAGTCCGCCTTCGGCGGTGGCCGCGACCAGCCCGCCGAGGGCCAGGGCGATCGGCCCCGCGACCACGGCCACCGTGGCCCCGAGCGACCCGTTGGCCGTGCCGAGACGACCGGCGGGTCGGGTCAGCGCGAGCACGGCGATGACCACGGCGACCAGCCCCAGCAGCCCACCCGTGGTGGCGCCGAGCCGCCCGAGGCTGAAGTCGGCGACGCCGGCGGCGATCGGGCCCGGCTGGACCGAGGCGTGCGCTGCCGCCGGTGTGGCCGGCCCGAGGCCCGCGATCAGGACGGCAGCGGCCGAGGCGGCGGTGAACAGGCTGAACTGGCGACGAGTTGACATCGAGGTGCTCCTTCTCTTCCCACAACTTGTGTGGTTCGAGCATGTCGGCACGAGCCGCCGCAGGTCGTCCGGCAGCCGCAGGCACTTCGCGCTACCACGGACGCGGCAAGCGCAGCGGAACTACTGCGTGCGTGGTAGTCGGCCGCTCGTCCGCGCGCGGGATCCGCCCGCGTCGGCCTCCGGCTACTGTGCGCGCATGAGCAATAGACGGTTCCGCGTTCCGGCCGGTGTCAGAGACTGGCTGATCGCCGTAGGCGTGGCGGCGGCGCTGCTGGTCACCGGGCTGTCCGGGCAGCACTCCCCCACGGGCCTCGGCCTGCTCGGCTACGTACTGTTGGCGGTGGCCGGCCTCGCGCTGGCCGCGGGCCGCCGGGCTCCGGTCGCCGTCCTCGCCGTCACCGGCCTGTGCTCGGTGGGATACCAGGCGGCCGGCTTCGACGTGGCTGCCGTCGCGTTCCTCTTCGCGGTGTACGCGGCCATGCGGGCCGGACACCGCATCGTCACGGTGGCCGCGAGCGTGGCCGTGCTGGCGGCTCTGCCCCTCGCGGCCCTGGTCTCGGGTCTGCACGACACGGGTGAGGCGTTCGCGCAGGCCCGCGGCGCCCTTGAGATCGCCTGGCTGGTCGCGGCCGGGGCGGCCGGTGAAGCCCTCCGGCAGGCCGAGCGGCGCGCGGACGAAGCCGAGCGCACCCGGGAGGAGACCGCGCGCCGCCGGGCCGACGAGGAGCGGCTGCACATCGCGCGGGAGCTGCACGATTCCCTCACCCACCAGATCTCGGTCATCAAGGTGCAGTCCGAAGTGGCCGTCCACGTGGCCCGAAAGCGCGGCGAGCAAGTACCAGAAGCCCTCTTGGCGATCCGGGAGGCCGGCCGCGAGGCGGCCCGGGAGCTCCGGGCAACCCTGGAAGCCCTGCGCGACGACGACACGACCCCGCCGCACGGTCTCGACCACCTGCCGGAACTGGTGGAGCGGGCCGGCGGTGCGGGCCTGGAGGCCACGCTGACGGTCGAGGGGCAGCGGCACGACGTACCGGCCGCCGTCGGTCGCACCGTCTACCGGATCGTCCAGGAGTCGCTCACCAACATCGCCCGCCACGCGGACGCGACCACGGCATCGGTTCGCATCGACTACCGTCCCGACGCCGTCGCCCTCCAGGTGGACGACGACGGCAAGGCCACACCTGACGCCGCCCCGGTCCCCGGCATGGGACTGCTCGGGATGCGCGAACGCGTCACCGCCCTCGGAGGCCGGCTGCGGGCAGCACCGCGCGGCGGGGGCGGCTTCACCGTCCAGGCCGAACTCCCCGTGGAGAGAGCCTCGTGATCCGGGTCCTGCTGGTCGACGACCAACCGCTCATCCGCAGCGGATTCCGTGCGCTCCTCGACCTCGAAGACGACATCGAGGTCGTGGCCGAGGCCGCCAACGGTGCTGACGGGCTGGAGCTCGCGAGAAAGCATCTGCCCGACATCGCACTCATCGACATCCAGATGCCGGTCCTCGACGGCATCGAGACGACCCGCCGCATCGCGGCCGACCCGGCCCTGGCGGGGGTGCACGTCGTCATCCTCACCAACTACGGCCTGGACGAATACGTCTTCAACGCCCTGCGCGCCGGCGCCGCCGGGTTCCTCGTCAAGGACATCGTGCCGGAGGACTTCCTGCACGCCGTACGCGTTGCCGCGCGCGGCGACGCCCTGCTCGCGCCCTCGATCACCCGCAAGCTCATCAACCGGTACGTCAGCGAGCCGCTCCCCAGCACCACCGGCCCGGCGTTGGAAGAACTCACCGGCCGCGAGCGGGAAGCCGTCGTACTGGTCGCACAGGGCCTGTCCAACGACGAGATCGCGGACCGCATGGTGATCAGCCCCCTGACCGCGAAGACCCACATCAACCGGGCCATGAGCAAGCTCCAAGCCCGCGACCGCGCCCAACTCGTTGTCCTCGCCTATGAATCGGGCCTGGTCACGCCACGCAACTCCTGACATCCACTCGGCAACACCCCCGGTAGGCGCCCGCGACCGGCATCGTGCCGCACGACCATCAAGTCACGTGGGACAGCCTCTACTAAGCCTTGGCTGATGCGGCCGATCTGGCGGCCTGCTCGATCTTCGCGCGGTAGGCGGCACGGGCTTCCTCGTCGATGCGCTGCTCGTGTTCGGCGCGCAGCCCGGTCCGGCCGTCGAGGCCCTCGCGCAGGATGTCGGCGTGCCCGGCATGCCGGACGGACTCACTGAGGACATGGACCATGACGGCGAACAGGTTCGTGTTGTGATAAGGCTCCGGCCACCACGGCACGTGGCCGGGGGCGTCGAGGGGAAGCTCGTTGATCGTCGCGTCCGAGTGTTCCCACGTGCGCCGGTAGGACTCGATGATCTGATCACGCGTCTCGTCCTCGGTCGCCCACAGATCGCTGCCGTCGTGGTCCTGCCACCGGGGCAGCGGTTCCGGGGAAGGACGGTCGAAGACCTCGCCGAAGTACCTGGCCTCGACGCTGGCCAGGTGTTTGACCAGGCCGAGGAGGTTGGTCCCGGAGGCTGTCAGAGGCCGGCGGGCGTCGTATTCGGACAAGCCGTCGAGCTTCCAGAGCAGCGCCGTGCGGTCCCGCCGCAGTCGCCCGTGCAGATTGTCCTTCGCGAACTCATCGATCATGCGGCCTGAGCCTGCCATGGGCTGCTCGCGGTCTCAAGATCCCATCCGTGGTCCGCAACGACTGGCAGAGCCGAGGCCCGGCCACGGCCGCCGCCCTGACCTGCTTCGACTGATCGCCACCAGGCCGCAGCCGCAGACAGCCGGGTAGCGGCACCACAGGGGCGCACCGCCACCCCCGCTGTCTCGGGGTGGCGGCCCTTGGCCCGGTGGGCTGCCCGGCTACGGGGCAGGCGTGAACGCCGCGTCCGCCGCCACAGCCGGCCGCGGTGTCACGGCGGAGCGCTCAGCAGTTGCCGTCCGCCTGGCGCCCGGCGAAGCGGTCGGCGAGCCAGTTCGCCGCCGCGCCCGCCTCGCTGATTCCTCCGGTGATGTGGCCGCGGCCCGCAATCGCGTGCCAGTGGACGTCCGCGCCCTTCGCGCACCAGTCGGCGCGCAGTTGCTGGGCGACGGCGTACGGGATGAACTCGTCGCTGACCGCGTGGTACTGGTACACCGGCGTGGCCGGTGCGCTCCTGCCGAGCTTGGACTGGTTCATCCGGGCCTGCCAGTCGGGCTGGGCCAGCGGATTACTCGTGGTCATGTCGGAGATCCGCCTGAAGGAGCCGCCGATCGTGTCGATCGCGGCGCAGTGGGTCTTGAGGGCGTCGACGAAGGTCTTGCCCCTGGGGTTGAGATAGGAGTCCAGCTTCAGTTCCGGGAAGGCCGCGTCGTGGCCCGCGGCGGCCATGAAGACGAGGCCGGAGCCGACGCGGCCGTTGTTGGAGTCCATGACCTTGAGCAGGTCCGCCGGAACCCCGCCGGCCGCCACACCCTTGACCTGGAGTTCGGGGGCGTACGAGCCCTTCAGCTCGACCGCCCAGCCAGCGGCCTGGCCTCCTTGCGAGTACCCCATGATGCCGACCGGTCCGGAGGCCGACAGTCCTGCCTCGGGCAGCTGCTGGGCGGCGCGTGCCGCGTCGAGGACGGCGTGCCCCTCCGAGGGGCCGACGGCGTAGGTGTGCGGGCCCGGGGTGCCGAGGCCCTCGTAGTCGGTGACGACCACGGCCCAGCCGCGCTGGGTGAGCCGATGGATGAGATTGCCCTCCGAGGAAGTGCCCTTGGGGAAGTGGTCACTGGGCGCGCAGGAGTCGTCGAGGCCGACCGTGCCGACGGCATAACTGACCAGGGGACGGGGGCCGCTGCTGCCGTCCTGCGGGACGATCACGGTGCCGGAGACCACGTCGGGGGCGCCATCGGCGGTGGTCGAGCGGTACTGGATCTTCCAGGCCTTGGTGTTGGTGGCCTGGCCCGGCCGCGGGTGGAACGACGAGGGGGCGCTGGCGACCAGGTCGCCGGGCAGGGCGGCGGCGACCGCCGCGTCGGCCGAGGCGTGGGTGGTGGTCGCGGGCATCCCGCCCGCCAGGGCCAGGGCGGCCACGGCGGCGAGCGCGGTGCTTCGGATGCGCATTCGGGTACGCATGGGGGCTCTCCCAAGGGGTCCGTGTGTGCGGGGGCGAGGAGACCGGACTGCCCGACCGGCGGGAAGACCGCCGGCCCGGCAGCTCAGCTTTGCGGACCCGCCCCCTCGATCCCGCCCCGTCCAGCCCGGCGCCGGGTGCGCCGGGGCAGCGTCACCCGAAGGAGGGCACCACCTGAGTCTGCGTCAGTACCAGGCGCCGACCCGCGAGACGGTGAGAGAACGGAGTCGGCTCCCTGAGCTGGACAATCACGTTGACCGGGGCAGGCTGCCGGGACGAACACGTCTTCGTTCTTGAGAGCCAGGGTGAGTCCGACTACGTGGTCGCCATGGCCGTCGGCTGGACGGAAGGGATACTCCGCCGCACTCAGCAGAGCTTCTTCCATCACTTCCACCCCGCCAGGCCGATGACCTGGCCCAGCGAGCCTCTCCCGGATGTCGACGCCGGCCTCAACATCGCCTCGGCACAGGAACTCATCGACGCACTACGCGCTGACGAGAACGCCATGATCCGACGAGAGCGCAACCGCTGGGTCTACGTGGTCATGACGCGGGTGATCCGCCCCGACGGACCCGAGGTCACCGGAGCGGGCGTCTTCCTGACCGGCGCCGACGCCGAGGAGGCCCAAGCCGTGATCGCCGCGAGGTCGGTCGACTGCTGGATCGAGGAGCTCCCGATCGCGATCTGACGCCGGGATGACGATGATCGATCCGCTCCACGGCTGAATCCACTGCGGACGCGGCCGGGGCGGTGGGCGTGGCGTCGGGATTTGTGCGGGTTGTCGGGTGATGATGCCGCAGTGCGACTTGATCACGTGTCCTATGCGGTGGCCCGCGACAGCTTCGTCTCGACCGTCCAGTGGATCGGATCGGCCCTCGGCGCCGGATTCGTCGACGGAGGCGTGCACCCGCGGTTCGGCACCCGCAATTTCATTCTCCCGCTGAGCGGCGGCACCTACGTCGAGGTCGTCACCACACTCGACCACCCCGCCGCCGACCGCGCGCCCTTCGGCCAGGCCGTCGCGCGCCGCGCCGCCGAGGGCGGCGGCTGGCTCGGTTGGGTGGTCTCCGTCGACGACATCACCCCGGTCGAGGCCCGGCTCGGCCGCACCTCGGCCGAGGGCCACCGTGTCCGCCCCGACGGGTTCGACCTGAGGTGGAAGCAGATCGGCCTGCTGGAACTGATGGAGGACCCGCAACTACCCTATTTTCTCCAGTGGTTGGTCCCCATCGAGGAGCGCCCGTGCGCCGACCCGCGCACCTCCACCACCATCCACGGGGTCTCCATCGCCGGCGACGCCGCCTCCATCGCCGAATTCCTCGGCGAACCGGCCGACCACCCCCTCGACCAGATCGACGTCACCTGGGTCGAGGACGAGGAACCGGGCCTGGTCTCGGTCGAGTTCGCCACCGCCCGCGGCCCGGTCACGATCTGACCGGGGCGGCCCGGCCACACGAGGCGACAACTCGCCACATGGGTTCAGGAGCCGATGAAGCGGGTGGCACCCACGAACGGGCGGTTCGACAGGGGCTCTTCCCTCACCTTCTCCCCCGTCTTGGGTGAGTTGATCATCATCGGTTCGCCCTTGCCGTTCCTGCCGACGTAGATGCCCACGTGGGTGACGTTCGAGGTGCTGCTGCCGAAGCCCACGACATCGCCGGGCCGGAGGTCGGCCGGCGTCGTGATCCGCTCGCCCTCGGCCGAGCCGGCGGGCGCCGCGCCGCCGCCCGCATCGAACTGCGGCTGGCTGTCACGCGGGATGGTGATTCCGAGAGCGGAGTACACCTGGCTCGTCAGCCCGGAGCAGTCGTACCCGAACCCGGCCGTGCCGGACCACAGGTATTCCAGACCCAGGAACTTGCGCGCTTCGGCGACCACGTCTTCGCCGGTCACTCCGGCCGGCGGGACCTTCGCGAGGTCGCCGCGCCGGAAGTAGATCGGCCTGCCGTCGTTGGCCCGGGCCTCCACGACGGACGGGGCGCCCGCGACGGGCTTCACGGCGAACTCCGTGTTGAACGAGTACTCGGAGCCTCCCTTGGACGGCGCCCCCTCCGCCAGCGCCTGACGAGAGCCGTAGCCCCAGGCCGTCGGGCTGGTGACGCGCTCCAGGGTCGTGCCGGACGGGGCCTTCTTACGGAGCTTCGTCAGCTGCCGATCGGGTACCCAGCCGGGGTAGCCGGCCGTGTCCCTGGGCGTGGGCTGGCCGTGGACCACCACCTTGTCCCAGAGCACGCCGTCCTTGGTCTTCGTGTCCACCACGGTGACCCGGCCCCCGTACAGAGCCTGCGTCTCACCCGCAACGTCTCGGCGCAGGTTGATGTCGTGAGACATTGCGGCGAACCAGCCCCGGATGTCCACCGGGTTGGTGAGCGCCTTCGCGTCCACCGTCCGTACGCCTTCGGGGCTCACCCAGATCTGGGCGACGGACACGTCCACGTAGCAGGTCCTGGCACCCTTGCAGGCGGCCGAGGCCGCCGAAGCGGAGGCGTCTGCGGCTGGGACGTCATGCGCCAGGGGAACCAAGGCCATGACGGCACCGACGGCCAGGGAAAGCGCGGCATTCGAGAGGGGCATACGACGATTGTCCCGCGCGAGCGCCAACGGACCAGGGACCGGTCGGCCGACCATACGGCTGATATCGGACATGCGGACGTGCCGGCCAACCGCCGCGTCCGCGACGGCCGCCGACCAGCTTTGCTGGGCGGATCCGTGTGAGCGAGAATGCTCGGCATGACGACTTGACTCGCCTGGTGTTCCGCTTGCCGGATCCACACCGGCAATGTGGTGTACGTCCCGCGGAAGCAAGTCCTGGTCGACGTCCTCGCCTCTCTTCCTCATGAGCAGCGAGAGCGGATTCTGCGTTCGGAGACGCGACTGGTCGAGTTCCTGGACTGCCAGGCACCGGCATCTCCCGGCTGGGAGCAGCGGAGTATAGGTCGTCAGTAGAGCGATAAATATTGGTGTGTACCAGCCCACATCTTGCCCTTACGCCCCGTCGCCGACGGGTGGCCAAGGCTGTCCGGCGGCGGGCTGACGGCCCCACAGGCGTGTGCCGACTGGGTCGGGAGGGCTCCGGCAGGCGCAATGGGCCGGTGCGGCCCGGCTCTTCTCTGTTTAGGGAATCGGCCATCCATAGTCACCTTCCAGCCACTACCGCCCCGCGCGAGGGCCAGTTTCAGCGGAAAATTGACTGAAAAGGGCCCTATAAATCGCCAGATGGGTGACAACCGGGCGGGAGCAGTCAATTCCGTTTTGACTGAACTTTGGCGATCTTCAAGACTGCGCCCACCGACCATCCCGCACCCATCGGGAACTGCATGCGGGACCTAGCAGGGGGAAACCGAAAGCAGAATGAAGAAGAGCTACTCGAACTCCGGTCGCATGACGAAAGCCGTCGCGCGCGGGCTCGTGACGGCCACCGCGCTTGCCGCCGTCAGCGGCGTGGCCGCCCCGCTCATCGCGCTCGCCGCCCCGTCCGCCGCCTCGGCCGCCGCCGGGATCGGGACCACCGACAAGCAGCGCGTCGACGCCGCTGCCGTCGTGCGCCTCGACCCGAGCCCGGACGTACTGCTGCTCAGCGACATCGACTTCATCCACGCCCTTTGGCAGAAGGCCCGCGACGGCGGGGAGGCCTTCGACTCCGTGCGGCTGGCCGCCGAGGGGGCCATCATCAGCGACGTGGCCGACGAGCACGTCGCGTTCATCACCACCGGCATCCACGAGGCGTATGCCGTCGACAAGCAGCGCGAGAAGGACAAGGCCGACGCCGCCCGCGCCGCCCGGCTCGCCAAGTCCCAGGTCCTGATCGCGGTCGGTATCCCGAACAGCCCCGACCTACTCGACCTCAGCGACGACAACTTCATCCGCGCCGTGATGCGGCACGAGGCCGCCGGTCCGGAGGTCCGCGCCGCCGCCGCGACGGCCCTGGCCGGCGACACCGCCGCCTGGCAGGAGTTCATCACCAACGGCGCCCGCGAGGCCCACCAGCGCGACGTGGCCAGGGAGCTCAAGGAGCTGGAGGAGCGCAATCGCGAGGAGGCCGAGCGACGCAAGGAGCAGGCCGCCCGCGCCAACACTGCCGCCCTGTTCCGTGTCTCGGCGAGCGAGGCCATGCTGGTCCTCAGCGACGACAACTTCATCCGCGAACTGCTGCGCGTCGCACCCGCCGACGCCAAGGAGAGCGAGCTGTACGCGGCGGGCCAGCGCGCGGTCCTCAACCCCGACCCGGCCGCGTGGAAGCAGTACATCCACACCGGCGCCGAAGAGGCGTACAAGAAGGACGACGAGGCTCGCCGCAAGAAGATCGCCGACGCCAACCGCCTGCTCGTCACGCAGATCCAGGCCGCGGCCGAGAAGACCGGCGTGAACCCGAACCTGGTCGCGGCCGCGAAGACGGCGCTGGCCGCCGGCGACGAGGCCGTCGCGCAGTTCCTCAAGGAGGACAGCCTCTACCGGGCCAAGCGCCAGACGCTCCAGCCGGTGAACGCCAAGCTGCCCGGCTTCGTCGTCCGGCAGTCCGGCGTCGACGCCGGCGAGGCGTTCATCGCTCCCGTGTCCGCCGGCTCCAAGCAGGCCGACCGCGAGGACGCCACCTGGGTCGTGGTGCCCGCCCTGGGCGGTCAGCCGAACTGCTACTCCTTCGAGTCCGCGCGCAAGCCCGGCCACTACCTGATGCAGAAGGACCTGCGGGTCCGGCTGACCGCCAGCGACAACAGCGCGCAGTTCCGCAAGGACGCGACCTGGTGCGCGAAGAAGGCCCTGGTCGGCTCCGGTACGTCGTTCGAGTCGGCGAGCCAGCCGGGCCGCTTCCTGCGGCAGTACCAGGGCGACCTGTACGCGGCCGACAAGAGCGCCAAGAACCGCTTCGACGCGGAGAAGGACTTCGCCCTGGACGCCACCTGGAAGGTCGCCACCCCGCTCGCGCGCTGACCGCAGCCGCCGCAGCAGAATCCTTTCCTTCCACCTGAGAAGAACGGAAACACCCCATGTCTCGGATCATGCGATCCGTTCTGGCCATCGGGGCCAGTGCCGCCGTGCTCGCCGCCGGCGTGACCGTCGCCGTCGCGGCCGCAGAGCCGTCGACCCCGTCCACCATCGCGTCGTCCGTCACCGCCGCCATCGCGTCGCCCCCGGTCGTACAGCTCAAGGCCGAGCACAGCGGCAAGTGCCTCGCGATCGGCAACGCCAGCATGCGCAACGGCACCAACGCCGGCCAGGCCACCTGCGCCGGCGACAGTGAGAACCAGAAGTTCGACATGGTGCCCACCGGCGCGGGCACCTTCGAGCTGAAGTTCAAGCACTCCGGCAAGTGCCTCGACGTGGAGAGCTCCGGCACCACGAACGGCACCGTCGTCCAGCAGTGGTGGTGCGTGGGCGTGCAGAACCAGCGCTGGCGCCTCGTGATGGTCGACATCGCCAACGAGCTGTACGAACTGCGGCCCGCCCACACGGCGGCGAACGCGCAGCGCTGCCTGAACATCGCGGCCGCCAGCAAGGACGACGGCGCCGCCGCGCAGCTGGCCTCGTGCAGCGGTTCGGCCGCCCAGAAGTGGCGCATCCAGCCGGTCACGGCAACCTGAGCATCCAGATCCCGCGAGAGGAAACCGATCCCATCATGTCTCGGATCATCCGGGCCGCCCTGGCCGTAGGCGCCACCTTCGCCGTGCTGGCCGGCACCGCGACCGCCGTGCAGGCCGACGGGGACACCGATGCCCGTGCCGCGGCCGAAGCCGCTCGCCTCGCGGCCGAGGCGGCGCAGCGGGCCGCCAACGGCGATCCCGCCGAAGCGGCCCGCGAGGCTGCGCTCGCGGCGCGCGCCGCAGCGCAGGAAGCCAATTCCCGCGCCGCGATGGCGCCGACGGCCATCACGCTCACGGCCGCCCACAGCGGCAAGTGCCTTGACGTCGAAGGCGGCAAGACCACGGACGGCATCAACACCCAGCAGTACACCTGCAACGGTAGCGACGCCCAGAAGTGGAGTGCCGTCGCCGCGGGGGGCGGCAGCTTCGAGCTGCGCTCCGTCCTCAGCGGCAAGTGCCTCGAGGTACAGCAGCAGGGCACCAAGCCGGGCTCGGCCGTCCAGCAGTTCACCTGTGGGAAGGGCGCACACCAGCGCTGGCAGTTGGTGCTGGTCGACCCCGTCCGCAAGCTGTACGAGGTGACGCCGATGCACGCCGCAGGCATGTGCCTGGACGTCCCCGGCGGCAAGAAGGACAACAGCATCGACACGCAGCTCTACACCTGCAACCGGTCCGACGCCCAGCTGTGGCAGGTCCAGCAGGTCAAGTAGGCCTGCCGAACGGGGGCGCGCGTGAGCGCTCCCGTCGACGTCGCGGAGGGGCAGGGCCGGGCGTACGGACCTGCCCCTCTTCGGCTTTGAACATTCTTCTTCCTCAAGGGGGTCTTCAGTTGAGTCGTCAGTGGTGGGGTGCGCGGACGGCGGCGGCCGGCGTGCTGGCCGGCGGGATAGCGGTCGCGGGCGTGGCCCCGGCGTGGGCGGACGCTCGCATCGCGGTCGCCGCGTCGTCCTCTGCGTCTTTGTCCTCCGAGTCGATCACGGAGCAGACGCTTTCGCCCGAGCTGGCCGCGGCCGTCGAGGAGGCGCGCCGACGGGTGACGTCGATGGCGAAGACGCACCCGGCCGCCGAGGTCCGGACGTCGGCGTGGAACGCGCTGCGCAGTACCCGCGGCGACGAGGCGCTCATCGAGTGGCTCGCGCCCGGCGGAGGCTTCGACTACGCCAAGCAGCGGGCCCGGGACACGCGCGCCCGGAACAAGGCGTTCTGCGAGCGCGTCGTGGCCACGCACACGGTGGGGTTCTCCCCCGAGGTACGGGCGGCTGCCGCGCGGGCGCTGAAGGGGAGCGTCGCCGAGCAGGCGGCGTTCGTGAAGACGGGGTACGCCGACGCGCAGCGGCGTGACCGCGCCGCACGCGAGGCCACCGAACAGCAGCGGCTCGAAGTCGCCGCCAAGGACCGGGACTTCGTACGCACCCTCGGTGAGGACGATCCGGGCGAGCAGGTACGCGTCGCGGCGCAGTGGGCGCTGCGACCGGGTGCCACGGACACGGACGTGGCGGAGTTCTTCGGCTACGGGTGGGCCACCGGCGCGGCGTTGGACCTGGAGGGGTACCGGACGCGTGTGGCCGACGGGGAGACTCTGCGGCACCACACGCTGACGCTCCTGATCCGGGAGGCCACGGCGGCCGAGGAGGCCGTCAAGGACGCGGCGGACGCGGCCCAGGCCCGCGCCGCGGCGGAGCGGGCCTGGAAGGCGGTGTCCGCACACGCCGACGCGGCGCGGCGCGCATGGCTGGCCGAGCAGACCGCGGCCGCCGCGCAGGCGGAGAACTGGCGGGCCGTGGCCCTGCTGTCCCGGGAGTCCTCGGCGGAGCTCTGGAAGGCGATCTCGGGCACCGCCGAGACCAACCAGGGCGCCTGGGCCGGGGAGCAGGCCGGGGCCGTCGACGCGGCGGCGTTCTGGAAGGCCATGTACGACCGGGCCCAGAACGGCGAGACCCGAGCCCGGGGCTGATCCCGAGGATCCGGCCGGCCCATGGCGGGCCGGCCGGACGCATTTGACCACCCCGCCCGCTGACCTGGGCGGGGGTTTCTTAATCCATTCTTCTAGGGGGTTTCCCGTGTGGGGAAGGTTCCGGCCCAGGGCCGGAAGGCTGCGCGTCGGCGTGGCCTTGAACGTACGGAAGGCCGTGTCCGCAGCGGTCGTCGTGGCGGTGCTGGGCACCGCCACCGGCGAGGCCGCTGCCGCGACCGCCGCCGTACCCAACGAGAAGGCGTCGCTGACGCAGACGCTGGCGTCGCTGGACCAGCTGGCGGCGGCGCTCAAACCGAAGACAGCCGGCGCGGCGCCCGCCGCGAAGTCCGAGCTCCAGCGGATCAGCGACGAGCGCGACCGGCAGCTCGTCGAGGACTTCGCCGAGTTCGACGAGGAAGAAGAGGTCCGCGAGGCCGCCCGGAAGGCGCTGGAGAGCACCGACCCGAACGCGATCCGGCAGTTCCTGGAGCACGGCGAGGCCGAGGCCCGCCAGCGCGCCAAGGACAAGCGCGCCGGCGCCGATGCCGCGAACCGCCAGCAGATAGAGAAGCTGCGCGGCACCGGCGGCCCGTTCTTCAACGCCGAGGTCGAGCGGGTCCTCAAGGGAACGGCGCAGGACCGCGCCGACTTCCTGGCCTTCGGCGCGGACATCGCCAAGCAGCGCGACGAGGCGGACAAGCAGAACGCCGCCAAGCGCGCCGAGGAGAACCGCAAGCGCGTCGAGATGCTGGCGTCGGTGGGCGGACCTGCGGTGAAGCAGGCCGCGCAGGCCGCGCTTGACTCCAAGAGCGACGCGGTGATCGCGGAGTTCCTGGAGAAGGGCTACCAGGTCGCGGCGCAGCAGGACGCCGACGACCGGGCCGCGCACGAGAAGGCGCAGAAGGAGGCCCTGGAGGCAGCGGAGAAGCTTCGTGAGCTGGCCCGCAAGGCCGCCGTCGCCGCCGAGGCCCGTACCAAGCTGATCGCCGCGCACGGCGACGCCGTCAAGGCGCTCAAGAACGCCTCCAACGCCATGTCGGCGGCGGCGTCCGCCGCGCGCGAGGCGGACCGGATGCTGGCGGCCGACCGGGCCGGCAAGCGCCTGTCCGACTACGCCCAGGTCAAGGCCGAGGTCGCGCGTCAGGTCGGGTACGGCCAGGACGCCGCCAGGTCCGCTCAGGTCGCGGCCGCGCAGGCCAAGATCCAGGCCGATGTGCTGGTGGAGACCGGGCTGGAGCACGGCACCCAGTGGTCCGAGGTCGCCTCGGGCATCGCCGCCGCGGCGGAGGCCGCGGTGAAGGCCAGTGAGACGGCCCAGCACGCGGTGGACGCCACCGCCGCCGACGCCGCCGGCCTGAACGCCCAGAACCAGGCCGAGTTGCACGAGCAGCAGGCCAAGAAGTGGCGGGCGAACGCCGAGGAGCAGGCCCGGGCCGCGGCCCGGATGGCCGAGGCCGCCGAGAAGCAGGCGAAGATCGCCGCGACCGCTGCGGCGCGGGCCAAGGACGCGCGTGTGGCGGCCGAGCAGGCGGAGCGCGAGGCGTGGGAGCACGCCCGCAAGACCCGCGATGCCCGTATCGAGGCGCAGCGCCAGGCCGCGATCGCGGCCGAGCAGCGCAAGATCGCCGAGCGTGAGCGCGACCTCGCCGCGGCGGCCCGGGCCCGGGCCGAGCGCGAGCGGGACATCGCCGCGGCGGCGCGTGCGCGCGCCGAGGCCGAGGCCCGTACGGCTTCCGCCGCCCGCGCACAGGCTCAGGCGGCCCAGGCGACGGCCGCGTCCGCGCGCGCGTCCGCCGCACACCAGGACGGCATCGCCGCCGAGGCGGACCGCAAGGCGCGGGACGAGGAGACCAACTCCCGCAACGCCCGCAACGCCGCCTACGCGGCCGAGCAGCGGCACGATGCGGCAGAGGCCCGGGCCAAGGCGACCGAGGCGATCGCCGCCTCCGGCCG
Source organism: Streptomyces sp. NPDC037242 (assembly GCF_055604165.1). Lineage (NCBI taxonomy): Bacteria > Bacillati > Actinomycetota > Actinomycetes > Kitasatosporales > Streptomycetaceae > Streptomyces > Streptomyces sp. NPDC037242. Next base: position 105,448 of record NZ_JBVJUY010000019.1, read on the forward strand.
CGGCACGATCGACGCGGGTGTCGCCCGCGCCGCCGCCGACCAGGCGCGTTCCGACGCCAACACCGCGGGCGAGGCTGCCGGTCAGGCCCGCAGCGCCGCCAACACCGCCGGCGGCGCGGCCGTACGGGCGCGTTCCGCCGCGACGGAGGCCGCGGGCGCCGCCGCCCGGGCGCGGGCCGCGGCGGCCGAGGCCACCGCGCACGCCGCGCGCGCGAACGCCGCGGCGAACAAGGCCGAGGCTGCGGCAGCGGCCGCCGACGCCGCCGCCAACAAGGCGGAGGCCGAGGCCGCTCTCACGCACGCCGCCGCCCAGCGCGCCAACCAGAAGGCCGCGGAGGCCACGGCCCAGGAGGCCCGTGCCGGCATCGCCGCGCACGAGGCCGCGCGTCTGGCCGGGCTCGCCGCCATGCACGCGAACAACTCCCTCCAGGCCGCGAACCGCACCAAGGAGGAGGCCCAGGGCGCCGTCCGCGAAGCGGCGATGGCGCGGGTCCAGTCCACGATCGCCGTCAAGTCGGCCTCCGCGGCCCGCGGCACTGCCGCCGGCATCGCCGAGCCGGCCAACATGGCCATCGAGCTGACCGCGCCGTTCGCCGGCAAGGACGTCGACGCCGATTTCGCCGCCGAGGTCGCCGTCGCGGCGGAGCAGATGGGCGCGGAGCAGGTCGCCTCGGCCGAGGCGAAGGCCGCGGAGGCGGTCAAGGCCGCCGAGGCCGCGGAGGCCGCGGCGCAGCGGGCCAACGCCCAGGTCGCTCCGGCTTACAAGGCCGCCGCGCAGGCGGCGCGTTCGGCCGCGAACGCCGCGCGTTCCGCCGCGGCCGCGATGAAGTCGGCGGCGCAGGCCGCCGAGGAAGGTGCCAAGGCCCGCGCGGCCGCGGCACGCGCCAACCAGGCCGACGCACAGGCCCAGGCCGACGCCAAGCTCGCCCGTAGCGCCGCCAACCAGGCCTACGCGGACGCGACCGCGGCCCGCAACGCCGCCAACCAGGCGGAGGCGGAGGCGGCCCGTGCCCGGGGCGCCGCGGCCGAGGCCGACAACCACGCGGCCGCCGCGAACAGCGCCGCCAACCTGGCGGAGCACGAGGCGACCGTCGCCCAGGGCGCTGCCGCCCAGGCGGAGAAGGACGCCGCGGACGCGAACAAGTTCGCGGAGTCGGCGGAGGGCCACGCCAAGTCGGCGGAGGCAGCGGCCAAGAACGCCAACACGTACGCCCGCGAGGCGGACGAGGCGGCGAAGAAGGCCGAGGAGTACCAGCGCGAGCAGGAACGCAAGGCCAGGGAGGCGGCCGCCAAGGAAGCGGCGAGCAAGGGCAAGCCCCGGGAGCTCGGCGAGGACGAACTCGAGGCGCTGAGGAAGGCCGGCATCTCGCCGGAGGCGTACGAGGCGGCCCGCGCGCTGGCCGAGAAGGACCTCGTCGACTTCCTGTTGGAGAACGGCGGCAAGATCATTGTCGACCTCCTCTTCGAGGACATCAAGAAGTGCTTCACCGAGGGCAACTTCGAGAGCTGCTTCTGGGCCGTGGTCGGCAGCCTTCCCTGGGGCAAGGCGCTGAAGGTCATCAAGGAGACGCCGGCGATCGCCAAGGCCCTCGTCAAGATCGTCGGTGGCCTTGACGACTTCCTCGACAAGTCCGCGGCGGCGAAGAAGCTGGTCCAGAAGGGCGAGGACATCCTTGAGGAGGCGCGCAAGCTGTGCGAGGCCTCCAAGCCCAAGAACAGCTTCGTGCCGGGGACTCCCGTCCTCATGGCCGACGGGACGCGCAAGCCGATCGAGGACGTCCGGATCGGCGACCGGGTTCGGGCCACCGATCCCGAGACCGGCAGGACCGAGGGCCGCGCCGTCACCGCGTTGATCGTCGGCGAGCGCAGCAAGGCCCTCCGGGAGCTCACCGTCGACACCGACGGTGCGGCCGGGAACGCCACGGGCACCGTCGCGGCCACCGACGGGCACCCGTTCTGGGCGGCCAACCGGCACGACTGGGTGAACGCCGAGGACCTCAGGGCAGGTGATCTCCTGCGCACTGCGGACGGCGAACTCAAGGAGCTCGTCGGCGTCCGTGCCTGGACCGAGCCGGTGCGGGTGCACAACCTGACGGTCGACGGCATCCACACCTACTACGTGTTCGCCGCCGACGTGCCCGTACTCGTCCACAACGAGACGGCGAAGTGGTGCGGCCCGGTCGGCCAGCACCCCGAGGTGAAGGCGCTTCTCTCGGACGCCATCGCCATGCTCGAGAAGAAGAACGTCGGCAACATGGGCAAGCTCGGGCGTGCGGACAACGTGATCCAGCTGTGGGACCAGAAGGACGCCAGCCTCGACCCCAAGTTCATGACTCCGGAGCACCTCGCCAACGTCAAGAAGCACTTCACCCGCGACGAGATCGAGCAGCTGTGGAAGTACATGGCCAAGGTGGACGAGGTGTCGACCGCCGGGGGCAATACGAGCCCGAGCGCCCCGCAGCGCGCAAAGGTCCTCAAGCACTACCTCGACAGTTGGTAAGGTTTTCGGCGTGAAGATCATCTTCAGGAACGACGGCGGCGATCGGCTCAATGTGATGTTCGAGCCCGCCGGCATGGAGCACGACATCCCACCGGGTGATCACATCGTGGTGGACTGGCCTGTCCCCGAGAACGAAGCCTTCGAGGGCAGTGTCGACCACACACCGGCGGGACTCGTCCTCACTCCGCCGTACGACGAGCCGTTGCGGGCATGGGACTCCGCAGGCAACGAGCTCGATGTCTGAGGGGCGGCCGTCGGTGTGATCCACCGGTAGGCCGGGGCGGCGAAGGCCGCCGACCTCTCGTCATTCCCGCAGCGGTGGGCGCTCACTCACGTGAGTGTCCACCGCTGCGGCGTTCTCACGGCTCCGAGGGTTCGGACTCATTCGCGGTGGGCGGCAGCCCGGTGAGGAAGGTACGGATCTCGTCGGCCTCGGGGACGGCGAGGGCGGTGTAGAGGTCAAGGGCCTGTCGGGCGTGGTGGTGGGCGAGGTCGATGCCGCCGAGGTCGCGGTGGACGTGCGCCAGGCCGTCATGGGCGCGGGCCTGCTCGGGGCGGTAGCTGAACTCGCGCGCGAGGGTCAGCGCGGCATCGTGTTCGGTCGCGGCCCGGCCGAGGTCGCCCATGGACCGGGCGGCTTCCGCAAGGGCGTTGAGCGACTCGGCCTCGTCTCCCGGGAAGTCGAACCTGCGGCTCAGCTCCAGGGCCTGGTGGTGATGGCGCCGGGCCTCGTCGTGGCGGCCTTGTCGTTGGTGCAGCAGCCCGATGTTGTTCAGCACGACGGTCTCGCCGATACGGGATCCCGTCTCGCGGTACGCGAGCAGCGATTGCCGGTGGTGCTCGTGGGCCTCCTCGTACCGTCCTCGGCGTGCGAGGACGATGCCGAGGTCGGTCAGGCACCTGGCTTCGCCGGCGCGGTCGCCGAGCTCCCGGAAGAGCGCGAGTGCCTGCGCGCAGTGCTCGTAGGCCTGGTCGTATTCCCGCCGCCGCCTGAAGACGGTGCTGAGGGCCTGGAGTGCGCCGGCCGCGGCGCCCTGGTCGCCGATCTCGCGCGCGAGGTCCAGGGCGTGCCGGTAGTGCTCGGCCGCTTGCTCGTAGGCGCCGTGCCACCAGAAGTGCACCTGGCCGAGATCGATGAGCGTGCGGGCTTCGGCGGCTTTGTCGCCGTTGCGGCGGGCGGCTCGCAGTGCCAGGCCGCAGAGCGCCAGCGCGTCGGCCTGGTGGGCGTGGCCCAGCAGGTAGCGGTGCAAGGTGGCGGCCAGTTGGCTGGTGTGCGGGAGCCAGTCGTGCTCGGCCGCGTACTGGGCGGACGCCATGAGGTTCGTGCGTTCGCTGTCCAGCCAGGCGATCGCCTCGGCCTCGTCCCGCGGGAGCGAGGCCGGGGTGTCCGGCGCGGGGATACGCGGTCTGCGGTTCGTGCCCTCGGGGTAGAGGTGGTCGATGGCCGCGCACGCCGTGTGGAGATAGTGGTGGAACAGCCGGCCGAGGGCCTCGCGTTGGGCGTTGGGGGGTTCCTGGGCGGCCGCGGTGGCGAGGGCGTGTTCGCGCAGCAGGTCGTGGAAGGTGTACCGGCCGAGCTGGCGCTGGGTCAGGACGTGGGCGTCGAGGAGGTCTTCCAGGAGCGTCTCGGCCTCGTCGAGCGGGAGGTCGGCCAGCGCGGAGGCCGCCTCGGGGCTGATGTCACGGCCCGGCTGGAGCCCCAGGAGTCGGAACATGCGTTGCTGGTCCGCGGTCAGCTGCTCGTAGGACAGCGTGAAGGCCGCCGCCACTCCTCGCTCTGCCGTGGCCAGCTCGGAGAGTCTGCGGCGCTGGTCGCGGAGCCGGTCGGCCAGGTACGCGACGGTCCAGCGGGGGCGATGGTGCAGGCGGGCGGCAGCGATGCGGACGGCCAGCGGGAGGAATCCGCACAACTGCAGGACATCGAGGACGGCCAGGGGTTCGGCGTCCGCTCGTTCGCCGACGATCGCCGTGAACAGCTCCAGGGCGTCCGCGGCGGGCAGTACGTCCAGGGACAGGGCGTGCGCGCCGTCCAGGTCGGTCAGCCGTCGGCGGCTGGTGATCAGGATGAGGGCGCGTGAGGCTCCGGGCAGCAACTGGCGTACCTGGTCCGCTCCGAGGGCGTTGTCCAGTACGGCCAGCACGCGACGGCCGGAGAGTTCGGACCGCCACAGCGCGGCCCGATCGGCGACCGATGCGGGTATGTGTTGTGCGGGCACGCCGAGTTGGCCCAGGAGGACCTCCAGTGCGGCACCGGCGTCGAGCGGCGCCTGGCCTGCGGTGTGCGCCTGTAGGTCGATGAAGAGCTGTCCGTCCGGGAAGTGGTCCGCGAGGCGGTGCCCCGCGTGGACCGCGAGCGTCGTCTTGCCGACCCCGGCCATACCGTCGATCGCCGAAATGGTCACGACGCCGCCGTTGTTGGCCGACCACAGACGGATCAGCCCGTCGAGCTCGCCTTCGCGTCCGGTGAAGTCCGGGACGTCGTACGGGAGGAAGTTGACCCCCTGCGACAGCGGCTTCGGCGGCGCGGTGACCGGCGGCCGCAGATCGGGGGCGTCCCGCAGTATGTCCTGTTCGAGCTTGCTGAACGCGTGGCCGGGGTCGAGTCCCTGCTGCTCGGCCAGGGTCGCCCGGAAGGTTCTTGCCACGTCCAACGCGTCGGTCTGGCGTCCGGTGCGGTGCAGGGCGAGCATCAGCTGGCAGCAGAGCCGTTCTCGCAACGGGTTGGCCGCCAGGTGGGCGGACAGTTCGTCGATGAGGTCGTCGTGCCGGCCCCGGGCCAGTTCCAGCTCGGCCAGGCGCTCGACGGCGGTCAGCAGTTGCCCGTTCAGGCGTGTCCTGGCGCCCTGGACGTAATGGGCGGTGATGTCGGCCAGCGGCTCCCCCCGCCACAGCGCCAGCGCGGCACGTATCCGGTCCGCGCTGTCCCCCGGGTCCTCGGAGGCGGCCGACGGCTTGGCGGTCAGGCCGGTGAACTCGTCCAGATCGAGTTGTCCCGGCTCGGGGGTGATCACGTATCCGGCCGGCACCGTTGCCAGCATCCGGTCGGCCTGTGAAGCGCGCAGCATCCGTCGGATGGCGGCGATCGTGGTCTGGATCTGCGCGCGGGCGGAATCCGGCGGCAACGGCCCCCACATCGCGTCGATCAGGCGATCCGTACTGATCGCGACGCCGGCGTGCAGCAACAGGTAGGCGAGCACCGCGCGATGACGGGGCGCCAGGCCGGGCGCATCCGAACCGGGGGCCGCGGCCTCCACCGGGCCGAGGATGGTGAACCGCATGCCGTCACTCCAGGGGTCTGCATTGCGTGCATCGACGATGCATCGGGAATGTATCAAGATCAACCGGCAGGGTTACCTGCATGCCAGCACTCCACACCGTTGAACCGGAGATCGCGACCGGTGAAACCGCAGCTCTGTTCACTGCCACGCACCAGGCCCTGGGGGTCGTCCCCAACCTCGCCAGGGTGATGGCCAACAGCCCGACCGTACTGAAGGGGTACGTGGGCGTCCTCACCACCCTGAGCACGGAGGGAACCCTGTCGGCGGACGTGCGCGAGAGCATCGCGTTGCTGGTGGCGCAGGAGAACGGCTGCGACTACTGCCTGTCCGTCCACGCCTTCCGCGGGACCAGGACGGCGGGGCTGAGTGCGGCCGAAGCCAACCGCGCACGCCGGGGCAAGGCCGATGACCCCTGGGCCGCCGCCGTCCTGGATCTGGCCGCCGTGGTGGTCCGTGACCGTGGAACCGTCGCCGACGAGCAGCTGGCTGCGGCCCGGCGCGCCGGCCTGTCCGACGGGCAGATCGTCGAGGTCGTCGCCCATGTCGCCCTCAACGTCTTCACCAACTACCTCGCCACGGCCGCCCGTTGTGACATCGACTGGCCGCTCGTGCGCCACACCGACTGAAAGGGCGCGAACTCGATGAACCGACGAGAGCACGCCCTCGCGCCGTCCCGGAGCAAGACCGACTCGACCAAGAAGGCCATCACCGTGCCCACAGCAGTACAAGTCACCCCGCTCCGAAGCGTTTCGGCCGCCGAAGCCACCGCGTGGCACCGGGTCGTCGCGGCCTCGATGGCCCACGACCTGCCCGGAGTACCGGCCCCCGATCCCGCACAGATCCACGCCCAGCTCACCCGGCCCGCTCTGGGCAGCCACCGGCTGACCTGGCTGGCCACCGGTGCGGACGGCGTCCCGGTCGGAGTCGCCTCCCTACGGGTATTCACCTCCCCGGGCCAGGAGCACCTGGCCGAGCTGGAACTCCATGTCGACCCCGCGCACCGCCGCCTGGGAACCGGTTCCCTCCTCCTGTCGGCGGTCGTGGCGTCCTGCCGCGCCGAGAACCGGCGCAGTCTGATCGCCACAGCCGCGGCCGAAAGTCCGGGCGAAGCCTTCAGCGAACGGCGGGGCTTCCGCCGAGCACTGGCCCTCAACCACCTCCTGCTGCGCCTCGACGAGATGGACCGGGCCGACCTGCTCCGGACCGCCGATGCCGAGCACCCCGGCTACCGACTGGCCGGCTGGACCGGAACGGTTCCCGACGGCCTCGCCGCCGCTTTCGCCACGGCGAAGAACGCGATGAACGACATGCCCGTCGGTGAGCTGGACTACGGCAGTGTGGCGTGGGACGCGGACCGCGTGCGCGCCATGGCCGCGGTGGTCGCCGACCGCGGGGACACGCTGCTGACCATCGCCGCCGTCCACGACGACGGTGCCATGGCCGGCTACACCGAGATCCTGATCCCTCAGGGAGCGCCGCCGCGGGTCCAGCAGTACGACACGGCGGTCGTACCCGAACACCGCGGCCACGGGCTGGGGTTGTGGGTCAAGGCCGCCATGGTGCGCCGACTGCGCGCCGAGTACCCCGGCGTCGTCGAGATCGAGACGGACAACGCCGAGGACAACCTCCACATGCTGGCGGTCAACCACCGACTGGGGTTCCGCTCCTACCGGCGCACGTGCGAGATCCAGCTCGACCTGCCCGCGACCTGATCCGTATCTGCATCCATCCGGCCTTTACCGTCACTCACTTTGCGAAGGTTTCATCATGAACGTATCCTCCTCCACCCTCTCCCTGACCGTCGCCGACGTGGACGCGTCTCGCGAGTTCCTGTGCACCCACCTCGGCTACGAGGTGGCCATGGCCGACGACGGCTTCGCGTCCCTGACGCGGGGGGACGCCGCCGTCGACGTCGTCCTGCTCCGCGCAGGTACGGATGTCCTCCCGCCCGAGCAGCGCCACCGTCGGGCAACCGGTCTGATCCTGGCGCTCACCGTTACCGACCTGGCGGTGGAGGAGGCCCGGCTGCGCGCGGCGGGCGCCCCCATCACCATGCCGCTGCGCGAAGAGCCGTGGGGCGAGAGGCTGTTCCAGATGACCGACCCGAACGGTGTCGTCGTCCAGCTCGTCGAATGGGTGAGCGTCCCCGACCCCGAGCACTCCATCAGGCCGTGAACTGCCACGGGCTCGGCAACTCACGAGGCACAGCTGCCCGGGGCGTGCCCCCGGCCTGGCCAAGAAACCACGGAAACTGGAGATTCACGAAGTGCGTGTGCTGTTGTCAACATATGGATCGCGCGGGGACGTCGAACCGCTGGTGGGGCTCGCGGTGCGGTTGCGGGAGCTCGGCGCGCAGGTGCGGGTGTGCGCGCCGCCGGACGAGGACTTCGCGGAGCGACTGGCCGGGGTCGGCGTGTCCGTGGTGGGTGTCGGGCAGTCGGCCCGCGCTCTGACGACCGCGGCTCCGCCGCCGTCGAAGGGCAATCTGCCCCAGCGCGCGGCAGAACTGATCGCCAGTCAGTTGCAGGTGATGCCCGCGGCGGCGGAGGGGTGCGACGTACTGGTGGCGACGGGAGCGATGCCGGCCATCGCCGGTGCGCGGTCGGTGGCCGAGAAGCTGGGCATCGGCTACGTGTCCGCGATCTTCCAGCAGCTGACCCTCCCTTCGCCGCAGCGCCCGCCGCTGGCATACCCCGGGCGGCCGTTCCCGCCGGAGGTGACCGACAACCGGGCACTGTGGGAGTTGGACGCCCAGAGCATCGACGCACTGTTCGGTGAGGCGCTCAACACCAACCGGGCGTCGCTCGGCCTGCCCCCGGTGGGCAACGTCCGCGACTACGCCTTCGGCGACCGGCCGTGGCTGGCGACGGACCCGGTGCTGGACCCGTGGCTGGAGACGCCGGACCTCGACGTCGTACAGACCGGCGCTTGGGTCCTGCCCGACGATCGGCCGCTCCCGGCGGAGCTGGTGGCCTTCCTGGACGCCGGCGCGCCACCCGTGTACGTGGGGTTCGGCAGTATGGCCGTGCGCGCAGGTGAGGAGGCGGCCCGGGTGGCCATCGAGGCGGTCCGCGCGCAGGGCCGCCGGGTCCTTGTCGGGCGTGGCTGGGCGGAACTGGGCCTCATAGACGACCGGGACGACTGCTTCGCCGTCGGGGAGGTCAACCATCAGCAGTTGTTCGCCCGCGTGGCTGCCGTCGTGCACCACGGCGGCGCGGGTACGACGACGACTGCCGCTCGGGCCGGCGCCCCGCAGGTGGTGGTGCCCCAGTTGGCGGACCAGCCGTACTGGGCCGCCCGCGTGGCCGAGCTGGGCATCGGCGTAGCCCACGACGGCCCTGCTCCGACCTTCGGGTCCCTGTCGGCCGCGCTCAGGACGGCCCTGGCCCCAGAAGCCGGCAGCCGGGCGAAGGCCGTGGCGGGCACGGTTTGCACCGACGGGGCGGCGCGCGCGGCAAGGCTGCTCCTCGACACCGTCAACTGAGCAAGTCGAGTCGAGACGGGGACGTCCCCCGCTGATCACCACCACCACAGAAACGAGAAGCACGACATGCGTGTGCTGTTGATGGCGTACGGATCACGAGGCGACATCGCGCCGCTGGCGGGACTGGCGGCGCAGTTGCGGAAACTCGGCGCGGAGGTACGCGTGTGCGCACCGCCGGACGAGGAGTTCGCGGAACTGCTGGCCGGCGTCGGCGCGGAGCTGGTGCCCTTCGGGCGAGACGTACGCGCGCTGCGGACCGGAGCGCCTCCGTCGGACGCGGCGGCGTTCGCGGCCGAGTTGGTCGCCGCGCACTTCGATACGGTCGCCAAGGCGGCCGAGGGCTGTGACGTCCTGGTGGCGAGCGGCCTCATGCCGGCCGGTGCCCGCTCGGTGGCCGAGAAGCTGGGCATCCGCTACGTGTATGCCGGCTTCCACCCCTTCGAGATGCCCTCGGCGCACTACCGGCCGTCGCCGCGGCCCGGCCCGCCGGCCCCGCCCGACATGACCGACCACCGGGCCCTGTGGGACCTGGACGCCCAGAAGGTCAACGCCCTTTACCTCCAGCCCCTCAACGCCCACCGCGCGGCGATCGGCCTGGAGCCGGTGGACAACGTCCGCGACCACGTCTTCGGCGACCGGCCGTGGCTGGCGGCGGACCCGGTCCTGGGCCCGTGGCAGGAGCTGACGGACCTCGAACTCGTACAGACCGGCGCGTGGATCCTGCCCGACGAACGCCCGCTGCCGACCGACCTGGAGGAGTTCCTGGAGGCCGGCACACCCCCGGTGTACGTGGGCTTCGGCAGCATGCCCATGCGCAACGCGACGGAAGTCGCCCGGGTGACCGTCGAGGCGGTCCGGGCGCAGGGCCGGCGCGTACTCGTCTCCCGCGGCTGGGCGGACCTCGGCCTGGCGGACGGCTCGGACGACTGCTTCGCCGTCGGCGACGTCAACCACCAGGCACTGTTCCGCCGGGTCGCAGCCGTCGTGCACCACGGCGGCGCAGGCACCACGACCACCGCCGCCGGAGCCGGGGCGCCCCAGGTCGTGATACCGCAGTTCGTCGACCAGCCGCACTGGGCCGCCCGCGTGGCGGAGCTGGGCATCGGAGCGGCCCATGACGGCCCGAACCCGACCTTCGCCTCGCTGTCGGCCGTACTCGGGACGGCCCTGGACCCCGAGACGCGAGCACGGGCGAAGGCCGTCGCCGGCACGATCCGCACCGACGGGGCGGCGGTGGCCGCGAAGCTGCTCCTCGATACGGGGCATACGGAGACGGGACACGCCGAGCCGCTGAGCCGCGAGCAGATCTCCATGATCGCCCACGCCGACCACCCGATAAAGTCGCCGCTCGACGACGACTCGGTCAGCCGACTGCTCGAACACGGCCTTCCGCGGGGCGACGAGCGCGTGCTCGACCTCGGGTGCGGCACAGCGGAATGGCTGCTGCGCGCCCTGGCGACACGCCCGCACCTGCACGCCGAGGGCGTCGACGTCTCCGATCTCTCCCTGACGCATGCCCGCCGGGCAGCGAGCGGACTCGGGGTCGGCGAACGCCTGGTCCTCCACCACCAGGAGGCCGCGGACTTCGCCTCTCCACAGCCGTACGACCTGGTGATCAGCGTCGGCGCCGCGCACGCCTTCGGCGGTCTCCTCCCCACCCTCGCGGCGGCCCGCAAGCACCTGGCCCCCGGCGGCCGCGTCCTGATCGGTGAGTCGTACTGGGACCGCGCCCCTTCGCCGGAGGCCGTCGAGATGTTCGGTGACCTCGCCGACCTGGCGACCACGGTGGACCACGTCGTCGCCGACGGATGGACACCCGTCCACGGCCATGCCAGCACCCGCAGTGAGCTGGACGCCTACGAGTGGGCCTGCTGGGGCTCGCTGGCCTCATGGGCTCTGGACCACCCTGGCGATCCAGCCGCCGCACAGGTACTGGAGACGGCCACCACCCAGCGTTCGCAGTGGCTGCACGGGTACCGCGACAGCTTCGGCTTCCTCTGCCTGGTCCTGCGCCGGACTGCGGATTGACCGCGTAGGGCCGCCGGTAGGCCACCGGGCCACCGGGTCCGCCATCGTCGGGTACCGGCCCTGGGAGGCGTTCCTTTCTCCTGGGCGACGAGGTGTTCCGTGAGAACACGATCAGCGTGGACCTGGAGGGAGTCCGGGATCGGAACGAGGAACGAACCCGGGGCGGGGAGCACCTGATCAGTCCAGGACAGCGGTGGCTTCGACCTCGACGAGATGCTCGGGTACGTCCAGTGCCGCTACTCCGAGCAGCGTGGCAGGGGGTGTCGCGGTGATTCCCAGTTTCGCGGCCGCCCGACCGAGCCCCTCCATCAGCAGGGGCATCTTGTCGGGGGTCCACTCGACGACGTAGACGGTCAGTTTCGCCACGTCGTCGAAGGAGGCGCCGACTCCGGCCAGGGCGGTGGCGATGTTGTAGTAGCACTGCTCGACCTGAGCGGCGAGGTCACCCTCCCCGACCGTGACACCGCCGGCGTCCCAGGCGACCTGTCCGGCGATGAAGAGGAGTTTCGAACCAGTCGCGATCGACACCTGCCGGTAGGCGTCGATCTCCGGCAATCCGTTGGGGTTCACGAGGGTGATGGCCATGCTGTCCGCCTCCATTGCGCCTTGAGCGCCCGTGAGCTCGCTTCCGTCGAGCCCCCGACGCGCTCGCTCTCTTGTGGTTACTCAGGAACCGTAGGAGAGTGTCCGCTGACATGGAAGAACGCACTTTTCGGTGACTGGGGAACCTCATGGTGACCAAGCAGTTCACGGGCTCGCCCGACGAAGCGGACCTGAGGCGCGCGGACTCCCTCGCGCGGGAGATCTTCTCCGACGTCGCCAACAAATGGGCGCTCCTGATCATCGAAGCGCTGGGCGAGCAAACCCTGCGATTCGGCGAGCTGCGGGACGAGGTCGAGGGCATCAGCCACAAGATGCTCACCCAGAACCTGCGCATGCTGGAGCGCTACGGCCTGGTCGAGCGGACGGTGCACCCCGTCGTGCCCCCGCGGGTCGAGTACACCCTCACCGAGCCGGGCCAGGCCCTGCGGGTGACCATCGACGGACTGTGCGACTGGACCCACCGCTACCTCGGTCACATCGAGGCATCCCGCCACCGATTCGACGCCTGAGAGCCTGTCAGGTGGGCGGCATCCGGCGGTCTGCGTGAGGGGGTGACCAGACCCGCGTCGTACGCGGCGATGACCAACTGGACCCGGTCGCGCGCGCCGGTCTTGGTGAGCAGGTTCCTGACGTGCGTCTTGACCGTGCCCGGGCCGATGTCGAGGTGGTCGGCGATCTCTGCGACGGACCGCGCGTGCGGTGGCGGGACCTCGTCGCCGCCGAGTGGATCAAGCTCTGGTCGCTGCGATCGACCCGCTGGGTGCTGGGCCTCGGCATGCTGATCCTGCTCGGGCCGGCCCTGCAGAGCAGCCTCGACACGTACGGCAGCTGGCCACAGTACGGTCCGCTCCAGCGCTCGCACTACGACCCGATGACGGAGGCGTTGAGCGGCGCGGGGGTGGCCCTGCTGATGATCGGCGCGGGCACGGTCGGGGCGCTGTCCATTGGCGGTGAGTACGCCTCCGGGCTGATCCGCGCGACACTGACCGCGGCGCCGGCCCGCCACCGGGTCGTGCTGGCCAAGGCCGTCGTCCTTGCGGGCGTGATGTCCGCCGTCGGCGCGCTCGTGTCCCTGGGGACGTTCACCCTGAGCCAGGCGGTGCTGTCCGGCCGGGGCATCGGCCTCTCGATCGGCGATCCGGGAGTCCCCGGCGTCCTCGCCGCGAACGCGGCGCTCGCGCCGGTGTCGGCACTGGTGGGCCTGGGTGCCGGTGCGCTGCTGCGGCACACCGCCGCGTCCGTCGTCACGGCCTGCGGGCTGCTCGTGATCCTGCCGGGGTTCTTCAAGCCGACCGTGCACCAGTGGGCGAACGAGCTGTTCGCATGGACGGGCTTCGGACTCTGGCCCGTCCTGGCAGTGCTCCTGGCGGTGCTGGTGGTACGCCGACGAGACGTCTGAACCGGGCCCCCGCGGGGCAGTAGATCGTCCGTCAGCGCGGTCGGTCGGTGCCCGAGTCGAAATGCGGTCGACGGGATCGTCTCGTACAGAAGATCATGTGTGGATGTCGCCGATCGAAGCCGCAACCGATGACCTGCAGGATCTCGCTGTTCAGTGGAGTATCGGCGCGGCCCGTGCTCACGATGTCGTCAGGGCTGCCTGTGCGGCGCTCGTTGCCGGACTGGACGGCCCGGAACTGCGCATCCTGGCCGGATACACACGTGCCGAGGCGGAGTACAACGTTCCCGAGCTGCTTCCCGTCGTACTCGATGAGCTGGACCTCGTGTTCTACCCGCGCGACAGCGAGGCCGGGCAGGAGGCGGCCGTGCGGGCGCTCGCGCACCGGATGCTGGCGGGCCGGCTGACGCCGCGAGAGCTTGCTCTGCGCATCCACCGGCAGTTCGGCCACCGGATACCCCTGGCCGAGCGCCTTGCTGAGCTTGATGACGAGTACGACATCATCGAGTACGGGCACAGGACCTTGGCCCAGCTCGACGCCGAGGTCACGTCCGAAGCGCAGCGTCTGGCGTACGGCCGGCCCGACCAGAGCTGACTCTCTTAGCGATCTCGGCTCTTGCCCGCCGCAGGTGCCGACCGGCGGAACTTCGCCCTGATGAGTGGCTGTGACGGGCTTACTCCACACCCCGCCTATGACGGGGCGGATCAAACAGGTCCAGCTCGGTCGGCGTGGGAGCCTCGAACTGGCCCTGACACTCCCTGAGCAGCTCGGTCGTCAACACGACCGAGCCCGGCTCCTGGTTCCGGAGGGCAATGCGCCGCTCCAGTTCCGCCATCGGCACGTTGAGGTAACGAAGTTCGACCTCGACTCCGAGTGCGCGGGCTTCGAGCCGCTTCTGATCGCGTTCCTGGCGCAGCCAGAACCCATTCTCCAAGATCACAACGGCTCCAGAAGCCAGCAGATCCTGGGCGTGCCGCCAGAGGCGACGCTCGATGCGGTCCCGAGCCTCACCGTCGAAGAGGTCGAAGCCCAGCTCCGCAAGCCACTCGTCCGGGCACAGACGCACGGCGGACAGTTCCCGCTCCAACTTCTTGGCCACCGTGGTCTTCCCCGCACCGGGAAGACCACACAGGAGTACGAGTCTCGGCCGTCGGCCGCCCATGATCACCTACCCCTCTTCAAACCCTCATGGAAATCATCGCTCCTGCAGGGACGCGGGAGAAGGGAGTTTCATGGCCCGTCGAGGAGCAGCACACGCAAAATCTGCGGCCGATGCACCTGTCCATATTGGATCCCGAGCTGCTGGAACGGATCACCGCGCGGCGTGCGGAACCTGTGCGCTCGGAGCCAGTTCAGGTGAGGCGGGACGGGTGGACCGGATGGCAGCCGACCCTTGGCGGCGTCAGCACAGCGTGGTTCAGGTGAAGTCGAGCGTGCCCGTGCGGGTGCGCTTCAGCTCGAAGAAGTCGGGGTAGCCGGCGAGGAGCCGGACTCCGTCGAAGACGCGCACCGCGTCCTCGCCACGGGGGATCGAGGTGAGGACGGGGCCGAAGAACGCGGTGCCGTCGATGTGGATGGTCGGTGTGCCGACCTCCTCGCCGACGGGGTCCATGCCCTGGTGGTGGCTCTTGCGCAGGGCGTCGTCGTAGTCGGTGGTGTGTGCGGCGTCGGCAAGGTTCGTCGGCAGGCCGGCCTCGGCCAGCGCCTCGCGGATGACGGCGTCGCTGGCGGCCCGGTCGTCGTTGTGCAGGCGGGTGCCCAGGGCGGTGTACAGGTCTCGCAGAACATGGTCACCGTGCTGCTGGGCGGCGGCTACGCACACCCGCACCGGGCCCCAGCCGGTCTCCAAGAGCCGCTGATAGCGCTCTGGCAGGCCTTCGCGACCCTCGTTGAGCACCGACAGGCTCATGACGCGAAAGTTCAGGTTCAGGTCGCGCTGGGAGTCCACCTCCAGGATCCAACGGGAGGTGATCCACGCGAAGGGGCAGATGGGGTCGAAGTAGAAGTCGACTGTGGTCATGAGAAGGAGGCTAGAACCCAAGCGGCCCAGGAGAGAGGGCCATTGGCCCGCCATCATCACGGGCCAATTCTCAGGGCCTGCCATCGTGCCCGGCCCTGGCCGCTGCCCCGGCCCCGACGCCGGCCAGGGCAGCCATCGGGCAGCCCCTCCGCCCCGCCTCCGGTGTCACGACCGACCGGAACCCAGCTGCATATTTGCCGAGTTGCAGAGCTTTGCAACTCCTGGACGCGCGGAGGCGGGGCGAAGCCACGAACAGCTACAGCTCCAGGGCGGATTCGATGCGCTTGAGCTGGTGGCGGGCCATGGCCAGGTTCGAGCTGGCCTTGTTCAGCACCACGTACAGGAACAGCCCATGGCCCGCCCGGCCCGCGAGCAGCCGGATGAGGTGGTACTGGCTGCCCATGGTGATCAGGATGTCCTCGATCTCGTCATCGAGGCCCAGCATCTCCAGGGTGCGGGCCTTCGCCCGGATCACATCGGTGTTGCCCGCCGCCGCGATCGTCATGTCGAGGTCGTTTCCGCCGCCGAGGGTACCCAGGGCCATGCCGCTGGTGTAGTCCACCAGGGCGACCCCCATGCTGCCCTCGATCGACGTCATCGCCTCCTTCAAAGACGTCTCCACATTCGCCATCAGCCGCAGCTCCTCACCACTGTTTGCTCAGGCCGACGCACAACCGTCGGCCTCATCGTGATGATCACGCTACTCACCGTGCTCGTAGCCGCGGGCGGAAATCTCGAAACTCAGGAAGGACCCGTCCCCGACCTGCCGCCGGTCAGTTCATGAAGCGGGTGCCGCCGCCCCAGCACGTGTCGTCCCAGACCTGCTGGGCGACCGGCAGCGCGCCGGTGCCCAGGGGGTCGGCGGTGACGGTCCAGACCGCCTGGTGGGGCTCGCCCCCACAGGCGGGGTCGGCCCCGTTCCTGCCGTAGTCGTAGAACAGTGCGACATCGCTCTTGCCGTCGGCGTTGTAGTCACCCGTGGTCAGGAACGGCACCCTGGGGCCGCCCTGATTCCGGTCCCACTGGGACACCGGGTACGGGGCGAACCCGCCGTCGCCGTCCGCGTGGGCGCTGAGGGTGAACAGCTTCACGCGCTCCTGACCGTAGTCGTACATCAGGACGAGGTCGCTCTTGCCGTCCCCGTTGAAATCACCGGAGTCCATGGCCGCCGTCCTCGGGCCGAAGCACGTGCTGTCCCAGACCCTGCGGGCCTCCCCGTCACCGTTGAAGAGACCCTGGCTCCCGTTCCCGGAGAGGGTGTACCCGGCCTGGTGACCATCGGCGCAGGGGGCGCCGGGCCCGGTCGTGCCGAAGTCGTAGAACAGGGCGACGTCGCTCCTGCCGTCGCCGTCGTAGTCACCCGTGGTCAGGAACTTCACGGCAGGCTGCGTGGGCCCTGCGGGCCGGTCCCACCGGGTCTCCATCGGGCCGACCCCGCCGAACCCGCCGTCGCCGCTCTTCAGCGCCTGCAGCGTGAACAACCGCATCTGACCTGCGGGGTACTTGTACAGCAGGACGAGATCGCTCCTTCCGTCACCGTCGAAGTCAGCGGGCCGGCCAGCAGCCGTACTCCAGCTCTCCCCCACTGGTGACCTCGTAGCCGTCGACCGACCCGCGCAGCGCGGCCAGTACGGCCGCCTCGGGGTTGGCCTTGGCCGCGTAGTACAGCTCGACGCGTTCGGGCAGCGCCGCCCGAACGGCCGCCGCGTGCGTGCGCAGCGCGTCCAGGTCGTACACGTACGCCGGGAGCGTGTCCGGTGTGAGCGCGGCTACGTGGTCGCCCACCAGGGGGGTGAGGGTCATCGGATGCACCTGGGCCGCATGCTCGGTGAGGAGGAGGCCGCCATCCGCGAGGCCACCGCCGTACTGCCCGGCGACACACCGCCCTTCCCCGGCGCCGCCGCGTTCCGCAGGCTGCCGGGCGCGGACTGCCGTATCCACCATTCCCGCACCCGGCTCGGCTGCTGCCTCTACTACGCCATCCGCCCCGCCGAGGCCTGTCTCACCTGCCCGCGCACCTCCGATGCCGAGCGCCTCCGGCGACTGGAGCAGCCATAGGCGGACACTGACACCCCGGCAACTGCCGGCCGCCGAGCCGGCAGCGCCCCGCGTGCAAGACCTGGACGACGCGCTCGATGGCGCCGGTGCGGCCGATTGTTCCTGGTCCGGCGGGACGGGCGGGTCAGCGCAGTCCGGCGAAGAGGTCGTTCTCGGGTACGGCCGCGCCGGTGGTGTCCTTGACGCGTACGAACGTCTCCATGCCCATCAACTCGCCGAACCTCTCCTTGCCCATCTTGAGGAAGAAGATGTTCTCGCCCTGACTGGCGTGCGCTGCCAGCGCATCGAACTTCTGACCGCTGAACGCGGTGGTGTCAACCCACGTGGTGATCTCATCGTCGGGGAGGCCGATCTCGGCCAGCGCGGCGGCCTCGGCAGGATCCGGCTCCGGCATGTCCTCGTGAAACTCGCGCATGATCTCCCCGAACCGCTGCATCCCCGAGCGGGGCATCGTCGTCCAGTACACCTTCGGTGTCAGCGCGGTCATCTCCAGCGCCGCCATCGTGATGCGGTGGGCCTGGATGTGGTCGGGGTGACCGTAGAAGCCGTTCTCGTCGTAAGTGACGACCACATCGGGTCGGTAGTGCCGCATCAGTTCCGCGAGCCGGGCGGCGCCCTCCTCCACGGGGGTCTGCCAGAAGGATCCCGGGGCGTCGTTGCTCGGCCAGCCCATCATCCCGGAGTCGGCATAGTCCAGCATCTCCAGATCGCTGACCTTGAGGACTTCACAGCTCGCCTCGAGTTCTTGACGGCGCATCAAGGCGACGGTCTCCGGGTCGTGCCCGGGAGCGCCCGGCTTGACACCCCCCGGTCCGTCACCGCAACGGCCGTCGGTACACGTCACGAGAACCGTGCGGATGCCTTCCGCCGCGTAGCGCGCGAGGACCCCTCCGGTTCCGGTGGCTTCGTCGTCGGGGTGGGCGTGCACTGCCATGAGCGTCAAGGGCCGGTCAGTCATGAAACATTCCTCCTGCGGAAGTACGTCTTGGGCCGAGCACGCGGCAGGCATACCGCGATCCCGGGGGCCCGGGTTCAGGTGGGGCGGACGACCTTGCGGTCTCCGTGTTCCCCGTCCGTGCGGCGCCGGCCCCTCGGTTGGTGCAACCGCGCCGACCGGCCCGGCTGTTCCCGGATATGGGGGCGGCCTGGACGGATCAGCGGTCGCCCGTGTGTGGGGGCACCGGACGGGGACGTGGCAGCGGCTGACGCCAGTCGCCCAGCCTCGTGAGGAGGAGCTGGCGGGCGAGGGAACGTACGTCGTCCCACGCCGGATCTGTGGTCAGGGCGCTGTCCCAGCAGCCGACGCGGCAGGTGGCATCGATCTCGCCGAGGCGACGGCCGATGGCCCGAAGGCCGCGCAGATCCTCGGGCTCGAAGACTCCGCGCTCGGCGAGTCCTTCGGAGACGCGGCAGAGGAGCTCCACCTCTTCGACGACGTCCTTCGTCTCCAGCTCACGCCCGCCCAGCCAGGCGAGTTGATCCTGGGTGTCGGCCGCCAGGAGGGCCATGAAGCGCAGGGTCCAGGTGCGCAGGTTCACGTCGCCGAGGTGGTTCATACGTGCAGGATCGCACCTGGTTCCCGCCACCATTTCTTGAGGCGGCAGCCCCACCACGCCCGGGCGCCCGCCCTGGAGGCGTACGTCGGGCACAACACGGCCGCCAAGCGGACCGGCGGGGCAGCCCGTACGGGCGTCCTGGCGAGTGAACCCGCGCGTGTCCTGACGGGCTCGGGACGGTCGTGCCGCAACGTGGGTGGAAAGCCCCGAATCGGCCATGAGGACGCGACGAGATGACGACCGTAGTGGTGACCGGTGCAAGCGGGAACGTCGGGCGACACGTTGTGAGCGAGCTGCGCCGGCGAGGCGTCACCCACCGCGCGCTCACCCGCGATCCGGAACGAGCCACTGCCGTACTCGGCCCCGGCACCGACCTTGCGCAGGGCGACTTCACCGATCCCGAATCGCTCCGTGCCGCCTTCGCGGGCGCCGAGCGGGCCTTCCTCAGCTGCGCCAACGACCCGCGGCAGGTCGAGAACGCGGCCAACGTGATCGAGGCCGCAGCCACGGCCGGTGTCCGGCAGATCGTCCTGCTGTCCACGGTCGGAGCCGGGGTCGGCGCCGCGCAGACGTTCGCCGATCAGCACGGCCGCATCGAGCGCCGCCTGCGCTCGGCGGGGATCCCCTTCGTGATTCTCCGGTCCAGCTTCCTGATGTCGAACCTACTCGGTTCACTGCCGACGATCGGGCAGGCCGGGCGGATCTTCCTGCCCGCGGACGATGCCCGCATCGCCATGATCGACCCCCGTGACGTGGCCGCCTGCGCGGTCGCGCTGCTCTCCGGGCAGAGCGGGGACGGGGAGACCCACCTGATCACCGGCCCGGAGGCCATCACCTTCACCGAGGTCGCCCACCGCCTCTCCACCGCCCTCGGACGGACGGTGGAGTACGTCGCCGTACCCGACGAAGCAGCCCTGGCCGGCATGCTCGGGGCGGGGCTGCCGCCGTGGCTCGCCGAGGGGGTGGTGGGCATCTTCCAACTGCTCCGGGAAGGCACCAATGCCGACACCACCGACTCCGTGCGCCGGCTGACCGGGCACGACCCACGGCCCGTTGTCGACTACGCCCGTGACGTCATGGCACCGCTCCTGACCCGCTGATGCCGCCAGTCGACTCCGGCCGGCAGCCCGTCCGGCGTTCGTACTCGATCCCGGTCAAGGCCCACCCGACGGCAGTGGAGTCGCGGCCAGCACCGGCAGACCCCACGCACGCCTGACCCGATCGACGAGGACGAGGGCGCTGTACGGCGAGACGGCCAGCTCCAGGCGCATGTCGGCCAGGCGTTGGACCGAACCGTCCGGATCGCGTGCCGCGGCCTCGGCGCTGCGCTGGTCGAAGGCCGCCGGGGTGAAGATCTGGAGCAGGGTGAGCACATAGGCGGCGTACGCACGGGCCTCCGCGACCAGCGGACGCGTGGTCTCCGGCAGGGCCGGCCCGTCCGGACCACCGCTCTGAGCGGAGGCCGCCGGCGCCACGGGGGCCGCAGCCGCCACGGGGGCCGCAGGCGCCGCGAATTCCTGCAAGGCGCGCACGAGCGCCGCGCCCTGCTCCGGCCGGGCCTCGTCCAGCCGCTCGGTCAGGAGCCGGTAGTCGACCATGACCGGTGCGGTCTCCGCCGTCCACGGCTGGGCAGCCAGCAGGGTCCGGAAGCCGGCCAGGGTGTCCGACAGCTCCTCCGCCAGCATCACGAGCGCGATGTCGCACAGTTCCACGTACGGGGTGCTCTGGCGCAGCTCGACCAGGCCGAGTGCGTAGCGGATGAGGTCCCGCGGGATGCCCCCGGACAGGGCATGGGCGAGGACGGCGTACGGGCGGGGCAGCCC
Organism: Streptomyces sp. NPDC037242; assembly: GCF_055604165.1. Lineage (NCBI taxonomy): Bacteria > Bacillati > Actinomycetota > Actinomycetes > Kitasatosporales > Streptomycetaceae > Streptomyces > Streptomyces sp. NPDC037242. Next base: position 126,195 of record NZ_JBVJUY010000019.1, read on the forward strand.
GGGCACGCGCTCCTCCAGGATCGCCACCGACTCGGCGGGCGTCATCGGCCGGACGTGCACGATGTCGTCGAAGGCGCTGTCCGTCGTGTCGCGGTGGGGCATGCCCCGGCGTACGAAACCCGCGCTGATGTCCTCGGCCACGGACACCAGGCAGTAGACCCGCGGTACGCCGAGGATCGCCTTGATCTCGCCCAGGAACATGCGCGCCTGTGCCGGAGTGGCCATCCGGTCCAGCTCGTCGATGCACAGGAAGACGCGCCCGTCGCCCTGCTCGCCCAGTTCGTCCGCGATCGCCCCCACCAGAGCCAGGAACTCCGCCACCAGTTGGGGGAAGTTCGGCGGCACACTGGAGAGGGTGGAGCCGTGCACGCTCCCGAAGGGGGGCCCGGGCGTGAAATTGAGCGCGGCGGACGTCCCCTGGACCGTACGCAGCCTGAAGAGCTGGTTCAGGCAGCGCCGGGCGAGATCGGTCTGCGTCGTGTGCCGCCGCTTGCGCCGCCTGGAGGAGGAGCGAACGAGCGCCAGTCCGAGCATGAACACCGCGAGCCGGCCCGGGTTCTCGGCATCGAACACGACCGGCCGGGTCGTCGCAGAGGTCGCCATGAAGCTGATGCAGGCCAAACCGGCCAGGGTCACCGCAACCAGCGTGCGATCGCCGGCGGTCAGACGTCGCGGGATGACCTGCAGCTTGACGAACAGGAACACGAACAGCGCTACGAGCAGGGTGGCGAAGGCAATTGCCACACCACCCCGTGGTGTACCCGGCCCGCTGGTCCAGATGGTCCGGTCGGGCAGGAGGCCCACGGTGTTGTGCACATCCACCAGAGCGTCCAGGACCGGTGCCGCGGCCAACAGCCAGCCGAGTGCCCACAGCAGGCTCCAGCCGGCCCGGCTCTGCTCCCCCAGCCCCAGAAAGCGGCGGAAGCGGCCCGGTGTGCGAAGACCCCACACCAGGAAACTCAGGTACGCGACCATGAGGCTGGCCAAGACGTACTCACCGTGCCAGAGCCCACTCACCACGTGGGCTGCGTCCTGGGCCACGCCCGTAGCGAGAGACACGAGCCCCGACCGGTGGCCGCCCCACCAGACGCGTAGCGTCGCGGCCGCGCCCAGCACGAGCAGGGCTCCGGCCGGCAGGGCGAACAGCAGCCACCGCGCGCTATTGCGAGCCAGACCGGCGGTACGACGGCCCAGCCGTACGAGGCCCGACAGCCGCGTGAAGTCCGGCACTGTCTGCCCGCTTCGCCGCAGGTACTGCTCGCACACACCGATCAGACAGGACAGCAGGAAGTCGTACGGAGTGTAGGCGGCGGGTACGGCGACGCGGATCACCAGGTCGGGCTCCGATCCGCTCCGCGCCGCCTCGGGCCGGAGCAGACCGCTCACGGCGTCCAGGAGGGTGGTCTTGCCCACGCCCCGCGGACCGCTGAGCGCGATCGTGCCGCCATCGATCAGGCTCAGCTTGCGCGCCAACTGGCTCGCGCACGCGCTCCGCACGAAGAAGCGGGAGTCCCGACGCGCCCGCAGCCCGTGATATCCGTCGTACATGAGGACGGAGTGCGGGTCCTCCCCGAGCAGTGCCTCGATCACCTCCAGGAGGACCCGGCGGGCGCTGTGAGCGTTGAGCTCCACGGCAAGCCGACGCAGGGCGCTCTCGGCTTCGCCGCTGGTGGCCCACACCAGCAGGCGGTAGCGGGCGTAGGTGGGAATGTTGCGCAACTGTCGACGCGCGCGTGGGCGCCGCATCAGCCATCCGCCCACGGCGAGCAGCACGACCACCGTCACTGCCGTCTGCGCCGTGAACCTGAAACCGCGGTCCTGATACGGGTTCACGAGCGCGGCGAACAGGACGAAGAGGGTGGCCGCGGCGGCCGGTTCGAGCCCGAGCTGGGCGCGGGCGCGGGCCAGCCTCCGCCGGTTCCTCGACCGCTCGTCCAGCGCCGCGCAGACGGCTTCGTGGTCGTCACGCGCCAGGACGAGGACCCGTTCCACGGCCGCGGGTACCTGCATGGCCGCCCGCACCGCGTCCGCCGTGACCTCCGGGCGGATCTGCAGGCGGTCGGCGACGGCCGGTTCGACCAGGAGTTCCTCGACGCTGCTCCGGTAGACCTCTGCTTCCGCCGCGTAGCGCCAGCCCCGGAACGGCGGCAGCGGATCCACCGGGTCCGGTGGACCCGGCGGGTCCGCCGCCGGGTGTGTCACGGTCTCGGTCATCCCTCGGCTCCTCCCCCACGGCGCAGCCCGGCGAGCGTAGACCGGCGGGTGCGCCCGGCGCAGTCGAACCGCCCATCCCACCGGAGTCCCGCGCCGGGGCTCTGGAAGTACCTGGATGCACGCCAAAGGGGCTACAGGTCGTCGGCCGCGATGCGGCCGTCACCGGTCGGCTCGGCGGCCTGTCCGCGGCCGCCCCAGCGGACCGCCGCGGCGGCGGTGAAGTCGCCGGCGTGCGCGAACCCGCCGAACACCACCAGATCGCCCGGCCGGATCCGGCCCGCTTCGACCGCCAGGTCGAGATTGATCGGCAATGCGGCACCGAACAGGTTCCCGCACCGGTCGAAGGTGTCGTGGTGGCGTTCCGGCGATACCCGCAGGGCCTCTCGCCAAGTGCGCAGGAACAGCCGGTTCGGCTGGTTGGTGATCAGTGCGTCGATCTCCGTCGTCGCCAGACCGAGCCCACCGCACAGCTCCTCGACGGCCTCGGGCACCAGACGGTTGCCGCGGTCCAGGACCCGGGCGATGCTCTCCTCGCTGAACGCGATCCGGAACTGCTCCCTCCCCGGCTCCCAGTACTTACGGTCCTCCGAGCAGCGCAGCCGCATCTCGCCCGCGTACTCGGGGACGGCGCGTGTCACCGAGCCCAGGACCGGGGCGGAGTCCCCCTCCGTGAGGTAGGCCACCCCGCAACCGTCGCCGGGGATGGCGGCCTGGGGGTCCTCGCGCAACCCGGGGTCGGTGTAGACCCATCCGGCCGCGGTCTGGGAGTTGCAGATCAGCGCGGACCGCGCCGAGGTACCGAGGATGAGCTCACGGGCCGTCTTCAGCATGCAGACGAACGACACGCAGCCGCCGCTGGCCAGGTCGATCAGCCACTCCGGGTTCATCCGGAGGCGCCGGGCCACCTCGGTGCCGGCGCCGATGAACGGCAGGTCCGGCAGCTGGGAGTGGACGATCAGCACGTCCACGTTCCGGATCGCGGCCTCTCCCTGGCGTTCCATCAGCGGCCGCACCGCCCGTTCGATCAGGTCCACGTTGCTCTCGTCCCGGGCCACGTGGTGCCGGTAGACGGGTGCGTCGAAGATCGCATTGCCGCTGAGCGGGTGGTGGGGGGCCGCGTGTGCCGTGAAGTACCGGGCGGGCACCGGCTCACCGGGCAGGTAGTGCGAGACGTCGACGAGGCTGACGGTGGTCATGCGGTACCCCCGGATGGCGGTTCAGGTGGTCCTGGTGCTTCGGATGGTTCGGGTGCTTCGGCTGGTTCGGGGTGTGGCGGCGTCCCGGGACCGATGGCGGCGAGGAAGGGGAGGAAGGGCGGCACCTCGTACGGGTCGCAGTCCACGGCCGCCAGCACCGGGCCGCGGCCGTGGTTGCCGCGGAGCAGGGCCTGGCGCAGGCCGTCCGCGTCGGCGGCCCGGGTGACCGGGAGGGTGGGGAACGCGGCGGCCGCGCCCGCGCCGATGTCGGTCGGGCGGAACAGGTTGAAGCTGTATTCCTCGGGGTAGTACAGCCGCTCCCGGATCGCGCACATGCCGTGCGCGTTGTTGTTGAAGATCACGAACGTGACGGGAGCCTCGTACTGCACCGCGGTGTGCACCTCCAGGCCGTGCATGTAGAAGGCCCCGTCCCCCGCGAGCACGTATGTGCGCCGCCCCGTGGCGAGCGCCGCGCCGATGCCGGCGCCGAAGGCGTAGCCCATCCCACCCATCCCGGCCGCCAGCACGAAACCTCCCTCGCGCGGGACCGGGAGGTGGTGGACGGCGGCCGCGCCGGCGTTGCCCGCATCGACGAAGACCAGCGCGTCCGGCGGCAGTGCCGCCTCGACGGCGGCCAGCGCCTCGGCGTACGACAGCACCCCTGGAGCGGCCGCGCCGGTACGGACCGCCCCGGCGGGACGGGGGCGGCTCGGACGGTCGGGGCTCTGGCCCAGGGAGCCGGGATGGCTCGGGCAGGGGCGGTCGGACAGCTCCATCCCGTCGAGCAGGGCGCGCAGCGTGGAGCGGAGATCGCCGAGTACGGGGAGGGCGGGGACGAACGGGGGTTCCGGGCCGAGGGAGATGACCGTGGCGTGCGTCAGGGCCTCCTCAAGTCCCGCCCGCGCCAGGTGGGGCAGGCGGGTGCCCACGAGCAGGCAGACGTCCATGCGCCGCAGGCGGCTCTCGACGCCCGGATGCCCCATCACCCCCGCCACCCCGGCGTACCGGGGGTCGTGGTTGTCGAACGCGTCCTTGGCGTCCGGGGTGACCGCCACCCACGCGCCGAGTCGGCGTGCCAGCGCGGCGAGTTCGTCGCGAGCGGAGGTCGCGGTCACCCCCGCGCCCGCGATGACCAGCACGCCGGTGGCAGCCCGCAGCCGGGCCAGCGCCTGGTCGAGCGCAGCAGGGTCCGCCGTTGCCGCGGGAGGATCCGCGGGCCTCGGCCACGCGGTGCGGCCCGCCGGTGCCCGCTGGACATCCTTGGGCAGGAGCAGCACCGCGGGACCGGCGGGATCCGTCCGCGCGGCGGTGACGGCCCGGGGCAGCAGCTCGGCCAGAGCGTCCGGGCTCCCGGCCCGGGCGCAGAACCGGGACACGGCGGCGAACACCCTGCCCGCATCGAGGGAGCCGGCCCGGCCGCTGCCGTCCTGGAAGGCTCCCCGGCCTTCGAGGCCGGTCTCCGGCTGCCCCACCAGGGCCAGTACCGGCACCCTGGAGGCGTAGGACTCGGCCAGGCCGGGGACCAGGTTCATCGCGCCGCCGCCCGAGGTCGCCGCGACCACTCCGAGGCGCCCGGTGACCCGGGCGTACGCGTCGGCCATCGCGGCCGCGGAGAACTCGTGCTTGGCCACGACGCCGCGGACGCTGCCGCGAGCGGCATGGAGGGCGTCGTACAGGTCCTCGATGTTGGCGCCTCCCACGCCGAAGACGTGGCCGACACCCAGTCCAGCCAGCTCACTGACCAGCCGATCCACGACCCGGGGCTCCCGCACGCGCCCAGCCTGGCTCCGGTGGCCCGGCCCCGCAAAGGAGGACCGGCGACATTTCAGGCCAAAACCTGCCCTCTTGCCCCCGTACGCCCGCGATCTCCACGCGAACGGCCGAATGCCCGGGGAGCCGGGCGTGCTCGGGCGGGGCGTCGAGGACCTTCGCGTCAAAGGCAGGCAGCACCCAGTGGAAATCAGCGGGCAAAGACACTTGGGCTCCGCCGAGAATGCCCCCTCGGCCGCCCTGGGCGGGGCCTTCGCGCTGCTCCGCCCCCTACGTCGGCCACCTGGGCCAGCCGCTTCGACGAAGCCGCGGACGCCGCCACCTGAGACCTCGCAACACAGGCCCTGACCTGCGCATTTACCTCAAAATCCCTAGGATGGGCAGGCGCGCGCACGACGGGGTGGAGGCGGCGTCGGCTGCTTCGACGGCCTCCACCCACAGCATGCTCAGGACTGCCCAGGGAGGGTGTTTCATGACCGAGTCCGGCAACCCCAGTCAGCCCGCGAACGTGAACGAGTACACCGCCAGCGACATCCAGGTACTCCAAGGCCTCGATGCGGTGCGCAAGCGCCCCGGCATGTGGGTCGGCTCGATCGGCGAACGCGGCCTGCACAACATGGTGTACGAGGTCGTCTCCTACGCCGTGGACGAGCACTTGGCCGGCCACGCAGACGTCATCGACGTCACGATCACCGCGGAGGGCGGCATTCGCGTCGTGGACAACGGGCGCGGCCTGCCCCTCAAGGAGGAAGAACCCTCCGGCAAGTCGGCCCTCGAACTCGAACTGACGGAACTGACCTTCGGCCCCAAGGCCCATGGCGGCTACGGAGTCTGCGGCGGCCTCAGCAGCCTGGGCCTGTGCGTGGTCAACGCGCTGTCGAGCCGTCTCACGGTCGAGGTCCGCAGAGACAGCCACCGCTGGACCCAGGAGTACGAGAAGGGCACGGCGGTAACTCCCCTGACGAGGAACGAGGAAACGAGCGAGCATGGCACCATGATCACCTTCCTGCCCGACGCCGAGATCTTCGAGACCACTTGGTGCTCGTTCGCCGCGCTGTCGGAGCGCTTCCAGGAACTGGCCTTCCTCAACAGGGGCCTGGCCCTCTCACTCACTGACGAGCGGCCGGAGCGGCCGGTCCGCCACCACCACGTGGACGGCCTTCAGGACTACGTCGCCCGCCTCAGCCCCTACCCCGCGAGTCGCGTCCACTCCCCCGCCATCGCTTTCGAGTCGGAGAGCGAGGACGAGACGATCCACGTGCAGGTCGCCATGCAGTGGAACACCTGGCCCCGGGGAGAGCTCCGCTCCTTCGCGAACACCACCCGCACCCACGAAGGCGGCGCCCACGAAGAGGGCTTCCGTACCGCGCTCACGTCCGTCGTCAACGACTACGCGCGCAGGCAGCGGCAACTACCCCCGGACGACGAGGACATCACGGCCGGAGCCATCACCGAGGGCCTGACTGCGGTCATCTCCGTAAAACTCGCCCGTCCCGTCTTCGAGGGCGCCACCAGGACCAAGCTCGGCAATCCCGAAGCGGACGCCTACGTCCAGGAGGTCGTCAGCAAACACCTCACCGACTGGCTGGACCAGAATCCGAACGAAGCCGCGTCCATCATCCGCCACATCCTCGATCAATGAACTCCCCGCCGGCGCGTGGGCGCCGTAGGGGCGGCCGTCGAGGGTCACTGCGCCCGGTACCACCGCTGGCCGATGGTGCCGTTGCACCACCAGATCTGCACGTCCTGACCGACGGCGGGTCCGCCACGGGCATCGAGGCACAGGTCGGGCCGCAGGTCACTCACGTAGGCGACGCCGTTGCGTACGGTCCAGCGTTGGCCGGCGCCACCGTTGCAGTTCCAGACCTGAACGTCCTGACCGGGTGCAGCCACCCCGCCTCGCACGTCGAGGCAGAGGTCGGGCCGCAGGTCGCTGACGAGGCTGGCGCCGCGCCAGGTCCACCTCTGGCCGGCGCCACCGTGACAGTGCCAGACCTGCGTGTCCTGGCCAGCCTCCGACACTCCGCCCCGTACGTCCAGGCACTTGCGGCTGTCGTAGGCGTTGAGCCTGAATCCGGCGGCAGCCCGGGCGGGAGCAGCCGCCGTAAGTCCTACGGTCAGGGCGGCTACGAGACCGGTCACGGCCATCTTGGTAGTGCGCGTACGGCGCTTGGCGCTTTTCATGGTTCTCCCATCCTCGGGCGGATCCCCGGATCCCCGGATCCCCGGATCCGAGGATGACCGGGGACCGCGGAACAGGAAAGCGCCATTGCGGTGAATGGCGCACCAGCATCCGATGGCCGCCTGGCCGACGGGAAATCACTGTGGTACAGGTCACAGTTGAGGTTGACCTTGGGTCAGGGTGGAGGCTCATCGCATCGGCAGGACGCCGAGACCGGCACACCGACGCGAAGGAGCCAACCACCATGCACACCACTGTTTCCGGCCAGAGTCAGGACCGTCCGGAGCTGCGGAAGGCGATCGAGGAGCTGGTCGAGGCCGGTTTCACCGGGATCCAGCTCCGAGTCAACGACGAGCGGGGCGAGTGGGTCGGCAGCGCCGGCGCGCGCGAGCTGGGCGGGAGCACCGAACCGCTGGCTGACGGTCACTTCCGCATCGGCAGCACCACCAAGAACTTCGTCGCCACCTCGGTGCTCATGCTGGTGGCCGAGGGCAGGATCGGGCTGGACGCCCCGGTTGCCGACTACCTGCCGGAGTTCGGTCTCGACCGGCGGATCACGGTACGGATGCTGCTCCAGCACACCAGTGGGATCTTCAACCACACCGGCGAGCTCTACGAGGACGGGACGATCGTGCTGGGGGTGCCCTGGCGCGGCAAGGAGTGGGTGGACAACCGTTTCAAGACCTACCGGCCCGAAGAGCTGGTGCGGCTGTCGCTGTCCAAGCCGGCGCGGTTCGCGCCGGGTACTGGCTGGAGCTATGCCAACACCAACTACGTGCTGGCCCGGCTGGTGGTCGAGAAGGTCACCGGCCGTTCGTTCGCCGAGGAGTTGCAGCGGCTGATCCTCGGGCCGCTGGGGATGACCGGCACCGTGGCGCCGGGCGCCTCGTCGGAGATCCCCGAGCCGCACAACCACGGCTACTACCGCTACGCGGACGCCGGGCAGGAACGGACCATCGACGTCACCCGTCAGAACCCGTCCTGGGTGGGGGCCGGCGGCGACATGATCTCGACCACCAAGGATCTGCACACGTACTTCTCCGCACTGATGGGCGGCAAGCTCCTGCCGGCCGAGCTGCTGGCCGAGATGCGCACACCGGAGGCGACGGTCGGCTACGGCCTGGGGGTGTTCGCGCAGGAAACGGGGGGCGGCACCGTCTTCCACCACAACGGTGCCGTCATGGGCTCGGCGGCGCTGATGTACAGCACGGTCGACGGCACCACCACCCTGACCGCCGGGCTGACCTGGGTGGACGACGCCGACATGGCCATAGCCCCGGCCTTCCAGAGCGCCCAACAGCGTTTCCTCGACGAGGTGTTCTGCGGCAAGCTGGACGCATGAGGAACGGGGTCACGATCGGGCAGGCGGCGGCGTTCGTCGGCGTCACGGTGAAGACGGTGCGGCACTACCACAAGCTCGGCCTGGTCGCCGAGCCGGAACGTGACAGCTCCGGCTATCGGCGGTACGGATCCGGCGAGTTGTTGAAGCTGGTGCAGGTCCGGACGTTGGCCGCTGCGGGCGTACCGCTTGCCGAGGTCGGGCCCATGCTCGGCGCCGGCGCCGAGCAGTTCGGCGCCGCGCTCGCCGAGGTCAAGCAGCAGCTCACCGAACGCATCGATGAGCTGGCTGCCCGCCGCAACACCCTGGACCGGCTCGCCGACGGCGACCGGGCCCTGCTGCCCGACCGCGCCTGCGCGGTCCTGGAGCGGATGCCCGGCCTCGGCTTCAGCCCCGACTACGTGGCCGCGCAACGCGAGGCCCTGGTGCTGGCCAGGGCGCTGGTGCCTGAGGGTTTCGACGGCTTCCTGGCCCAGCTCGAACACGGGCTGGACGACCCGGGGTACGTCGACCTCATCAAGCGCGGCCTGGAGGCGGAGACTTGGGAACCGGACGACCCCAGGATCGAAGAACTCGCGACCGACATGGCCGAGCGCTACCTCGCCAACCCCGCGTTGCAGGGGGATCACACCAGCCTGCGGGCATGGTCCAGGGCTTCGGCCCAGTACAAGCTGATCAACAACCACCGCGAGGACCAGGCCCCGGTCGCGGCCCGGCTGACCGCACTCACCGAGGCCAAACTCCGCGCTGCGGGCGTACCGATGCCGCACCGATGACGGACAGGGGCAGGCTCTCGCCCACCTCGACTCTCGGCGACCATCCGTTCCACGGCCGGTAGTCTCGGAGCATGCGGATCTCGGTTTCCTCGGACATGGACGAACCTGTTGCCCGAGCCCTCCTCGGGCAACTGCGCGACCGCGGACACGATGTGGTGGCTTATGGGGCGCTGAGCCCCGGCGACGATCCGCAGTGGGCCGCCTGCTCGGAGGCAGCAGCCCGCGAGGTCGCCGCCGGGAACGCCGACCAGGCCGTCGTGTGCTGCTGGACCGGTACGGGCGCGTCGATCGCCGCGAACAAGGTTCCCGGCGTACGCGCGGCCCTGTGCACGGATGCCTACACCGCGGACGGTGCGCGCCGCTGGAACGACGCCAACGTGCTCGCGCTCAGCCTGCGTCTCACCTCGGTACCGCTGCTCAAGGAGATCCTCGACGCCTGGTTCGACGCCGAGGCGAGCACGGACGCCGAGGACCGGCAGAACGTGGCGCGCCTCGAACGACTCGACAACACCAGAACCACACCCTGAGAACGCCATCGACAGGCGCTTCGGGGTTGTCATTCGCGCTCACGGGCTCTCGCGAGTGTGGAGACCATGATTTGGGCCTCGGTGGGCTGATCCCCGAGCCGTCCCGCTCCGAGGATCGCCTCGTCCGTCATCCGCGCGCAGCCTGGTCGGCTCTCGGCCGCGACATCCGCCGCGCCGGCGTGGCCGTTCTCGGCCGCCCGCACATACCAGGTCAAGGCTTCCTCGTGAGCGGACCGCTGCAATCGCGGCGCGTAGACGCCCAGTCAGACGTTCATGATCGGTACGCGTCGTGGTACCTGCGCAGCCGGGGGGCGCGTATGGCCGGCAGCTCGACCAGGGTGTCCTGGAAGGCCTGGTGGTGGGGCGTCAGCGGGTGCCAAGGGCGCAGCGGCAGGGGATAGTCGTCGCGCAGGACTCCGTCCGGGAGCACCCCGGTCGCGGGCAGCGGTGAGGTCTCGCCACCCGGGTGGGCGAGGTACGCCCAGACCCCGCTGTCCAGCGGCACCACGGCCGCGTCGTCGCCGGGTGGGCGCCAGGGCGTGCCCGTGAGGGGGTGCCGGGGGACGAGGAGGACTCCGGGACGGGGCCGGGGCGTGCGGAGTCCCGGGCCGGCCAGCCCCACGCTACGGGCATCAGGCCCGGCCGGCAGGTACTGGCTGACGGCGTGGCTGAGCAGCTCGGCGAGCGGGCCGGCGGGGAGGGTCACGGGGCGGTCCTCAGTGGCCGCCACGAGGTGGGCCAGCGCGACCCCGACCGCCGCCTCCCAGCGACGGCTCCACGACCCGTCGGGTTCGACGGGTGGGACGCGGTGCTCGGCGCGCTCCAGGTCGTCCCAGTCGGGAGGCGGACCGGCGGGGAGCCCCGAGGGGCGGCGTACGACGGTGTCGGGCTCCAGCCATACCGTCTGCCACAGTCCGCAGTCGTCCATGCGGGTCGCCACGGCCCGCCCGCACCCCTCGCACGCCAGGTTGGGGCCGGCCCGGCCGTCCACACCCTGGCAGTAGCCCTCGCACTTCTCGGGCATCAGGGCCATGGACCGGGAGTCGCCGGGGGCGATGACGATCCTGTTCCGCGCGCCGAAGGAGACGCAGTACACCGGCGCGTACACGCCCTGCCGGGCAGCCGCGTCCGCTCCGACCTCCTCCCACATCCGCCACGGCGGTCCAGTGGGTCGGGGGTCGACCGCGTACGTCGCGGGCTCCATCAGCGGAGGATGGAGTTCCTCCCAGCCCCCGTGATGGGTGTGGACCGGGAGGGCCACTCGGGACACCGGCGCCGTCAGCTCCGTGCCGCACCCGGCACACGCGAACACGTCCAAACAGGCTCCCCCAGGTCATGAGCCGCGCGAGGCAGCGGGGCCGGCCGCGGGGTGCGCGGCCGGCCCTCTACGGCTGACGGCGTGGCGGGGTCAGCTTGCCGAGCCGGCGCGGCGCATCCGTGCGGCGAGGAGGAAGCCTGCGCCGGCGACGAGGGCGGTGCCGGCGCCGCCCGCAATCAAGGCCGTGTCTCCGGCTCCGGTGGCGGCGAGGGTGGAACCGCTGCCGCCCTGGGCGGTGACTGCGGTGTTACCGGAGCCCGAAGCGGCGGCGGGGTTGTGCTGGTCCTGCTGGGCCTTGTTCTTGTCGTTCGCGCGTGCCTCGTGCTGCCCCGTCTTCAGGAACTCGGTGCGGTCGGCGGCGGTGCCCGCCAGCGCGGCTCGGCCGGCCTTGAGCAGTTCCGGTCCCGCGCCGTCGATGATCACCGCTATCGCGACACGGTTGTCCTGGTCGCGCAGCTCGTACTGGGTCACCTCGAGGAAACGGCGCAGCTCGGCCGGGGTCGCGGAACCCCTGAGGAGCTTGCTGATCGCCTCGCTCAGGATGGGGCCGTCCCAGCCTTCGTCGATGCGGGAAAGCTCGACCCGGTCATCTGAGGCCTGCGCGAGGTACTGCCCCGTCTTCAGGAAGGCGATCCGGTCGGCGTGCGTGCCCCTGAGGGCGTTCTTGGCCGCTTCCCTCAGTCTGGGGCCACCGGTGGCGGTGAGCCGGGCGATGTCGACCCGGTCGTCGGCGTCGCGCAGCTCGTGCTGGGTGACCTCGTAGAAGTGGCGCAGCTGCTCCAGGGTGTGCCTGTCGCTGTCGAAGATCTTGTTGATGCCTTCCCGCAGGCCGGGGCCGGCGCTGTGGTCGAGACGGGCGATCAGCACCAGGTAGTCGTCGATGCGGATCCTGTGCTGATCGGTCTCGATGAACTTGCGCATGGCCGCCGGGCCCTCGGCGATGGCCTCGTGGCCGGCTTCCTTCATGTACTTACTGGCCATCGGGTCGGCGATGATCGCGAGGATGGTCTTGCGGTCCTGCTCCGCCGGGCTCTCGGCGGCCGGGCCGCTCTCCGCCGGGCCGCTCTCCGCCGGGCCGCTCTCCGCCGGGCCGCTCTCCGCCGGGCCGCTCTCCGCCTGGCCGCTCTCCGCCTGGTCGGGTGCGGTGGGAGCCGGCGGGTTGGTGGACGTAGCGGCATCCTTGTCGGCAGCGAAGGCCGGCGAAGCGATGAGGACGGCCGGAGCCAGAGCAGCAGTGGTGACCGCCGCGGCGATCCGGGACAACTTCACAGACAAAACCCCCTGAGAAACGTTCTTTCGCCACCCCAGACTCACCAGCCGCTCCGATGGTTGTACGACGCAGCAAGAACGGGGGTGCGGTTCGAGGAGTCCGTCGCAGCGGGGTCGGCGTTGTTGCGCGATCGGACGGCGGCGAGGGGTTGCCCGGTCCAGCGATGCACGGCGCGGCGCAGGCCGCCGGGGTCGGAGTAGCCGGTCCGTCTGGCGACGGAGTCGACGGTCATGTCGGTGGTGGCGAGCAGGTGGAGAGCGTGTTCGCGGCGCAGCGCCTGAAGTTCCTCCGACCAGGTGGTCTGGTGCTCCTCGAGGCGGCGCCGAAGCGTGCGGGTGCTGAGGGACATCTGCAGCGCCACCGCGCGCAGGGTGGGGATCTCGGCGTCCGGTGTGGCCCGCAGAGCGGTACGGAAGTGGGCGAGCCAGTCACGTACCCCCGCCACCGAGACCCGTACCGACGCCCTCGCCACCCGCATCGACGACGTGCGCGCCTGGATCACCAGCAACGCCACCCCGGTCGCCGGCGACATGAACGGTGACAACAAGCCCGACATGGTCGCTGTGGGCGACGAGGGCCAGCTGCGCCTCTACCCCGGCACCGGCACCGGCGCCGTCGGCGCGCCGGTGCAGATCGGCAGCGGCGGCTGGGGCGGCGCGTCGGTGACGCACCGCGGTGACTGGACCGGTGACGCCATGGAGGACATCGTCGCCGTCGTCGGAGGCGAGCTGCGGGTCTACCCCAACCGCGGCGACGGCACGCTCGGCGCCCCCGTCAAGATCGGTACGCTGCCCCCCACGGCCCGGATCGTCGGCGTCGGCGACACCACCCGCGACGGACAGCCCGACCTTGCCGTCACCATCGACGACAAGCTCTGGATCTACCCGGGCGTCATCGGCACCACCCCGAAGCACGGCACCCCGATCCCGATCGGCACGGGCGGCTGGGACGTCATGACCCTCACCGCCCCCGCCGACATGTGGGCCACCGCCGGCGACGGCACCCTGAAGTTCTACAAGGGCGGCTCCGACATCCACGGCCCCATCGACGGCCCGAGCATCCAGGTCGGCACCGGCGGCTGGGGAGCCATCAAGTCCATCAGCTAGCCGCGCCCGGCAAGCGGACCTGAACCGGACGAGCCCTGCGCCGAACGCCTCCGCCCCCGTTCTCGAGCGGGAACGGGGGCGTTCGGCGCAGCGACCGCCGTCAAGCCGGTCGGCGCGTGCGCGGTCGTAGCGTCGCGGCACGCACGGGCGTCGAAGGTGTGGCCGAAAGGCGATCCTCCGTTTGGTGGGTTTTGTCCGCCAGGCCTTCTCCCGGATGCGCGGCACCCGATAGCTGTGGCGTCATGACCTTCCTCAGGGCAAAACTCCGCACAGCAGCCGCCGTCACAGCCGCGCTGGCCATCGGCGTTCTGGCGTCGGCGCCGACCTCCGCCGGCGCGCAAACCGCCGCAACCCCGCCCACCCGGGCAGCCCTCGCCTCGGGGTGCGGCTGGAACGAGGGCAGGGGCAGTGAACGGGCCTTCTACGAGCACTGCGCCACCGACACCAACGTGTGGATCCAGGTCAAGCGGTGGCCCAGGTCCAACTACCACCGCTGCGTCGGGCCCGGCCGCACCAACCTGGACGCCGACGCCACCGGCGCCTGGTACGACAGCAACTACGCGGGCGGACTCTGCTCCCACCCGGGAGACACCGGGCCCTGATATCGCGCCGATCGTCCGCGATGACTACGCCCGAGGGACGACCCTCGGGCGTAGCAGTGCGGCTCCGCACGCCAGGCGTTGCTACCCGGCGGGAGTCGCGGGTACCTGCGGAGCAGGAATCGGGGCTTCGCGCGGGGCCGGCGGGTGGCATGCGGCGCGGACCTCTTCCTCCGTGCGCGGCCAGTACCGTCCTTCGAGGGCCTCGGCGCTGCGGTTGAGCCGGACCAGGACGTCTTCCAGCTCCTGCACTTCCTCCGGCGACCAGTCCGTGAGCACCCGGGCCAGGCAGGACCGGTTGACCTCACGGTCTTCGGCGAGCCGGCGCCCGCCTTCGAGGGTGATGCGCAGCTTGCGGGCCATCCCGCCGTTCGGGTCCGCGACGCGCTCGGCCAGTCCGCAGCGCAGCAGCGCGGCCGTCTGGCGGTTCACGGTCGAGGTGTCGAGGCCGAAGGCCTCCGCCAACTGTCCGATGGACATGGGGCCTTGTGTGTCGATCCGGCTGAGCAGCAGGTACGCCGACCGCTCCAGGCGTTCGGGGTCGCGCTCGCGCCGGGCCAGCACCTGGTGCCGCGAGAGCAGCATGAGCTCCCGCTCCAGTTTCTCCAGCACTACGCCTCCCGACCCTTTCGGCGCCCCATTATCGCGCACCTGTGAACCCGGGGACCGGCGGACCCCGGACGCTGCAATATGCATGATACATAGCATGTGTACTATGCACTTCTCGTTGTCACGCCGACGAGCCACACCTCACCCCGGAGGACCCGCATGACCGTCTCCACGTCCACCGCCTCCCGCGCCGCCGAGATCCTGTCCCGGCCCGTCAGGCTCAACGGCCTGACCGTCCCGAACCGCATCGCGATGGCGCCGATGACGCGGATGTTCTCTCCCGGCGGCGTGCCCGGCGAGGACGTGCAGGCGTACTACGCCAGCCGGGCCGCCGCGGGTGTGGGCCTGATCGTCACCGAGGGCACCTACGTCGGGCACGACTCCGCCGGTCAGAGCGACCGGGTGCCGCGGTTCCACGGCGAGGACCAGCTGGCGGGGTGGGCGAAGGTCGCCGCGGCCGTGCACGAGGTGGGCGGCACGATCGTGCCCCAGCTGTGGCACATAGGCATGGTGCGCAAGCAGGGCGAGGCCCCGTACGCCGACGCCCCCGCCGTCGGCCCCTCCGGCATCCGCGTCGACGGCACCGAGGGGACCGGCAAGGCGATGACCCGTGCCGACCTCGACGACGTCATCGGCGCGTTCGCCGACGCCGCCGCGGAGGCCGCGCGGATCGGCTTCGACGGTGTCGAACTACACGGCGCCCACGGCTACCTGCTCGACCAGTTCCTGTGGGAGCGCACCAACCGCCGTACCGACGCCTACGGCGGCGACGCGGTGGCCCGTACGAAGTTCGCCGCGGAGATCGTGGCCGCGGTCCGCGAACGCGTCCCGGCCGACTTCCCGGTGATCTTCCGCTACTCGCAGTGGAAGCAGGAGGCCTACGACGCCCGGCTCGCGCAGACCCCGCAGGAGCTGGAGGCGATCCTGGCCCCGCTGGCGGCGGCCGGCGTCGACGCGTTCCACGCCTCC
The DNA here is from genome assembly GCF_055604165.1 of Streptomyces sp. NPDC037242. Classification (NCBI taxonomy): domain Bacteria; kingdom Bacillati; phylum Actinomycetota; class Actinomycetes; order Kitasatosporales; family Streptomycetaceae; genus Streptomyces; species Streptomyces sp. NPDC037242. Next base: position 142,070 of record NZ_JBVJUY010000019.1, read on the forward strand.
ACCCGGCGCTACTGGCTCCCGGAGTTCGAGGGCTCGGACCTGAACCTGGCGGGCTGGACCAAGCAGCTCACCGGTCGGCCGGCCATCACCGTCGGCTCGGTCGGCCTCGACGGCGACTTCATCCGCGCCTTCGTCGGCGAGGGTGCGGAGCTGGGCGACATCGACAACCTCCTGGACCGCATGGAACGCGACGAGTTCGACATGGTCGCCGTCGGCCGGGCGCTGCTCCAGGACCCGCAGTGGGCGGCGAAGGTCCTCGGCAACCGCTTCGACGAGCTGAAGCCGTACGACGCGGCGGCGCTCAAGTCGCTCAGCCGGTAGCCGGAAGCCGTCAGCTGTCGGGTCAGCCGGTCCGAGGACGCCCCGTGACATCGGACCGCCGAGGTCACGGGGCGTTCGTGCGGATGCAGGCGCCGCCACGAACGGGACCGGCCCGGCGAGCTGCTCGACTTCCTCCGCACGTACAACCCCCGCCGCTGCCACGCACCGCAAGCGGTGCAGGCCGTCAGTCGGCCACGATGGTGTTCTGGGCGGCCCCGACGCGCCAGGTGCCGTCCTCCTTGACCAGGATGTAGAACGGGCGGCCCTCGGGCCGGTCGGCGATCCGGGTGCCGTCGTGGCGGACGGGCTGCTGGCGGACGTTCACCGCGGCGACGTCGGGCCGCAGGAACAGCACCCGCTCGACGTCGTAGACGGCAGTGGACTCGGCCGTCGCACCGGGCAGCACCTTCCGGGTGAAGGTCGCGATCTCCTCGAAGCCCGACAGCTGCTGGCCGTGGCCGGTGGTCCACACCGGGTCCTGGCGGCGGAAGACACTCAGGAACCGGTCGACCAGCTCGTTCTGCTGGGCGTGCTCCACCTCGGCGACCAGACGGCGGATCTCGGTCACCTCGGCATCGGTCTCCGGGCCGTCGGGTGCGCCGAACACCTCGACCGGCCGGTACGAGCCCGACACCAGCTCGGCCACCGGGCCCGGCCGGTCCGGCCGCCAGCCGAGGGCGGCACGGGCGGCGGCGCCGCTGACGCTCTGGTCGAGGGCGAGCGCGTCCGCGAAGAGCGGGCCGAAGACCTCGGCGGCCTGCTCCACCGGCACCGCGTGCGGGGCGGCGAGCACTCCGGCTGCGCGGCCCGCGGCCCGGGCGAGGTCACGGACCGGAACGGCCGGCTCCCCGACGCCGTGCCAGACGGTGCCCGCCTCGGCCCGCTCGACGGCAGCCACGAACAGCTCGGCCAGGTCGTCCACGTGGACGGTCGGCCAGCGCACGCCCTCCTCGCCGTAGTACTCGGGCACCCCCTGCAGGCGGGCCCGGTCGACCAGGATGGCGGGGATGCCACCGCCACGGCCGTACACGATGCCGGGCCGGACCACGACCGCACGCACGCCCTCGGCCACCTCGGCCAGTACCCGCTGCTCGATCCGCGGTCGGTAGCCGACGATGTCGATCGGATCGGTCGGGGTCTCCTCCCCGACCTCCTGGGCCTCGCCGGTGGCGCCGAGCACCCAGACGCCGCTGGTGTAGACGAAGGGGCGGCCGGTGCCGCGCAGCGGGGCGGCGAGCGCCTCGATGACGGCGGTGTCGGCCTCCGCGTCGCCGCTCGGCGGAGCCAGGTGGATCACGGCCTCGATCTCGGGGGTCACCACATCGGCCAGCGACGCCGGGTCGGCGGTGTCGCCGACCAACTGGGCGTGCCAGCCCCGGCCGGGCTGCGGCTCGGCGCCGCGGGTGAGCGCGACGACCTGGTGGCCGGCAGCGGCAAGGTGGTCGGTGACGGCGGAGCCGATGTAGCCGGTGGCACCGGTGAGCAGAACCTTCATGACACTCCTGCAATGAGGAACGGGACGTACGGTCTCGTTCGAGGGCGGGTGACTTGCTTCGAGCCCGGACGGGCTCGGCTGTGATCGCGAGGGAAACTCCCCGGTTCCCGCGCAAGGAGACGCGGAAGAAGGGCAGGGTTCACGACCGGATGGCGGCCGCGGTGGTCCTGGTACCCCATCGGTCGAGCACCCCGTAGGCGGGTTGCCATCGGTGCGCATAGGCGTGGCGCGCGGACTCCGGCAGGAGCTGCGCCAGAACGGCGGACACGGTCCGATCGGCGGCGCCGTCCAGGAGCCAGGGCAGGATCCGTGCCGCGTCGGCTCGGAGCCTCCGAGCGTGGACGCGTGCGAAATGCGCCCACTGCTCATCGCTCAGAACGGCCTGGACCAGCGGGAAGATGACCTCCTCCTCGTGGCGGAGGTGCCCTCGCAGGCCGGTGACCAGCGAGAAGGTGAGCTCACCGAACAGGTCGAGTCCGACACCCGTGTCGGCCAGCGCCTGGTCGATCGCCTCCAGCAGGCGGGCCAGCACGGTGTGTTCGGCCTCGATCACCTCCAGCCGCGCCAGGGAGGAGGGGCGACCACGCAGGGCTTGCCGCAGGGAAGGCCACAGCGCGTCGTCCTCGGCGGCCTGGTGGGCGAACAGAGCCCTCCGGAACAGCTCCCAGCCCGCGGCGGTGCGCAGCACTTCCCGGGGATCGGGATCGTCGCGGGCGGTGGCCCTGGCAAGGTGGTGCAACTCCCTTCGTAAGGCGTTGTGCACCGCGTACGTCACGGTCATGTCGAACCTGTCTTCCACGTGTGTCCAGTTCCTGGTGCCGATGACCGGGTGCGCCCGTGTCAGGCAGTGCTGCCATGGCTGGTTCCTCCAGGAACAAGGCACCGCCGAGACGTCGACGAGTCGCCTCCCCGGATGCTCAAAGCCTCTTGTGAGAGGGATCCCGGATCAACACACGATTGGTGCGTCGATCGATAACTCGACGGTTATCGCACGGCGGGTCAAAACCGCATGCCGCCGAGGTCGCGGACCGTGCCGGCGAGAGCGTCGATCAGTTCGCTCTCCGCCTCGGTGCGCCAGACCAGGGCGTAGGACAGCGCCGTCTGGTCGGTGACGGGGATCCAGCGGATGTTCGGCATGCCCCAGTGCCGGGTGACGTGGCTGGGGAAGCTGTGGATGATCTCACCCATGCCGACCTGGTTGATCAGCTCCTCGGCGTTGGTCACGGGGCGCCCACGCTCGATCATCCGGCCCTCGGCGGTGTGGAACGGTAGGTAGCTGTCCTCCCAGTAACGCGGCATGCCCGGTGCGACGGCGTGCTGGAAGTCGGCGAACATCTCCAGCCGTACCGACGTCCGCCCCGCGAGCTCGTGGTCGCCGGCGACGGCGAGGACCCGGGGGTCGGTGCACAGGATCGGGCCGACGGTGAGATCCGGTTCCTCCACGGGCAGCCAGGTGACGAGGACGTCCATTTCGTCGTCACGGAGCCGACCGAACGGATCGACGTACGCCAACTGCCGGATCTCCAGCTCCCACTGGGGATGGCGCGAGCGGAAGGTCCTCCAGTACGGGTGGAGGTCGACGACGTTGAAGGGCATCATGCCGACCCGGAGTTTGCCGGTGACACCTCTAGCTGCCAGACGGGCGCGTTCCAGGGACGCGTGCAGGCCCGCATAGACCGGCTGCAGGTCGTCGCGCAGCTGGCGTCCGACGCTGGTCAGACGCACGGTACGGCTGGTGCGCTCGAACAGTGCGGCGCCGATGCGCCGTTCCTGCTTCCTGATCGCCTGGCTGACCCGTGCCTGCGAGACCAGGAGCCGCTCGGCGCTCCGGCCGAAGTGCAGCTCCTCGGCCAGGACCAGAAAGATCTCGATGTCCCGCAGCTCCATCACGCCCCCGTGTGTCCTTCCCCACCGACAGCGCGGAGGCTGTCGAGCCGCAGAAGTATATGGGGCTTGCGGGTTCACCGACCTGGCCTTGGGGGCCTACTCGCGCCCGGGCTCCAGCACGAAGACGGGGATCACACGGTCGGTCTTCTCCTGATACTCGGCGTACGGCGGATACGCGGCGACCGCGCGCTCCCACCACTCGGCCTTCTCGGCCCCGGTGATCTCACGGGCCGTCATGTCCCGGCGTTCGGGACCGTCCTGGAGCTCCACGTGCGGGTCGGACTTGATGTTGAAGTACCAGACCGGGTGGCGTGGGAAGCCGCCCTTCGAGGCCACGGCCGCGTACCGCCCCTCGTGTTCCACGCGCATCAACGGGATCTTGCGGATCTTGCCGCTCTTCGCGCCGCGCGTCGTGAGGATGACGACGGGCAGGCCCGTGTCCCAGAGCGTCGATCCCTGCCTGCCGCCCGAACTCTCGTACAGCTCGACCTGATCGCGCACCCACGCTGCTGGACTCGGCCCGTACTCGCCCTCAAGAGGCATCGCATTCACCCATCGTCGCGTCACGAAAATGGGTGCCCGACGGGTGGTCAGGCAAAACGCAAAGTGCGCCCGCCGGAATTCGGCTGAGACCAGATCGAGCCGGATGGGGCGGACCCGGCAGCGCCGGGGTGCCGCGGGACCGTGGATCCGGACACCTCCCGCGCCCGGCCGTGCCGGCGGCCGCGACACCGCTCCCGTGGATCTTGACCCCAGTGATCAAGCAGCAGCGGCGCCCCCGGAGACCGTGGAAAGACTCGGGAACACGCCCGCCTCCGTACGGAAAAACGCCTGGTCAGCGACCTCTGTCCGGTTCTCACCCCGTGGCGGGTTCGGCTCGGTGTTCATCCGCAGCCGATTGCGTAGCGTCACCGGTCTGCGACGCAGGGAGGGTCTGAAGAGCATGGGAAATGCCAGCGCCAGGAACGATGTGGGAACGGCCTACATCAACGACGTGTTCATGCGCCACCCGCTGACCACCCGGAATCAAGAGGAACTCGAAATAGCCGCCAGGGCCGCCGACATCATGCAGCGGAACCAACGGCGCAACGTGCTCAAGCGGACCCCCGAGGGAGGGGGCGAGCAGATCGAACCGATCGGGTTCTCCCTGAACAAGGTGCGCTACGGCGGCTTCCCCCCGGAAGAGGAGACCGCGCAGGAGCGCGGCTGGCGCGCCTACATGAACGTCGGCGTACCGGTCGTCGAGGAACGGGGCGACATCCAGCAGCCCCCTCCCGACATGATCTCCAAGCAGACGTACGTCAATGGCACCGACCCGATCAAAATCACCGTGACGGACACCGTCGAATTCTCGATCTCGAACACGATCAGCTGGTCGCTCCAGGGAGAGGTGAAGCTCACCTTCGGGGCGAAGTCCATCGCATCGCTCCAACAGCAGCTCCAGAAGAGCATGGAGATGAAGCAGTACCAGAAGACCACCCTGCTCAACAGCAAGGACAACCAGGGCGTCAACACCGAGACCCAGACGGAAGCGACGGGCAACACCACAGCCACGAGTTCCGTCACCGGCACCGGGGAGTTGTGGGGAGAGCTCCTCCTCGGGATCACCGGCTCCGTCAGCGGCTCGCTGACCACCGAGTGGAAGCACCAGTCGTCGGTCAGCTTCGAGATCAGCAGCCGTGCGGACGTCATGGCCACGACGCGGCGTCAGATCCGCCAGTTCGACTACGAATTCCCCGTCACCTTCGGCGGCTGGGTCGCCCTGTACTACCCCGAGCCCGTGGCGGTCAAGGAGACTCCGCCGCAGGCCTCCGACCCGAAGTACTCCCGGGTCATCGCGTGGAAACTCGGCGACGCCTCCCTCGATGCCGGCCATTTCGACCTCGCCGACCAGGGCAAGCGGTTCATGCAGAAGGGGACGGCCGAGATCGTCGCCGTCCGTACGGGAGAACACCGGGTGTTCCAGCCGGAAGTACTCGACTACCAGAGCCAGAAGCAGCCCCTCTAGGAGGGGACAGGAGGGGAAGCTCATGTCCTTCAAGAACATTTTCGACAACGGCGGAGAACAAGCCGGTTCCGCCGACAAGTCCGCCCAGTCCCTGGGCCAGGACGCTCCGGGAGCCGGTGACGTCTCGGAGGCCGTGCGCAAGCTGGAGAGCGAGCGCGACCCATGGCTCGTGCGCCAGACCGCGCACGGGGCGTTCGACGTCATGGGTTTCCTGGGCCCGCTCTTCCAGAACGCCCAGGGCGTGGCCGCCGCGCAGCGCCAGGTCTCCGAAGACCCCGGTTCGGCATCCGGCATGGCCTCGGCGACCACGAAGGCGTTCGGACCGCCGAAGGTGAGCATCGGCGCCGAAGACATGCCGAAGCTGGAAGACCTGTCGAAGCTCATCGGCCACAGGAGGAGCTACGCCCTCATCGCGACGGGTCTGGGAGCGTCCGAAGGCCTGGTGGTCGACCCGTCGCTGAACACGGCGTACGTCGCCGACCGGGGCGGCCAGAGGCTGTCCGCGGTGAAGGTCGACACCGGCGCCCAGTACACGGCCGCGAGCACGCTGGGCGACATCGGTGACGTGCAGGCGGACGGTCGTGGGACGGCCTACACCACCGACTACGGCGGCGCCCGCATGCTCGCGGCGGACCTGTCCAGTGGCTCCTCCCGCAAGATCGCCGACGTGTCGGGCGCGTACGGCGTCGCGCTCGACGCAGCGGCGGGCAAGGCCTACGTCGCCAGCTGGCTCGACGGGCAGCTGATCGCCGTCGACCTGCCGGGCGGCCAGAAGCGCACGATCGCCACCGGCCTGGGGCAGGGCATCGGCGGAGTGGCGCTGGACGGCCGGGGCAAGGCGTACGTCGGCCGGAAGGACGGCGGCGGCCACCTGTACGAGGTCGACCTGGGCGACGGCACGCACCGCGTCGTGACCAACCTCCCCGGGTCGAGCACCATTCGCGTGGCCCTCGACGGCGCCGGACGGGCGTACACCATCGACCACCTGAACGGGCGTCTGTACGAGATCGCCCTAGCGGACGGCGCGCAGCGCGTGGTGGCCAGCGGCCTGGGGACGTGCGCGGGCCTCGCGCTGGACACCGTCAACGGCTGGATCTACGTCAGCAACACTCAGGGTCAGCTGTGGCAGATCGACCAGCGTGCCGCCCAGGCGCAGGGCGGCGTCGGCAAGGTCGTGCCCTAACGCGCGCGTCAACGCGCGTGTCGCCCTGTTGCGGGAGGGAGCGGAGGCGGAGCGAGCTCCGGCCTCCGCGCCTGCGCGCCCCTGCGCCCCTGCGCCCCTGCGCCCCCGGGGTCGATCCGATTTCATGGCGTGATCATGTGCACGCCACATCCTCTCCATGGTCGCTACCCGCAGGTAGACCACGGTTGGGGCGAGCCGCCCTGAACACCGTGAGCAGGAGACCATGATGAGTGTGACGTCGAAGAGGCAGACGACGGCCGTGGCCGCAGCGACCCTCGTGGTGCTGGGAGTGGTCGCGGTCCCCGCGCACGCGGGTGAGGACCGCACCGCAGCGCCGTCGCTGCCCCGGGTGACGGCCTCCGTGGAGACGCCGTCGCTGTTCGGCGACGAGGCGGGCGGCAACGCCGACGCCGACGACCCCGCGATCTGGCGCAACGCGAAGAACCCCGACCGCAGCCTGGTCATCGCCACCGCCAAGGAAGGCGGCCTGCGGGTGTACGACCTGGACGGCCGCGAGGTGCAGGCCATCGCGGCCCCGCAGCCGCCCCGCGCGGGCGACAAGCCCGGCCGTTTCAACAACGTCGATCTGATCACCGGCGTGCGTTTCCCCGACGGCCGCCACGACGTGGCCGTGGTCTCCGACCGCGGCCGTGACCAGCTGCGGTTCTACCGCATCGACCCGAGTCGGCGCGCGGCCCCGCTGGTCGACGTCACCGACGGGACGGCCGCCCCGTACGTCTTCTCCTCCGGACAGGACGAGGTCAACGAGCAGCGCAGCGCCTACGGCCTGACGGCGTACACCGACCGCCGCAGCGGCCGTTCCTTCGCGGTCGCGAGCCGGCGCAACGCCTCCTCCCTCGCGCTGGCCGAACTGAGGCCGAACGCGAACGGCACGATCGGCTACCGCACGGTCCGCACCCTCACCCTGCCCTCCACCTTCACCCTGCCCGACGGGAAGTCGTGGACGCCGTGCGGTGAGCCGGGCGAGGGGCCCCAGGTCGAGGGCATGGTCGTGGACCCCGACACCGGCGACCTGTACGCCGGGCAGGAGGACGTCGGCATTTGGAAGCTGGACGCCGACCTGAAGTCCGCGCCCCGCCTGATCGAGAAGATCCGCTCCTTCGGCGTGCCCGGCACGTTCAACCCGGAGACGGAGGAGTGCGACGCGGGCGAGGACCCCGGCTTCGGCGGCCGGCACGTCTCCGCCGACGTGGAGGGCCTGACGATCTGGCGCGACCCCAAGGACCCGCGCCGCGGGGGCTACCTGCTGGCCTCCAGCCAGGGTGACAACACCTTCGCCGTGTTCGAGCGCACCGGCGACAACGCGTACGTCAAGGGCTTCCGCATCGCCGCGGGAGACAAGCCCGGCACCCCTGACGGATCCGAGGAGTGCGACGGCGCCGCCGTCACCAGCGAACCCCTGGGCCGGAAGTTCCCGAACGGCCTGCTGGTCGTCCAGGACGGCCACAACACCCCCGTCACCACCGACCCCGGTGGCGAAGCCCGCACCCAGACCAACTTCAAGTTCGTGGACCTCGGCCGCCTGAAGCGCGCGGCACACCTCTGACCCTCGTACACCGAAGCCCCCGCTGGCCGCAGCCTCAGCCCGACAGCGGGGGCTCCTCGGCGTCCTCGGCTTCCCAGCGCAGCAAGTCGCCCGGCTGGCATTCGAGCACCTCGCAGAGCGCGGCGAGCGTGGTGAAGCGCACTGCCTTGGCGCGGCCGTTCTTGAGGACGGCCAGGTTGGCGGGGGTGATCCCCACCCGTTCCGCGAGCTCCCCCACGGACATTTTCCGGCGTGCCAGCATGACGTCGATGTCGACGGCGATCGGCATCAGATGACCTCGTCCAGCTCGGCCCGCATCTGCGTCGCTTCGACATCGCGCGCGACGGCCTGGGCCAGCAGCGCGCGCAGTACGAGCACGAAGAGCGCGACCCCCAGGATGGCCAGGCCGACCCCGGCCATGATGACGGTGACACCCGGGTCCTCCCGCTGGCCCGGCGCATTGATGGCCGTGACCGCGAACCATACGAGGGCGACCGCCACGATCGCGCCGATCACGACGTCCACGTACCGGAAGGCGGCGTCGGAGAACACGGTTCCGCGTCGCACCATCGCCACCAGCCGCCATACGCAGACCAGGGCGACCTGGATCGACGCCAGGCCCAGGATCGTGAGCAGGCGCAGCGGCGTCAGCGGGAGCGACCCGTCCTCCGGGTCGGTGGCCATCGCCCACACCATCAACACCTGTACGCCCACGCTGCCCGTGAGCACCACCACGAGCACGGAGCGCAGCGCCCATACGGTCAGCTTCCCCATGGCCCATCCCTCCATCGACTTACGATGGGAACCTATCGAATTTCGATAGGTTAAGCAAGGGCTGGACGCCGACTCACCGACGCAAGGGCAGCACACTTTCGTTTACGAAACGTCCCGGACCGGCAGCCCTAGGCCTCTTGAAGACAGGCCGTTCGCGGCCCCTGCCGGGCTTTCCACGGCGGTTTCCTGGAAGTGGTCGGAGTGAGACCGGACACCGGTCCCGTGGCACCGCAGCAACTGCGGACGGGAAGTCCAACACCGGTCGCGAGGACAACGCGATGAGCGCAACCGGCGAATTCACTTCCCGCACCGCCCCCGAGACCGTCCACGAGTCCTACGCCTCCACCTGCCTCGACTGCGGGTACGGCCGGGAGAAGCAGTACGACTCCACCAGGTCACCGACTTCGTCCCCTTCGACCCCGTCACCAAGCGCACCGAGGCCACCATCGGCTTCGGCCCCGGACCCGGCCCGGCCCCGCCACGTGCCACGTGAGCAAGGGCGCCCCGCAGGCCATCGCGCGGCTCTGCGACGGCGACCCGGCCGCCGAGCACGTCGCCTCGGTCGCCGACGGCTTCGCCGCCCGCGGCTTCCGCTCGCTGGGTGTGGCCCGTACCGACGAATCCGGTGCCTGGCGCCTGCTGGGGATACTGCCGCTGGCCGACCCGCAGCGCGCTGAGCGCGGTGTGAGACCCGACGAGTCCCGCCCGGACCGCTCCCGACGGGACTCGCCGTGCCGCGGCCACGATCCTGTCGGAAGGAGGACGTAAATACGTCGACAGCGCCCCTCGGCACCCGGCAGAGTGGCCGTCCGTGACGAGCAGTGAGCTGTGGACCCGTGCGACCGCCGACCGATACGACGCCGAGGAGGCCGAATCATCCTCGGCTGCCGTGCTCGGCCCGACTCTCGCCTTCCTCGCCGAGCTCGCTGGCGACGGCCGGGCACTGGAGTTCGCCATCGGAACCGGACGCGTGGGCGTCCCGCTCCTGGAACGCGGCGTTCCGGTCGTGGGCATCGAACTGTCCGAGCACATGACAGCGGTGCTGCGGCGCAAGATCGACGCGAGCGCGCTCCCGGTGACCATCGGGGACATGGCTACCACCGTCGTCCCGGGCGAGTTCACCCTGGTCTATCTCGTGTACAACACCATCACGAACCTGCTCACTCAGGACGAGCAGGTCGAGTGCTTCCGCAACGCCGCGCGTCATCTGGAGCCCGGCGGCCGATTCGTCATCGAGCTGGGCGTACCGCCGCTGCGGTTCCTGCCACCCGGCCAGGTCGCGGTGCCGTTCGACGTCTCCGAGCAGCATCTCGGCTTCGACACCTTCGACTTGGTCGAGCAGATTCTCGTCTCGCACCACTTCACCCGCGACGGCGACGACGGCCGCTACCGCAGCGACAACTCCCGGCACCGGTACGCCTGGCCGGCGGAGCTCGACCTGATGGCACGGATCGCCGGGCTGGAGCTGGAACGTCGCGTCGCGGACTGGGACGGTGCGCCGTTCACCCAGGACTCCGCGAAGCACATCTCCGTGTGGCGCAAGCCGAGCTGAGGTCGGCCACCGCCACCGCCACCGCCACCGGCCTAGAGGCCGCTCTTCTCGTCGGCCGGCGGCCGGGGTGTCCGGGCCGCCCGCAGTGCCAGGGCTGTCGCGGCGGCCAGGCCCAGCACCGCGAGGGCCCCGCCCGACAGCCGAAGCGTCCCGACCGCGCCGAGGCCTGCCACCAGCGTTCCTCCGAGCGCGGTGCCCAGGGGAACCGACAGCACCCGGACCGCCGAGCTCGCCGCCCGTGCCTGCGGCAGCAGGGCGGTGGGTACGGAGCGCTGGAAGAGCGTGGTCGACAGCGACGAGTAGGGCGGCCACAGCGGTCCGGCGACCCCGAAGCAGACGCCCGACACGGCCGTCGGTGCCCCGAGGCCCATGGGGAGCATGAGCGCTCCGAAGCTGCCTGCGGTGGCGCAGTAGCCGGCCGAGCAGCAGCGCGCCCACCGCCCCGGACAGGGTGTAGGCGGCCGCCGCGAGCGCGACCCAGACGCCGTGGTGCGCCGGCGGCGCCAGCTCGATCGCCAGTCAGCTCACCGCCACCACGGCCATGCCGTCACCCAGCGAGGACACCACGAAGCCGGGGAGGATCCGCCGCAGAGTCGGGTTGCTCATCACCGGCCAGTACGGCGAAGCGCGCACCGCACGGTTCAGGACCATGAGCACGGGAACCTCCATCACGACACGGAACCGACCTTCACAACCCTTCCCCATGGGGCGGGCTGGGACAGGCGGCTTCACCTTCGGCGCAAAACCCGTGAACGCCCTGGATGCCGTGGATGCCTTGAGGCGTACTTACCCTCCGGGCCCGCCTTGGGCAGACTCGATAGCGTCTCGGCGATCCGCGCCGAGCGGAGGAGGACTGTCGTGTTACTGAAGAAGCTGGCTGCTGTAGGAGTGGGCGTGGTGGTCGCCGTGGGCCTGAATGCCACACCGGCGAGCGCGACGCCGTCGAGCTCCGCCTTCCAGGATCGCTCCTCGCCCCCGAAGTGCCTGGACTTCCGGGCCGACTTCGGCCCGTACGTCACGACGTGCAACTACGACGCCTATCAGGTGTGGTACTGGGACAACGCGATCGCGCACACCGCGTTGCGCCAGAGGGCGACCAAGCTGTGTCTCACGCTGCGCAACGGTCAACCGACCATGAAGTCCTGTTCCGCCGCCGACCAGGCGGCGCTGTGGGCCATTGACGATACGTCGACCGCCGGTGCGCTGATCAAGAACAAGGTGAGCGGCACGTGTCTGGCCCGGATGGAGAACGATCGCGTCAACGCCACCAGGTGTACCGGGGGCGCCTCGCAGCGATGGGACGTCATCAACGGCCTGTGATCGCGCGCAGACCCCGCCCCGCGGCAGCACAAGCCATGGGCCGGGTGGCGTAGTCGACATCGCGCCGTCGACAATTTCACGGCCCTGCACGCGACGCTCTCGGCGCACTTCGACGTGCGGGTCCACTGCGCGGTCAAGGCTTGCTACGTGCCGGAGGTCCTGCGCGCTCCACAGGTGACGATCAGCCTGCGTGGACCTTGCCGCCGCGGCCCGGGAGGCCATGAGGCCCGCGCCGCCGGGATACCGGCTCTTGTTGGAGCCGGGTCGTTTCGTGTTCGCCGACGCGGACGTGGCGCGCGACGGCCTGGCCCTGCTCGCCGTAGGGGCGGCATACACGGCAGTACGGGCGTCGCTGTGGGGCTCCGAGTTGCCCGACATGGGCATCTTCCGAGACGGGGACATCGAGATCACGTTCGGGAAGGCCGAGCAAGCAGCGCTCGCTCGGGCCCTCTACGGAGTGGGTCTCAAGTGGTGAAGTCGTCCGCCCCGTCAGTACGTGGGGCAGAGGTTGGCCTGAACCGCTACGAGGATGCCGGCGCTCTTCGTGGTCCCGAACCCCTCAGGGTGGTTGGGCCCGGTGAACCGGCTCTCCACCTGTGCGACGCGCTTCGTGACGTCCTGCTCGTCCTTCATGGCCTGGCACTGGCTGAGCCCGCGGCTGATGGCTTTGTCGTCATTGCCGCCGACGATCTCGGGGTCGAGCTTGTTGAGCGCGGCGAGGTAGGCGGCGCGCTGTGCGGGCGCCGGGCTCGGGGGGATGCCTGCGGAGGATCGGTCCGCCGAGGGGGTGGCGACGGTCGACGGTGAGGCCTTGGCCGTGTCAGCGGGCTCGGGGTCGCTGGAGCAGCCGGTGAGGGCGAGCAGAGCCGCCGCGGCGGCGATGCCGGTGATCATGTGGTGTGTACGCATCAGAACATGATGGGCTACGCGAGGGCTTTCCTCAGTTCGGCGGCGGTCGTGAACAAGTGCCCTTGCAGGCCGAGGGATCGTGCGGCGTCGATGTTCTCCTGGCGGTCGTCGACGAAGAGGATGCGGCCGGGTTGGAGGCCGAGGGCGTCAAGGCACCACTCGTAGGCGCCCGGCTCCGGTTTGGCATGGCCGATGCGGCAGGAGAAGGCGCGGACCTCGAAGTGCTTCAGCCAGGTGTGCCGTTGTTCGAAGTGGACGGCGAGCTCTTCGGGGATGTTGGACAGCAGGGCGATGTGCCGGCCGGATGCGGCCAGTTCCTCGATGAGGGCCACCATCTCGCCGTCCACCGCACTCCAGCTGGCCACGTCGGCCTCGATGAGGTCGGCGATGCGCTGGGCGTCGAAGTCCGTGGCGAGGACTTCGGCCACGCTATGCCAGTACTCGGGGCCGGTGGTGTCGCCGCGGTCGTAGGCCGGGCGCAGTGACCAGTAGGCGTCCCAGAACACTGCGGCGGGCACGCCGGCCAGGGCGATCAGGCGGCTCTTTCCTTCCTCGGACTGGTGGCGTGCGATGACGCCGAACATGTCGAAGAGGACGGTGGTGCTCATGGAGGTCATGCCTTTCGTACGGTGACGCCGGCCGCGCGCAGTGCGTCGGTGGCCTCGGTGGGGGCTGCCTGGTCGGTGATGACGGCGTGCAGCGCGGCGGCCGGTGCCACATGGGCCAGGGCGGTCCGGGAGAGCTTGGGGGCCTCGGCGACGGCGATGACGCGGCTGGACGAGGCGATGGCGGCACGCTTGACCGCGGCGTCCGCGAGGTCGTAGGCGGTCAGGCCGTCCTCGGTGGTCAGTCCGCAGCAGCCGACGACCGCGGTGTCGAACCGCAGCGCGGCCAGGGATGCCTCGGTGAGCGGGCCGGTCAGGGCGAGTTCGCCACGGCGCGGCTGGCCGCCGGGCAGCAGCAGAGTCACCTGCGGTGCGTCGGTCAGCGCGTTGGCGGCGTGCAGCGACAGGGGCATGACGGTCAGGCGGCGGCCCGCGAGGACGCGGGCCACCTCCAGGCAGGTGGTTCCGCTGTCCAGGACGACCGATTCGCCGTCCGCGATCAATGCGGCCACCTCGACGGCGATGCGGCGCTTGGCTTCCAGGCCCTCCTGGGCGCGCAGTGCGAAGGGGGGCTCCTCGCCGCGAAGGATCAGGCTGCGGGCGCCGCCTCGGTAGCGCTCCAGTACACCCTGCTCGGCCAGTGCCTCCAGGTCGCGGCGGATGGTCATCTCCGAGGCGCCGGTGAGCTCGGCGAGCTCCGCGACGCTGCTGCGGCCACGGCCGCGTACGGCGTCGGTGATCATCCTCAAGCGTTCTGCACTCATGCCCTCATTGAACACCGCCTGCGTTCGAAAAGGCAAGTTTCAAACACTGGACGTGTTTGTTATGTTCGAATGCATGCAGAGATCGCTCCGTCTCGGACGGCTGGCCACCTTCGCCTACTTCATCCTCAACGGCTTCCTCATGGGTATGTGGATCGTCCACATACCCATCGTGGAACAGCGCACCGGCATCAGTCACGCCCTGCTCGGATGGCTGCTCCTGGTGCTCGGCGCAGGCGCGTTCGCCGGGATGCGGCTGGCCGGACCGCTCACCGACCGCGTCGGCGCCCGCAAGGCCGTACCGGCGGGCGCCGCCCTGTGCAGCGCGGCCGTGATCCTGCCCGGCCTGGCCACCAATGCCGTCACCCTCGGCGCGGCCCTGCTGCTGCTGGGTCTGGGCAACGGAGCCTTGGACGTCAGCATGAACACCCACGCCGTACAGGTCGAACACGGCTACCGGCGACCGGTGATGTCCGCCTTCCACGCCATGTTCTCCATCGGCGGCGTCCTCGCGGCGCTGGCCGGGGCGCTCACGCTCAGCCGCGGCTGGGACCCGGCCGCCACGCTCGGCGCCACTGCCCTGGCCGGACTCGCCGTCGCGGTCCTCGCGGCTCCTGCCCTGCTCCCCCGTGAACCCGCGCCGGTAGCAGCCGCGGAAGCGGAAGCGGCCAAGCCGGGAGCCCGCTCCGGCACGTCCCGACGCATCTGGATCCTGGCCGCGCTCGCCTTCATGCTCATGCTCTGCGAGGGCGTAGCCAACGACTGGAGCACCCTCCACCTCAAGGACGCCCTGGGCGCACCCCCCGCGACCGCGGCCTTCGCATTCGGCGCGTTCGCCACCGCCATGACCATCGGCCGGCTCCTCGCCGACCGGGTGACCGCCCGTATCGGCGCCACCTCGGTCCTGCGCTACGGCGCCACCATCGCCGCGGGCGGCCTGACCCTGACCGCCCTCTCCCCCAACGTCCCGCTGGCCCTGACCGGTTGGACCCTCATGGGCATCGGCTTGTCGGGCTGCGTCCCGCAGCTCTTCAGCGCCGCGGGCCACCTCGACCCGGACACCGCCGGAACGAACGTCTCCCGCGTCGCCGGCCTCGGCTACCTCGGCATGCTCGCCGGGCCGGCGGTGATCGGGCCCATGACCCACCTCGTACCGCTCGGCCTCACGCTCTTCCTCCCCGTCGCGTTCTGCGCCATCGCCGCCTACGCCGCCAAGGTCCTGGAGACGGGATCAGTGACCGCCGGGCCGCACCGGCCCGTGCCCAACACCAGGTGACGCCCCCACGCCGTCCGTTACGGCTGGTCGACGTGCACCGCGCCCCAGACGGGTCCCACCGGCGCGGGCTTGCGCCGGCGCACCACCAATGCGGCGATCCCCAGCCCGATCCCCACGGGCACGAGGCACACGCCGGCGAACATCGACAGGCCGAGGCCCACCGACATCGGACTCTCCTGGTCCTCCTCGACCCCGATCACGGCCGACACCGGCAGCGTCCCCTTATTGCTGTCCGGGTGGAAGCGGGAGTCCGCAGCGTTGCCTCGGTTGTCGCCCAGGATGAAGACCCGGCCCTGCGGCACCGTGACGTCGAAGGGCACCCCGCCGTCGCCGGGCGCGTCCTTGACGTAGGGCTCGTCGAGCCGTTGCCCGTTGAGGGTCAGGGACCCGTCCCCCATCGCGTAGGAGATGCGGTCGCCGCCCACCGCCACCACGCGGCCGAGGAACGGCCCCTCCAGCCCCCACCCGCTCGGGTCGTACATCACCACCTCGCCGCGCCGAACCTCGAACGGCTCCTTGCGTAGCACGATGAGGTCTCCGCGGACGAGGGTGGGCTGCATGCTGTCGCCGAACTGATGGGCTGCGGTGAACCGGCTCAGCATGAACGCGATCGGACCGCCGATCAGTGCGACGCCCAGCACCAGCAGGACGATCGCCCAGATGCCTCTTCTACGCCCAGGCCTGCGTTCCATGACTCCGTAACCCCTCCCAGCAGCACTAATGGCCAGAAGGCTACGGTCTGGCCGAAATCACTCCGTACCCGGGTCCGTGATTCAGGGACCACCGGACCTCACCCCGGACCGGCGGGATGGAATGATCGCACGATGACCGGAACAAGCGGGGCGGACGGCTCATCCCTTTGGGGCGGGACGGAGGAGATCGTCAACGCGATCGCCCAGGAACTCCGCACGCTGGACGACGGTGTGGCCTGGTTCTCCGGCCTGTCGCCGGAGATCCGGCAGGAGGTGCTGCAGGAGGTCACCCGCTACGGGATGCAAGCGCACATCACGGCCGCGGACGGCCGTGCGGGCGTGGCACGGCCGGGGGTGAAGCCGACGGCCGACCCGGCGGTGATGATCTGCATGGACCCACCCCGCTACGGGTTCTCCGGCCTCCCCGCCAACGAACACGTCAAGGCGTTCCGCGTCCTCGTCTCCGTGTTCGCAGTCGCCGACACCCGCCGCAGACAGACGTACTGCAAAGGCACTTGCAGCCACGCATGGCACAACCTGCCCACTCCCACCACGCTCCCCTGACGGCCAATCGCTGACAGCGCGACGGGCGTCAGGGCGAAGTCCACTGCGCGGTGGCGTGGAGGGAGCCGAGGAGGGTGAGGGCCTCGGCGCTGGGGGTGGCGGGGTCGGCCTGGTAGACGATGAGTTGCTGGCCCGGCGCCTCGCGTACGTCGAAGGCCTGGTAGGTGAGGGTCAGGGGGCCGACGCCCGGGTGGAGGAGGTGCTTGAGGTCCGAGGTCTTGCCGCGCACGGCGTGGGTGTGCCACAGGCGGGTGAAGTCCGCGCTGTGGTCCGTGAGTTCTCGCACGAGGCTTCGTAGGCGCGGGTTGTCGGGATCGAGGCCCGCCTGGCGCAGGTGGCCCACCACGGCTTGCGCCGTGTCGGCCCATCGGATGTGGAAGCGCCGTCCCGCCGGGTCGAGGAAGACCAGGCGGGCGAGGTTGTCGGCCGGGTCGAAGGGCGAGTACAGGGCCTCGGCGAGGGCGTTTGCCGCGAGGACGTCCAAGGCCCGGTTGATGACGAACGCCGGGGCTCCCGGGTAGCCGTCCAGCAGTTGACGCAGGGCGGGCCCCACCCGGTCCGGGGCGGTGGGCGTGAGCGGAACGGCCGGCGCCGTCCCGGCCAGTCGGTGCAGGTGCGCGCAGGCGTCGGGGTCGAGACGCAGGGCGCGGCCGAGGGCGTCGAGCACTTGGGCCGAAGGGTGGCGTTCGCGTCCCTGTTCCAGGCGCGTGTAGTAGTCCACGTTCACGCCGGCCAGGACGGCGACCTCTTCCCGGCGCAGTCCGCTGACCCTGCGGACGCCGTGCACGGGCATGCCGACGTCTTGCGGGCGCAGGCCCGCTCGGCGGGCGCGGAGGAACTCTCCCGATCCCGCCGCCCTTCGACCGAGAGGAACCGCAGGAATGACAGACTCAGCCAAGGTCGTGGCGATCACCGGAGCGAGCAGCGGAATCGGGGAGGCGACCGCCCGCCGCCTCGCCGCCGACGGGCACCGGGTGTTCCTCGGCGCGCGCCGCACCGACCGTCTCGACGCGCTGGCCCGCGAGATCACCGCAGCCGGAGGCACCTCGGCGTACTGCCGCCTGGACGTCACGGACTCCGCCGATGTGAACGCCTTCGTATCCGCCGCCCGCGAGCGCTACGGCCGGGTGGACGTGATGGTCAACAACGCAGGGGTGATGCCGCTCTCGCCGCTCGCCGCGCTGAGGGTCGACGAGTGGGACCGGACGATCGACGTGAACGTACGGGGTGTCCTGTACGGGATCGCCGCCGCGCTGCCGTTGATGCGTGCCCAAGGCGGCGGGCACTTCGTGAACATCGCCTCCGTCGGCGCGTACGAGGTCTCTCCGACGGCCGCCGTGTACTGCGCCGGCAAGTTCGCCGTCCGCGCGATCTCCGAGGGACTGCGTCAGGAGTCCGCGGACGGCAGCATCCGCGTCACGCTCGTCTCCCCCGGCGTGACCGAGTCCGAACTCGCCGACGGCATCGGCGACCCCGCTGCCAGGGAGGCCATGAAGGCCTACCGTGCCGTGGCTCTGCCCGCCTCCGCCATCGCCGATGCCATCGCGTACGCCGTCTCCCAGCCGGCCGGGGTCGATGTCAACGAGATCGTGGTCCGGCCCGCTGCGAGTGCCCAATGACCCATCTGTCCCGCAGATTGCGGGCCCTTGAGGACAAGGAGGCATTGCGCGCGCTCATGGTCCGCGGATGGCGGGCGCTGGACCACAAGGACTGGCAGGCCTGGTCCAACTGCTGGGCCGAAGACGCGGTGTTGGAGTTCGCGCCGTGGGGGACGATCCGCGGGAGGGAGGCAATCAGGGCCAAGGTGGAGGAAGCGGAAGCGCCCTACGCCACCATGCAACACCACGTCCTCAACACGCACTTCGAGGTGGCGGGAGACGTGGCCACCGGAATCGGCTACATGTGGTTCGTGACCGATCCCGCGCCCGGGGCGGCCGCCTCCCCTTATTCCATGGGCGGGCCGTACGACTGGGAGTTCCGGCGGGAGGGGAACGGCTGGGTCGTGGTCCGCCAGGGGGTGGGCGTCTAGTGGACCGCGGGCGAGGACCCGGCCGCCTGATCGCCGGGCGCGTCGTGTCGAGACGGGGCGAGTGTTCAAGGGGGTTACTCGCCGAAGAGAAACGGAATCCTTGGGAATCTCGGCCAAGTTGGCCGTACGCCCCTGCACGCCCCCCGAAGCGACGTTCCATCACCCGTGTACGGGGGCAACCGCGTGGTGCCGTTGGTTCGTTCACCGAGGAGAGCACACGATGACGAAGGTTCTCGTCCTGCACAGCGTCAGCCTCGTCAGGTCGGCCCTGGCCGCCCTGCTGAGATCGGAAGGGTCCTTCGAGGTCACGTCGGCGGGCTGGCGTACCGCGGTGCGCCAGTCCGAGTCCTTACGACCAGACGTGACGGTGGTGGACCTGGACTGTCCGGGCACGACGGCCGTTCTGGCCGACAGCGGGCGTGCGGGCCGACAGGCCCTCTCGTCCCCGTCCCCGGTGCTGGTGCTCGCCTCGACCGGCGCGCCGGGTGCGCTGCACCGGGCCTTCCGGGCCGAGGCCCGCGGCTACGTCGACAAGGACGGCTCGCCGGGACGGCTCGTACGGGCCGTCCGGAAGGTCGCGTCGGGAGAGCGTTTCATCGACGCCTCGCTGGCTTCCGCCTTCATGGAGGCCGACCCCGTACCGCTGAGCCCGCGGGAGCTGAGCGTGCTGGCCCGGGCCGCGGAGGGCGATTCCATCGCCGAGATCGCCCGGACGCTGCACCTGGCGACCGGGACGGTACGCAACTACATCGCGGCGGCGACCCGCAAGGCCGGCGCGCGCAACCTCATCGACGCGATCCGGATATCCCAGGAGGCGGGCTGGGTCTGATCCGCGGCCGCCGCGGACGGGTGCCGCGGTCCCCTCACCACTCGTCCGCCGCCCGGGTCCACTTCCCCACCAGTTCGCGGTACAGGGGCGAGCCGGCGGGGAGCTCCGCGTGCGTGCCGCACACGGCGCGGGTCCCGTCGAGGACGAGGACCCGGTCGGCGCGGGCCGCGGACGAGACGCGGTGGGCCACGACGACCAGGGTGCCGGGCCGGTCCGCGAGGGCCCGCTCGGCCCGCTCCTCCGTACGCGGGTCCAGGTGGCAGGTGGCCTCGTCGAGCAGGAGCAGCGGGGCCGGCGAGAGGTAGGCGGCGGCCAGCGCGAGGTGCTGGCTCTCCCCTCGGGACAGCAGTCGGGGGGACACTTCGGCGTCCAGGCCGCCCAGCCGCTCGACCAGGCCCTCCAGCCCCAGGGCGCCGACGGCGCGCAGCACCTGGGCGTCCCCGGGTCCGGAGCCGTCCGGGCCCGGGGCGAGGTGGGTCAGGTTCTCCCGGACGGTGCCGGTGAACACGTAGGCCTGCTGTGGCAGCAGGGTCCGCCGCGGGTCCGGTCCCGTGCCGCCCGGTTCCCGGCCGGCTGACTCGCCGGCGACGAGGACCGTCCCCGCGTCGGGTGACAGCATCCCGGCCAGCAGCGCGGTGAGCGTGGACTTGCCGATTCCGCTCGGGCCGACCACCGCGAGGTGCTCCCCCGGCCTGACGACCAGGTCGAGGGCGTCCAGTACGGGAGCGGCTCCGGGGCCGTAGGCGAAGGTGACGCCCCGGAGTTCGGCCGCGGCGGCGTTCCGCGGGCCGGGGTGACCGCTCACCTGTGGTGTCGTCGCACGGCGGCCGGCCGGAGTCGGCGGCGCCGTGTCGCAGAAGCGTTCGAGTACCACCAGCAGCCGAGTGCCGGCGGAACCCACCGCGGTCATCAGGGAGTTGAGGGCGGGCAGCAGGGCCTGCACCACGTAGGTGAGGCCGCCGGCCAGCGTGCCCGCCGTGATCCCGTGTCCGAGCAGCCAGGGCGTCGCGGCGAGCAGCGCGATCACCGGCAGTCGGCCCGCCGTGCCCAGGGCCAGGGTGCGCAGGGCCGCCCAGCGGGCGAGCTCGCGCGCCAGCCGCTCCTGGGTGGCGATCAGCGGCTCCACCCGGGCCCGTGTCGCCGCCTGTCCGCCGCAGGCGACCACGTCGCGCAGCCCCGCCCCCAGCGCCGCCACCCGGTCCGACAGCGCTTCGTCGGTATCCAGGGAACGGCGCTGTACGGATGCCATGGGGCGCAGCGTGGCCAGGAAGGCGGCCGCGCCGAGCAGCAGGGGAGGCAGCACGACCAGCAGCAGCACGGGGGCCAGGGCGGCCATGCCCGCGAGGGCGCCCACGGCGGTGAACACGAACGAACGTGCCGTCAGGACCAGCCCCGCGAAGGAGTCCCGGGCCATTTCCGTCTGCTGGGTCAGCCGGGCCACGGCGCCCGTGTCGGGGGCGCGAGCCGGGTCGGCGACCGCGCGGTCCAACGCCTGCCGTACCGCGCGCCGGACCAGGCCGTCGCGCAGCGGTTCCACGAGGTCCGAGAGGCCGGCGAACACACCGCGCAGCGCGAACCCGCCGAGCAGTGCCCCGGCCCCGGCCGCGGCCAGCCAGGCGAGGCCGGTGGTGGTGCGGCCGGCGAGGAA
The DNA here is from genome assembly GCF_055604165.1 of Streptomyces sp. NPDC037242. Classification (NCBI taxonomy): domain Bacteria; kingdom Bacillati; phylum Actinomycetota; class Actinomycetes; order Kitasatosporales; family Streptomycetaceae; genus Streptomyces; species Streptomyces sp. NPDC037242. Next base: position 163,469 of record NZ_JBVJUY010000019.1, read on the forward strand.
GCCGTCGTCGAGGGCGCGGGCCACGCCGTAGCCGCCGAGGAACGTGTGCGCGGACTCCAGGAGCGACCAGGCCGCCAGCTTTCCCAGTGCGCCCTTGCGGCCGCGCAGGAACCGTCGGGCCTCGGGGGCCACCCGGCGCCAGGCCTCGCGCTCGGTCACCGTGCCACCTCCCGGTCGGCCTGCGGTGCCGCTTCGGCCTCCGGTGCCGCTTCGGCCTCCGGTGCGGCTCCCGGCTCCACGTCGGCGGCGAACACCGCCCGGTAGGCGGGTTCGCGGCGCCACAGTTCGCCGTGCGTGCCGGTCGCCCGCACCCGCCCGTGGTCGAGCCACAGGACGAGGTCGGCGCCGGCGGCGGACGAGAGGCGGTGCGCCACCACGATCCGGGTGCCGGACCGGACCTCGTGGGCGAGCGCCCGCTCGACTTCACGGGCCGTGACGGTGTCGAGGCTGGAGGTCGCGTCGTCCAGCACGAGGAGCCGGCCCGCGTGGCAGAACGCCCGTGCCAGCCCGAGGCGTTGGACCTCACCGCCGGACAGCGGGGCGTCGGCGAGGCGCGTGTCGTAGCCGAGGGGCAGGCGCCGTACGAACTGGTCCGCACGCGCGGCGCGGGCCGCGGCGCGCACCGCCTGCGGCTCGGGCTCCGGAAGCGGTCCGAATCCGATCGCACCGCCGACCGTCTCGCCGAACAGCACGGGTCGGTCGAAGGCGTACCCGACCTCGCGGCGCAGTGTGTCGGCGCTCAACTCCCGCAGGGGTACGCCGTCCAGCCGTACCTCGCCGGCGTCGGGGTCGGTCAGCCGTCCGGCCACGGCGGCGAAGAGGGTCTTGCCTGCGCCGGAGGAGCCCACCACGGCGAGGCTGGTACCGCCGGGGACCACCAGGCTGATGTCGTGCAGGACCGTCGAGCCGCCGCGCACGACCCGTACGTCGCGCAGTTCCAGGGTTCCGGGGCCGCCTTGCGGCAGCTGCGCCCGGCCGTGGTCGAGTACGGGCAGGGCCAGGAGGGCGGCGGTCCGGCGGGCGGCGGCCCGGCCGCGGACCACGGCCGCCAGGCCTGCGGTCACGGCGCCGATGCCGGCCGCGAGCGCGGCGTACCGGGATGCGGCGAGGAGTTCGCCGACGCCGATGGCCCCGGCCGACAGACGGATGCCGCCGACGGCGAGCACCACGTACAGCAGCATGGGCATCAGGGCAGCGGACCGGGCGGTCGTGCCGCCGAAGACCTGCCACATGCGCCTGCCTTCGGTGCCGAGCTCGGGCAACTGCGCGAGGATCCGGGCGCGTTCGCGCTCCGCGGTACCGGCGGCGGCGATCGTGCGCGCTCCAGCCAGTGCTTCGATGAGGCGGCCTGCGGTCGCGAGCTGCACCTGCTGGTAGCGGGCGACGCTGGTGAGGGTGTCGCGGGCGAAGGCCCGCAGCAGGAGCAGCAGCAGGGGAACGCCGAGGAGGAAGGCGAGCGCCGTCCATACGTCGATGAGGAAGAGCGCGGCCACCGCGCCGAGCGGCGGCAGCAGTGCGGCGACGGCGTGTGCGACCGCGGCGGGGACCTTCCCGGCCTCGGTGGCGTGAGCGGTCAGCCGGGCGGCGGTCTCACCGGGCGCGTGGCGGGCCGCGTGGTGCGGGGCCGTCCGCAGCAGCCGGCTGAGCCCGAGCCTGCGCAGCCGGGCGGTGGAGCGGCCGTCCACCGCGCCGGTCAGCCGTACGGCCGCGGCGTCCAGCGCCACTTCGGCCGCGATGACCAGGGCGCACAGCAGTGTCCAGGCGGGGCCCGACGGGGATCGGCGGAGCAGCAGGTCGAGGGTGTGCCCGAGGACGGCGGGTTCGGCCAGTGCTGCCGCGGCGGCCGCCACCGCGCAGCCGAGGACGGCGGCGGTGCGCCCACCGCTGTGCCGGGCCGCGGCCAGGAGTTCCCGGTCGGCGGTGTGGACCTCGGCCCGCACCTGCGCCTGCACCGTGTCGACCGCCGGATCGACCACCGCGTCGGCCTGGAGCGCTCCGCGCAGCTGGGCTGCATGCTGGCGACGCTGGTCATCGAGACCCTGGGCACGCAGGAGTACACCCTGGCCCGTGCG
>NZ_JBVJUY010000020.1:0-74195 GCF_055604165.1 Streptomyces sp. NPDC037242
GCGTCTGATGGATCCGCCCCTGACCAGCGTGCGCCAGCCGATCGAGGAGATGGGCCGCACGATGACCAGGCTGCTGCTCCAGAAGATCGCCGAGGTGGGGGTCGAGGTGGAGGCGGCCGAGGCAGAGGCGGGGGAGCCGCGCCGGGTCCTGCCGACCGAGCTGATCGTGCGGGACTCCTCCTGAGGGCTGTACGGCTCCGGTCCGGACCGGAGCCGTACGTGTCGACGCTCGTCAGCGCGCCCGGTCCTTCATTTCGCGGGTGCCCTTCCGCTCAGTGCGCGCAGATGGTCGCGCAGCCCGGTCCCGAATGCGGTGGGCGTGCCGTCGTACGAGGTGATCAGCGCCGGTCCCGAGGAGCAGTTCCAGGTGTTCCAGGTCCAGCCGAGGTACGAGAGGGTGCGGTCGTCGAACCACTTCATGACGCGGTCGATGAACGCGTGTGCGCAGGTGTTCTCGCCGATCTCGCCCGCCACCAGGGGGACCCGGGCGGCGACCGGGGCCAGGGTGCTGTTCCAACAGGCCTCGTCGGAACAGGTGTTGAAGTTGTAGACGTGCCAGGCCGCGGCCAGATTGCCCGTCGGGTCGGTGGGGGAGTGGGCGAGCCACTGGCTCAGGTCGTTGGAGTACGCGATGCCGGGGACGAGGACGAGATTGCGGGCCCCGGTCGCACGGACGGCGTCCACCAGGTCCTGCATGCCGGCGACTTCGTAGCCGATGCCCGGGCAGGTGCCGCCGTCGCGCCAGCACGTCCACGCCTGTGCGGCGGTGGGCGTGGCCCGGTCGGGGTAGGGCTCGTTGAACAGGTCGAAGGCGACCCGCCGGTCGTTCTTGAAGGTGTTCGCCACCGAGGTCCAGAACGCCGGGGTGTACTGGGCGTTCGGCATCGGCTTCTGGCAGGAGGCGTGGACGTCGGCGCACCCGGCGGAGTTGCCGGTGTACTGGCCGTGCGTCCAGTGCAGTTCGACGACCGGGGTCATGCCGTGGGCGAGGACCCGGTCGACCAGGCCTTTGACGGCATCGACGTAGGCCGTGCCCCGGTACTCGGGCTTGATGTTGTCGAGGCCGAGCCAGCACTCCTCGTTGACGGGGATGCGGACGGTGTTGGCCTGCCAGTCGGCGATGGCGCGGACCGAGGCGTCGTCGACGGGACCGTCGAAGATGCCGTGGCCCTGGACGCACATGAACTCGCCTCCGGAGCGGTTGACGCCGAGGAGGCGGCGGGTGGCGCCGTTCCCGTCGGTGAGGCGATTGCCGGTGACGCCCAGTTCGGGCGCCCCGGGGGCCGGGTCGGGGGGATCGGTCGGGCCGGTGGGCGTCGGCGTCGGCGCCGTGGGTGTAGGAGCCGGTCCGGAGCCGGTGGCGCAGGGCGTTCCGTTGAGCGTGAACGCGCCGGGCGCCGTGTTGGTCCCCGACCAGGAGGCGATGAAGCCGGCCGTCACGCTCGCGCCGGTGCCGAGCGTGGCGTTCCAGCTCTCGTTCGCGGCCGTGACGGCAGCCCCGGACTGGGACCACTTGGCGCCCCAGCCCTGGCTCACCGCCTGGCCCGCCGGGAAGCCGAAGCCGAGGCTCCAGCCGTTCAGCGCTCCGGAACTGTTGTTGGTGACGGTGGCCGAGCCCTGGAAACCGCCGGCCCACTCGCCGACGACCGAGTACTCCACCGTGCAGAAGGGTGCTGCCGCGGCCCCTGAGGCCGTACCCGTGACCGCGAACGTACCGCTCGCCATCACGAGCACTGCCCCGGTGAACAGCGCGGACAGGCGTGGGGGGTGTCGCATGAGCGACTCCTCGCGTGAGGGCGCGCTCTGGCGGCGCGCCGACTGACGGAATCGCTCCCACTGGTTGGGCCAGACCGTAACGGCAACTGACGCCGAGGAAAAGAGGAGTCGGGAAAAGTTCCCGGCGCAAGGGTTCGACTCTTCGCGCCTCTTGACGCCAACTGCGTCCAGTCTGCACGCTGGGAGCGCTCCCACTGGTTCACGGCTTGTCCCCATCCCCTTCGTGAGACCCCGTTCCCCCGGCCGGCCACCCGCCGGTTGTCGGGGTGTCGCTCCGAGTCCTCCCCCTGGTGCGGATCAGGGCCTTACGATGCGCGTGCGAGGCGCGTGCAGCGCACCGGGGCGTCAGGGGGAGGCGCGATGGCCGCACGACCGTACGACCGCACACCGCAGATCCGCGGAATACCCGAGGACCTGCCGCACCACGCCGGACGGGGGCTGCCGGGCGGCGTGGAGCTGTACCACCTGAGGCCCGACGGCAGCATCGTCCTCGCCGACCGGGAGGGCAGCCGGGAACTCGGGCCCGAGCGGGAGTTCCTGCGCTTCATCGACGACGGGCAGTTCGCGCACTACCTGGTGGGCGACGCCGCCACCTCGCCGGAGCGGCCGTCCAACGCCACGGTGAAACTGGGGGTGGTCGGCCCGCGCAGCGCCTTCACCCCGCACGCGCACGGAGGCGAGCACTTCGTCCTCAGCCTCGGCCACGCCGCCTGCGGCCTCTACGACCCGGACCGCGGCCGGGTCGCCGAAGTCCCGCTCGCACCCGGCATGTTGATCCGCATCCCCGAGATGATGCCGCACTCCTTCGCGAACCGCGGTGAGTCCCCGCTCACGATCCTCGCCGCCAACACCGGCTACGGGATCGACCACGAGGACTACGCGATCACCGCGGCGGAAGCCGAACACCGCGCGACCGCCCGCGCCGTGCCGCCCGCTCCCGGGTCCGGGCCCGCCGGGCGTACCGTCCCCGCGGTCGCCGCCGCCACCGACTACCGGGTCCTCGCCGCCGCACTGCGCGGCATCGAGCGCGCCCAGCGGGTCCACGGCATCGCCGGCACCACCGTGCGCGAGCGGTTGGCGGCACGGTTGCGCCGGGTGGCCACCGCATTGGAGGCCGGCCGGTGATCTGCCCCCACTGCGAACGCAACCTGCTCCGCAAGGAGCGCACCGACAACACGTGCAGCCACTGCAAACGCCGCTACGCGCTGGACCCCAAGACCAACTCCCTGCGCCTGAGCGACCTCCGGGTCCGCCGGATCGCCACCCAGCTCACGGACGAGGGCCGGATCCGCATCACCCCCGGCCAGTTGTGGTACGCCCTGTCGCGTAAGCGGATCGGGGAGAGCGAGTTCGCGCCCGGATGCGCGGGCTGGGCGCTCTTCGGCGGAGTGCTCCTCACCGTCTGGTCCTTCTCCGGCACGCCCGCGTTCATCCCGTTCGTCGCCGGAGCCCTCCTGGTCACCTCGGCCGGCATCTACATCGCCCGGCACCGGGGCGCGGGCCGGGGCATCCCGCCCGTGCCCCGCGACTCCTTCCGCTCCTACGAACTCGCCGCGTGGCTGCGGGTGTACGGGGAACTGCCGCCCGGCGTGGTCGACGACAGCGGCGACCCCTGGACGCGGCAGCCGGCCGGCGCGGCGGCCTGGGCGATGGTCATGGTCTGCCCCGACCCCTCCGTCGCCGCGTTCCTCGCCGCCGACGGGCTGCCCGACCGCCGTGGCATCATCGTCGTCCGGAGCATCGAGGACGTCCCCGCCCTGCCGGAGCGCTGCCCGGTCCTGGTGCTCCACGACGCCGACGCGGGCGGCGAACTGCTCCTGCACCGGCTCCGCGAGACCCTCCCCGGGCGCCCGGTGGTCGACGCCGGGCTGTCGATGCGCACGGTCCGCGGCCTGCCGCAGGCGGTCCCGTACCGGGACCGGGGCCGCAAGCCGGCGCATGAGGAGATGAGCCGGCTCACCGCCCTCGGCGAGTTCACCGCGGAGGAGCTCAAGTGGCTGTCGGAGGGCTGGCGGTTCCCGCTCGTCGGCGTGCCCCCGGTCCGGCTGCTCGCCGTGCTCGACCGGCTCGCCGAGCAGATCGGCCGCAGTGTCGACGCCGACCGGCGCCACGCCGCGCAGGTCGGCTTCATGACCTGGCCCGGGACGGCGGCCGGGGACGGCCCGGATGCGGAGGGTGCACCGTGATCTGCCCGAACTGCTCGACCTCGCTGAACTGCAGGCAGCGCACGGGCCGGGTGTGCTCCCACTGCGAGCGCCGGTTCGCCCTGGACCCCAAGGCCGACGGCCGCGGCATGCACGACCTGCGGATCCGCCGCTGCGTGGAGTCCTTCACCGACCACGGCCGCCTCCAGGTGACCATCACCCAGCTCTGGTACCGCTCCCGTACGTACAGCCGCGCCTGGCGGGCGCGCGAAGCGCGGGGGGTCCGGCCCTGGGTCCGCCGGCTCGTGTCGCTGCCGCTCAGTGCCGGACTCGCCGTCTGCTGGGTCCTCAGCAGCGGATTCCCCGCCTTCCTGGCCGCGGCCGCCGCCGTCGCCGTACTCATCGCGGCGCCCAAGCTGCTCCCGTACGACCCGGCCCTGCCCATGGGCTCGTCCCTCACCCCCACCGAGTCGGACTTCCGGCGGATGATGAACGGGAACTGGCGGTCGGCGTACGGGGGCCTGCCGCCCGGCGTGGTCGACGAAGGCAGGCGCATCCCGGGGTACAGCGCGCCGCAGCCGCGCCGCCCCAGGGCCGTGATCCTGTGCACCGACCACGCCGTCGCGGTGTTCCTGGAGGCCAACGACATGCCGGCCCGCGTGCGCGCGGTGCTGGTGGAGGCGGACCCGGACTCCGCCCACCTCGCCCTCGTGGACCTCCCGGGCCGGCTCCCGGTCGTGGTGCTGCACGACGCGAGCGCACTCGGCGCGCTGCTGACGCCGCTCCTGCGCATCGCCCACCCGAACCGGGCCGTGGTGGACGCCGGGCTGCCGGCGTCCGCGGTCCGGGACCGGCGGGGCGCCGTCCACCGCGTCACGCGCCTCCCGGCCGGTGCGCACGCCCCGGCCGTGGACGCCGCGGAACTGCGAGCCCTGGCAGGCCTGTCCGAGGAGGACGCCGCCTGGCTGGCCGAGGGGTTCTGGAGCCCGATCGCGGCCGTGTCGCCGGCGCGGCTCGCCGAGGTGGTCGAGGAGGCGGTGGAGCGGGCCGTCGCGATGGCCGCGGCCGACTCCGGCGCCGCGCCGGCGTACGGCTTCCTGACCTGGCCCGACGCCCCTGAGACGAAAGGCACGTCGAGCGCATGAGTACGCGTACGACAGACCGGCTGGTCGGCCGCGCGATCGCCGAGGCCGCCGCCCGCGCGGCCGATCCCGGCGGGCTGCGGTTCACCGAGCGGCAGCTCTACTACGAGACCTGCCGGGTGCTCAGCCCCGCCGCGCCGCTCCTGCGCCGTGTCCCCGGCACCCCGCCACCGGCCCTGCGCCTGCCCACGTTCACCCGGGTCCTGGACGCGCGGGGCCGGGAGGCCGTACCGCGCCTGCTGCCGGCCGTACGGCCACCGGCGCAACGGGCGTACGGGGAGGGCCGGCCGGCGGCCGACCCGGACCTGTACGCCTACGGGCTGCCGCGCCTCCTCCTCTGCCAGGACCGCTCGCTCGCCGCGATGCTGCTGGCCAACCACGTCCACCTGGAGGCGGCCTGCCCCGTCCTCGCGGCGCCCGACGCGCTGCCCCTGGCCCCTGGCCTCCTCGCGGCCCTGGAGCGGGCGGACGACGCCACGGTGTACGTCCTGCACGACGCGAGCCCCGACGGCGTGACGCTCCCGGCCCGGGTACGGGCCGCCCTCGGCCCCCTGCCCGGGGTGCGGGTCGGCTCCCTGGGCCTCGTACCGCGGCACGCCGCCGCCCTGCGCCTGCCGGCGGGCCGCGGCCCGGCCCTCGCCCCGGAGGCGGGCGGCGACTGGCCCGCCGCGCTGCGGCCGCGCGAGGCGGCGTGGCTGGCGCGGGGCCGGTTCGCCGAGGTGGCGGCCGTACCGCCGGCCCGGCTGGTGCGGACCGTGCTGCGCCTGGCCCGGGGCCCACGGCCGCCCCGCGACTCCCTGTGGGGCGAGCTGAGCGGTCTGCGCACCGCCGGCTTCATGACCTGGCCGACCGCGTGAGCGGCCCCCGCGACCGAACCGACACACCCGAGGTGCGCACACGATGATCCGGCCCCAAGAGATCGGCTACTCGGACGAACTCCTCGCCGACGGCACGGTCCACCGCAGGTACGAAGACGGTCTGGAGGAGTGGCGCAGCCGCACGCCGGGCCGCCCCCACGTGGTGCGCTGGCACGACAACCGGGCAGCCTCGGGGACCGACGAGCTGCTCGGTGACCGCGTCATCAAACGCACCTTCGGCGACGGCACGGCGATCTACGCCCGGGACATCGGGTACGGCCGCACCGTCTGGCCGCGCGGCGAGCGGGTCACCGTCAACCGGACCTCGTTCGGCGGCCGGATGGGGGCCCTCCTCGCCGGCCTGGGGGTGGCGAGCATGGCCGTGACGGCCGCCCAACTGCCGCCGCTGAGCATGACCCCGGAGGAGGAAGAGGCCCTGCGCCGCCAACAGGAGCAGAGCCAGGCCTCGTCCTCCGGCGGCGACGGCGGCGACGGCGGCGGGGATTCCGGCGGGGATTCCGGCGACGACAGCTGGGAATCCGGCTGGGACGGCGACGAGGACGCCTGGAGCGACGACGACTTCGGCTGAACCGGGGCTCCGCCGGGAGGCCGGGCCCCAGGACGGAACACACGAGCACGAGGGAAGGGAGCTGTCCGTGGCACGCTTGTGCGCCTGCCTGGCCGACACCACCGGGCAGGCCCGTGCCCATCTGGAGGCGATGGGCGCCGCCGGACGGGGCTGCGACCCCGTGGACGTACCGGGCGCCGGGCTGGGCCTCATCACCGGTGAACCCGGCCGCGCCGAGGGCCCGTTCACCGCGTACGGGCGCACCGCGGCCGGCGAGGTCACCCTCCACAACCGTCCGGTGCTGCTCGCCGCCCTCACGGCCCGGGGCACCGCGCCGCGCCCCACCTGCTCCGACGCCGAACTCCTCCTCCACTGCTGGGCGTTGCTCGGTGAGGCCGGAGTGGCACTGGCCGAGGGCATGTTCGTGCTGGCCGTGCTGGACGGCCCCGACCTGGTCCTGATCCGAGACCACGTCGGCGCCCGCACCCTCTACTACGCGCGGGCCGGCGGCGCGTGGGCCGCCTCCACCTCGCTACGGGCGCTGCGCCGCTGGCCGGCGCTCGGCACGTCCATGAACCTGTCGGCGGTGCGCTCCTTCCTCACCTTCGCGTACCTGCCGGGGGAGGAGACCCTGCTCACCGGAGTACGGGAGGTGCTGCCCGGCCGGGTGCTGCGGCTGGGCCGGGACGGCACGACCACCGAAACGGTGTACTGGGAGCCCCGCGAGGCCATCGGGGACACCGGCCCGGCCGACGACGCGACGGGCCATGCACTCACCCTGCGCTCCCTGTTGGAGCAGGCGACGGCGGCCAGGCTGCCCGCGGCGGAGCCCGCGGCGGTGCTGCTCTCCGGTGGCATCGACAGCTCCCTCGTCACCGCCCTGGCGGCGAAGCTCCACACCCACCCGGTCCACACGTACTCGATCAGCTTCGGCGACGACCTGCCGAACGAGCTGGGCTACTCGGGCCTCGTGGCCGCCCACTGCCACACCCGCCACCGGGTCCTGACCGTCTCCGGGGCGGCCGTGGCCGCGCGACTGGCCGAGGCCGCCGCGCTGCTGGACAGCCCGGTGGGCGACCCCCTGACGGTGCCCAACCTGATGCTGGCCGAGGCCGTGGCCGCGGACGGGGCCTCCGTGGTCCTCAACGGCGAGGGCGGCGACCCGGTCTTCGGCGGACCCAAGAACCTCCCGATGCTGGTCCAGGAGATGCACCGGACGCCCGGCGCGCCCTGGGACGAGGACCGGGCGACGGCCTACCTGCGCTCGTACCGCAAGTGCTGGACGGACCTCCCGGTCCTGCTGACGGCCCCGGCGCTCGACGCCCTGAAGGACGCCCCGCGCCCCCAGCGCCACGTGGAGCCCTACCTGATGCGGGAGGCCGGCGGCCCGTACGGCATGGACCACCTCCTCAACCGGCTGCTCCACTGCAACCTGCGGACCAAGGGGGCCCACCACATCCTGACGAAGGTGGAACGCCTGACCTCCTCCCAGGGCGTGGAGGGCCGCTCCCCGCTCTTCGACCGGTCGGTCGTCGACCACGCCTTCGCGACCCCGCCCGGTTACAAGCTCCGTGGCACGTCGGAGAAGTGGATCCTCAAGGAGGCCGTACGGGACCTGCTCCCGGGCACGGTGGTCGACCGTCCCAAGAGCGGCATGCGCGTGCCGGTCCAGCAGTGGCTGACCGGTCCATTGCGCGAACTGGGCCACGAGCTACTCCTCGGCCGCCGCTCCCGGCAGCGGGGCCTGTTCCGCCAGGACACGATCCGGACCTGGCTGAAGGGTGAGGGCCTGCTGCTGCCCCGCCAGGGCGGCAAGCTCTGGCTGGTGCTGACCCTGGAGCTGTGGCTGCGCTCGTACGACGTGTGAACCCCTGCGAAACCTCACAGGCGAAAGGCACCCATGACCAGCGATCCCATGACCAGCGAACCGGCCGGGACCGAACAGGCCGAGCTGACCGAGCTCACCGATCCCCGCACCGGGCGCACCCGCGGCAGGGCCCTCCTCTCCCGGGAGCCCGAGGTGGCGACGGCCGTCTCGGCGGCGCGCGCCGCCCTCCCCGGCTGGAGCGCCCTGACGCCGAAGGAGCGGGGCCGGCGCCTGGACCGCCTCGCGGCCCTGGTCGAGGAGCACGCGGCGCACTACGCGGCGCGCGAGCGGGCCGGCACGGGCAAGCCCGACACGGAGACGGCGGGCGAGATCGAGCAGGTGGCGGATCTGTTCCGGTTCTACGCGACGGCGGCGCGCACCCGGACCGCCCCGGCCTCGGGCCACCTGGTGGCGGGCCATGAGAGCTGGGTCCGCTGGGAGCCGGTCGGCGTGGTCGGGGCGATCCTCCCCTGGAACTACCCGCTGCTGATGGCGGCCTGGCGCTGTGCGCCGGCGCTGGCGGCGGGCAACACGGTGGTGGTGAAGCCGGCCGAGACCACACCCGACAGCGTGGACCTGCTCGCGGAGCACGCGGCGCGAGCCCTGGGCGAAGGCGTGCTCCAGTCCCTTCCGGGGGACCGGCGGACCGGCCGGCTGCTCGTCGAATCGGCGGTGGACATGGTCGCGTTCACCGGCAGTGGCCGAGCCGGTGCCGATGTCGTGGCACGGGCCGGGAGCCGCCGCGTCAGCCTGGAACTGGGCGGCAACGCCCCGGCGATCGTCCTCCCGGACGCGCCCGCCGACACCTTCGCCTCGCTCGCGGAGGCCGTCACGTACAACGCGGGCCAGAGCTGCGCGGCCCCGGCCCGGGTCATCACCCTGGGGGAGAACTACGAGGCTGCCGTGGCCGGGCTGGCGGCGGCGCTGGCCTCCCGGCTCGCCGGCCGCGATTTCGGGCCGCTGAACAACCCGGACCAGGCCGCGCGTTACGACCGCCTCGTCGCCTCCTCCGAGGCGAAGCGCAACCTCGTCGCCGGTATCGCCCCGGACGTCGGCGGGGAGCGGGGCCACTGGCGCCCGGCCCGGCTGCTGGCAGACCTCCCGCACGACGACCCGGCGGTCACGGAAGAGGTCTTCGGCCCCCTGCTCACCGTCCAGCGAGCGGACGGGGTGGAGGCTGCCCTGACCCTGGCCAACAGCGTCCCGCAGGCGCTCGCGGCCAGCGTGTGGACCACCGACCTGCGGGCCGGCCTGGACCTGGTCGCGCGCCTGGACGCCGGCGAGGCCTGGCTCAACTGCCATCTGGTGCAGACGGCGGAACTCCCGCACGGGGGCCGGGGCGCGTCCGGCCACGGCACCGACCTGAGCGTCCTGGCCCTGCACGAGTACCAGCGGCCGAAGACGGTGACCGTACGGGTGACCCCGTAGAATGGGAACATGAGTACGAATGAGGGGGAGGTTCGGCCGTCGCCGAGTCCGCGGCTCACCGGGGACGAGCTGGCCCGGTGGTACTGGACCCTGGAGGAACTGACCGGACTGGCCCGGGAGATGGGCGTACCCCGGGGCGGCGGCAAGGCGGCGCTGACCCGGCGGCTGCGGGCGGCGCTGGACGGGCTGCCCGGGGAGCCGGTGGCCCGCCGGGCGCCCGCGGGGAGGCAGTTGGCCGCGCCCGTCGACGGGCGGACCGTGATCCCCGAAGGGCAGCGGTGCAGCCAGGTGCTGCGGGAGTTCTTCCGCCGGGAGATCGGCCCGGGCTTCCACTTCGACGCGTTCATGCGGGAGTACGTGGCCCGGGGCGCGGGCCGTACCCTCGCCGACGCGGTGGACCACTGGCACGCCACGCGCGCCCGCGCCGCCGAAGCGCAGGAGGTGGGGGCCCAGTTCGAGTTCAACCGTTTCCTGCGCGACTGGCACGCGGAGCACCCGGACGGCTCGCGGGACCAGGCGCTGACGGCCTGGCGGGAGCACCGGGACCGGCCCCGGACCGCGTGATCCGCAGAGCCGTCCTCACGGCGGTCCGCAGCGCCGTCCTCAGGGCCTGAGGGCGGCGATGATCTCGTCGGTCGTGGCGACCTTCCCGATGCGCGGGAAGATCTTGCCGAAGCTGTGGGCGTGCGAGTCGGCGTCGATGTCGGCGGTGGCGTCCTCGGCGAAGACGAGCCGGTAGCTGTTCTCCCAGGCGGTACGGGCGGTGGACTCGACGCCGACGCTGGTGGAGATCCCGGCGAGCACGATGCGGTGGATGCCGCGGCGGCGCAGCTGGAGGTCGAGCTCCGTACCGGTGAAGGCGCCCCAGTGCCGCTTGGTCACGACGACGTCGCCGAGGGCGGCGAGCTCGGCGGGGATCTCGGAGAACGCGGGGGGCGGCGCGGTGGCCGGGCCCGGCCGGTCGACCTCCGAGGTGGGCAGGTCGCCGCCGTCGGGCGACCAGGCGACCCTGACCAGGACCACGGGCAGCTTGCGGGCGTGGAAGGCCTCGGCGAGCGCGATGCCCTTCTTCAGGATTTCGGCGGCGGGCCTGGCGGTCGGCAGCGCCAGGATCCCGTTCTGCAGGTCGATCAGGACCAGGGCGGTGTCCTCGCCGAGGGTCGGGCTGGGGCTCATCGGGTTCCCTTCGGGTGGTGCTGCGTCGGAGTCCGTGGGGGCGTACGGGTGGTCAGTCCTCGGCGAGGCGCCGCAGCAGCGGTACCGCCGCGGCCAGCAGCTGCTGCTCCGCCGGGGTCAGCCGCGCGGTGATCAGCTCCGCGATCCGCCCGTGTCCGGCCTTGCGGCGCTCGCCCACCAGGGCCTGCCCCTCGGCGGTGAGCGAGACGAACATCCGGCGGCCGTCGGTGGGATGGGGGATGCGGGTGACGTAGCCGTCGGCCTGGAGTGCGTTCACGGTGGCGATGACCGACTGCGGCCGGATCTTCTCGGCACGCGCCAGATCCGAGGCCGTGGCAGGGCCGATCCGGTCGAGCCGCTTGAGCACGGACATCTGGGACAGGCTCACCCCGCCGCTCGTGGCCCCGCGCATCTGCCGGACCAGCATGCCGATCGCGTGCTGCAACTCCTCCGCGACGTCTCGGGGCTCGCTGCTGTCGGATTCCGGAACGGGCATGATTCGACAATAGGGACATACAGTCAAACTTGCAAGGAAGCCTTATGACTATCGCGGACCCGACCGTGGCGCTCAGGCGGGCTCCGGCAGCCGGCGGGCCAGGCCCCAGGCCGCCAGGGGGAGGACGGCCAGGGGCAGCAGCGCGGCATGCAGGGAGGAGGCATCCGCGGCGGCGCCGATCAGCGGTCCGGTGAGACCGCCGACGCTGACCGTCAGGCCCAGGGTGACTCCGCTCGCCGTGCCCATGCGCGTCGGCAGGTAATCCTGGCCCAGGGTGACCTGGAGGGAGAACGGCACGTACAGCGCGGCGGCCGCCAGCGCCGCGCACACGTACACGAGGGGGAGCGGAAGGAAGAGGACGCCGGCGATGGCGGGCCCGGCGGCGGCATAGGCCCGGTGCACGGTGGTGACCCGGCCCCAGCGGGTGGCCAGCCGACCGCCGAGCAGGGTGCCGCCGGCGCTCCCCGCGAACAGGGCGAACAGGGCCACGGCGCCGGCGGTCCCGCTGCCGCCGCGCTCGCGGACGTAGAGCGCGATGAAGGTGCTGAGGCCGATGAAGACGACCGACCGGACGATGACGACCAGGGTGAGCCGCAGGAACGCCCGCAGGTCCTCGGGGCCGGGCGGCCGGGTCCCGTCGTCCTGCCCGCCGGGTTTCGGTCCGGCGGCGGAGCGCCCCGGCCGCGGCGGCCGGTTGAGGAACACCCCGAGGGCCGCCGGGAGCGCCAGCAGCCACCATCCCGCCGGGCCGGACACCGACAGCGCTCCCGCGACCAGCAGCGGCGCGCAGGCGAAGCCGATGTTGCCGCCGAGCGCGAACCAGCTCATCGCGCCGTGCCCGGCCCCGCCGGCGGTGCGTACCAGCCGGGCCGCCGCGGGATGGTAGGCGGCGACGCCCAGCCCGGACGGCGCCACGGCCGCCAGCGTGGCCCAATAGCCGGCGTCCAGCCCCACCAGCGCCACACCGAGTCCGGCGGCGGCCGTGGCCAGCGGTATCAGCCAGGGCATCGGCCACCGGTCGGCCAGGGCCCCGAACAGCGGCTGCACCACCGAGGACAGGAGCGAGGCGGCGAGCACGATGCCGGACGCGGCGGCGTATCCGTAGCCGCGCTCGGCGACGAGGAAGGGGACGAGCGCGGCGACGGAGCCCTGGTAGACGTCCACGCACGAATGCCCGGCCGAGAAGGCGGCGGTGCGCCGCCGGGCGGCGGCCGGCCCGTTTTCTGCAAGGGGCGCAGCGGCGGTGCCGGCGCGCGGTGCGGCAGGCTTCTCGGCGGGGTCCCGTACGGGATTCGTTGAGGTCACCGGTCGAGAATCGCCCTCGCCGCGGTCATCGCGCTTCCGATAAATTGCCGGGTGATGCAGAAAATCCGCCACACCCCGAGGGCCGCGACCAGCATCCGCGAGCTCGACACCCACAACGGGATCGACCCGCACCGCCACGACGACCATCAGATCGCCTACGCCGGTTCCGGGGTGCTGTCCATCACCACCGATGCCGGTACCTGGGTGGCCCCCGCGACCCGGGCGCTGTGGATCCCCGCCGGAACGGTGCACGAGCACCGCGCCTACGGCCGCACCGACCTGCACAGCGTGGGCCTCCCGGTCCACCTGAACCCGCTCGGCCTCTCGGCCCCCGCCGTGCTCGCCGTCGGACCGCTGCTGCGCGAGCTGATCCTGGCCTACACGCGGGCCCCCGACGACGGCAGCGCGCAGCGCCTGCGGATGCGCGCGGTGCTGCTCGACCAGTTGCGTGCCTCACCGCTGCAACCGCTGCACCTGCCGGCCCCCCCCGGACCCGCGGCTCGCGGCGGTGTGCGCGCTGCTGTACGCGGACCCGGCCGATCCGCGCGGGCTGGCCGAGCTCGGTGCCGCGGCGGGGGCCGGGGCGGGCGAGCGGACGCTGAGCCGGCTGTTCCGCGCCGAGCTGGGCATGACCTTCCCGCAGTGGCGGACCCAACTGCGGCTGCACCAGGCCCTGCGGCTGCTCGCCGTGGGGACCCCGGTGACGGCGGTCGCGCACCGCTGTGGCTGGGCCTCGGCGAGCGCCTTCATCGACGTCTTCCGCCGGGCCTTCGGGCACACGCCCGGGGCGCACCTGCGCGAGCTCCCGCAACGGAACGTCCGGGCTCCATACTGGCCGGTGTGAATGCCGAAGACGACACGGTCCTGTTCGACACCGAAGGCCGGACGGGGGTGATCACCCTCAACCGCCCCCGGGCCCTCAACGCCCTCACCCACCCCATGGTGCTGCGCATCGACGAGGCCCTGACCGCCTGGGAGCACGACCCGGCCGTCGCCCAGGTCCTCATCCGGGGCGCGGGCGAGCGGGGACTGTGCGCGGGCGGGGACATCCGGGCCATCCACGACGACGCCAAGGCGGGCACCAGCGCCTCGGCCAGCTTCTGGCGGGACGAGTACTGGCTCAACGCCCGGATCGCCCGCTACCCGAAGCCCTACGTCGCCCTCATGGACGGCATCGTGATGGGCGGCGGGGTCGGGGTCTCGGCCCACGGGAGCGTCCGCATCGTCACCGAACGCTCCCGCGTCGCCATGCCCGAGACCGGCATCGGCTTCGTCCCCGACGTCGGGGGCACGCACCTGCTGGCCCGCGCCCCCGGCCGGCTCGGAGTCCACCTGGCCCTCACCGGCACCGCCGTCGGCGCGGCCGACGCGCTGCTGTGCGGGCTCGCCGACCACTTCGTGCCCGCCGCCCGGCTCCCCGGACTGACGGCCGAGCTCGCGCTGCTGCCCGTACCCGAGGTGCTGGAGCGGTACGCCGGACCCGCACCCGGCGGCGTGCTCCACGAGCAGCGCGAGTGGATCGACCACTGCTACGCCGCGGACTCGGTGGAGGAGATCGTGGAGCGGCTGCTCGCGTACGGCGACCCGGCCGCCAAGGAGACCGCCGAGGTGATCCTGGCCAAGTCCCCGACCGCGCTCAAGGTGACCCTCGCCGCCGTGCGCCGGGCCGGTGCGCTCGGCACGCTGGAGCGGGTGCTCGCCCAGGAGTTCCGGGTCTCGTGCCACGCGCTGCGGACGCCGGACCTGGTGGAGGGGATCCGGGCCCAGGTCGTGGACAAGGACCGGCGGCCGCGCTGGTCCCCGGCGGCGCTCTCCGGGGTGTCCGGCGCGGACGTGGCCCGGTTCCTCACCCCGCTCGGGGACTCGGTGGAACTCCCCTTCCCCGAGGCCGACTCCACCCTCGACTGAGCGGCGAGGGCGTGCGCCGGGTTTGACGACACGACCTAGTCTTCCGAGTCGGGAATTCTGTTCAGATGAGGATGCCCGCGCGGAGTGCGGTTTGGTACAGCTGAGGCTGCGAGGGCCGGCGGCAGCGCCGCTCACGTCGCCGACGGCCGCGGCTGCTCCGGCGGAACCGAGCTCTCGGCAACCGCCATCCACTGGTCCAGGTCGGCCTGGGTGAACTCTGCCCACGGTGGGATCTCGGGGAGCTGGCGAAGGAGGTCGTAGGCCTCGGGGATCCGGGAACCGCGGAGGACAGGGCAGTGGCAGCCGGCGATGACCTCGGCGTTCAGGTGTTGGAAGCCGGAGACCACCGTCTCGAACTTCTGGGCGTCAAGCAGTGCGACCCAGGGGGAGACCAGCCTTCCGCCGAAGAACTGGCCGTCGCGGAATTCGTCCGGCGACAGCGCTGCCGTTTCGGGCATGGGGGTCGGCACGTTCGTGGCGAAGGTGTCGACGGCCCACAGGACGTTGGTCTTCGGGTCGAAGAGGGCGCGGGTTGTGGGGTTGTCGTACAGGGGTGGTCGTTTGGCGACCAGGGTGCGGTCGCCCGCGTCGATCGTGTCGCCGTCGGTCATGAAGCGGCACCGGTTGATGGGGGTCTCCCACTCCTCGGCCATGCGGCCGATGGAGAACCATGTCGTCAGCAGGGTCGCGTTCGGGCATTCCGCGAGGACCGGCAGGAGGTTGCCGGCGTGGTCGCGGTCGTCGTGGGTGAGGAAGATCCACCGTACGTCCAGGGGATCCACGACGGACCAGGCTGCCTCCAGCCACTGGGAGCGCACCGCGGGCGCCCCGGTGTCCACGAGGACCGGTTCGGCTCCCCGGATCACCATCGAATTCATCGGGAAGTGGCCGACCGGCGGGGCCTCGAGGGCCCACGGGATGACGAACGTCTCCTCGGCGATCTTGTACGGCCGCAGAAGGGCGAAGCTTTCCGTGGTTGTCATCGCTGCTCTCCCTGGGATGGAGTCGCCGCAACGTCCATGAATCCAGTGCAGCCCCATGCCGGGCCGTCGTCAAGCGCAGGTCAAGCCCGGTCGCACGGTGGGTGAGCCGGGACCGGCCGGCTCGGTCCCATGCCCGGGCTTCGGCTTTCCTGGCATTGCCGGAGTGCTCCCGGCGTCGCCCGTCGTGTTTCTACGACCAGAATTCGTCATATGCGGGCGGGTCCGCAACGAAGACCCGGCCCTCGGTGATCACGCCGTCGGCAATGCGGAAGACGATGACGTTGTCCATGTCGAGCTGCTTTCCCTCGCGTGACGCCGTGACGTGCAGCAGGGCGACTGTGTTGTCGTCGTTGGCGAGGACGTTCTGGAGCCGTGGGCGATAGGTGCCGCCCGTCAGCTCGAACTCTCGGCCGAACCGCACGAACGTTTCCTCGCGCCCCCGGGTCTCCCCTGCCAACAGGTTCCTGCCCCCGATGTGCCAGACCACGTCGGGGTGGAAGACTTCCGCCAGCGCGTCCATGTCGCCGGCCGAGAAGGCAGCCAGGGCGCGGTGGAACACGGCGATGTGTGGGTGATCGGTCATCGGGGCCTCCTGGGGTCTCTTCGGCAACGATATGCAGCGCGAGCCGTCGCAGCTCAGCGGCCTCCGCCATTGGGTCGCACGCCGACAGGCGGCTCAGAGGCGTCCACTCCAAGGACGCCTGCCTTTGGCGTCGGCACGTGCCGTGCGCCCGGCCGGCGCAGTTGCCTCATCCGATGACGTCCGGCGACAACAGTGGTGGCCCGGCCGCGCGTGGTGCGTGCTCGAAGGCGGCGAAGCCGGCAGCCGTACTCCGGCCTGCCCGAGACGGACCTTCTGCAACACCCTTCAGTCTTCTGAGTCGGGAACTCTGTTCAGCCAGGACGACCCGGTCGGGGTGAAGTGCAGGTGGAACCGGGGGTGGCCGAGCAGCCACTTCTTGATGTCCAGATCAGGTGGACGTCCAGGCCTGTGGGTACTTCCTTGTCGAGCTTGATGAGGAACTTCTTGAACTCCTCGGCGCGGTGGCGGCGGTGCAGGGAGCCGATGACCTTGCCGGTGGCCACGTTGAGTGCGGCGAACAGGGTGGTCGTGCCGGCGCGGACGTAGTCGTGGGTGGCCCGTGCCGGGACCCCGGGCATCATCGGCAGCACGGGCTGGGACCGGTCCAGGGCCTGGATCTGCGATTTCTCGTCCACGCAGAACACCAGCGCCCGCTCGGGCGGGTCCAGGTAGAGGCCGACGACGTCGTGGACCTTGTCGACGAAGTAGGGATCGGTCGACAGCTTGAACGTCTCCGAGCGGTGCGGCTGCAGGCCGACGCCCGCCAGATCCGTGAGACCGAGGACTGGGAGAGGCCCATTTCCTTCGCCATCGACCGCGTCGACCAGTGCATCGCGCTCTTCGGCGTGGACTCCAGCGTCCTGGTGACCACCGCGGCCACCTGCTCATCCGTCACAGTCCTGGGGCCGCCGGAACGCGGCATGTCTCCCAGGCCGGCGATCCGGTACTGCACGAAACGGGCCCGCCGGCGGCCGACCGCCTGAGGTGTCGATCCAAGGCGGACGGCCACATCCTTGTCCGAGACACCCTCGGCGCAGGCCAGGATGATCCGGCATCGCAAAGCTCACGCCTGAGGCGTGGAACGACGCCGCACCCACCCCTCCAGTGCGGCCCGTTCCTCGTCCGACAGCGTCAACTCGGCCTTCGGCCGCCCCGTCTGCGCCACGGGTCAACCCTATACATCTGAACAGAACTCAAGACTCGGAAGACCAGGAGGCCACGTACTCCCGCAGGTGCCGGGCGGTCAGTGTGTCCGACCCGGCCACCAGCGCCGCCGGCGTGCCCTCGAAGACGACCTCGCCGCCGTCGTGGCCGCCGTGCGGGCCGATGTCGATCAGCCAGTCGGCGTGCGCCATCACCGCCTGGTGGTGCTCGATGACGATGACCGAGTTGCCGTCGTCGACCAGCCGGTCCAGCAGCGCGAGCAGTTTGTCCACGTCGGCCATGTGCAGTCCGGTCGTGGGCTCGTCCAGGATGTAGGTGGCGGACTTCTCCGCCATGTTGATGGCGAGCTTGAGCCGCTGGCGTTCGCCCCCGGACAGGGTGTTCAGCGGCTGCCCCAGCCGCAGGTAGCCGAGGCCCACGTCGGCGAGCCGGCCGAGGATCGCCCGCGCCTGCCCGGTGGTGAAGAACTCGTACGCCTCCGCCACCGGCATGTCGAGCACCTCGCTGATGTTCTTGCCGCGCAGCAGGTAGGTGAGCACCTCGGGCGTGAACCGCCTGCCCTCGCACTCCTCGCAGACCGAGGCCACCCCGGCCATCATCGCCAGGTCCGTGTAGACCAGGCCGAGGCCGGTGCACTTCGGACAGGCGCCTTCCGAATTCGCGCTGAACAGCGCCGCCTTGACGCCGTTGGCCTTCGCGAAGGCGGTCCTGATCGGGTTCAACAGGCCGGTGTACGTGGCCGGGTTGGACCGGCGCGAGCCGCGGATCGGCGACTGGTCGGCCACGGTCACCCCCTCGCGCCCCGCCAGATAGCCGTGGATCAGCGAGCTCTTCCCGGAGCCCGCCACCCCGGTCACCACCGCGAGCACGCCGAGCGGCACGTCCACGCTGACGTCCTTGAGGTTGTGCAGGTCGGCGTCCTTGATCGACAGGTGGCCGCGCGGTGTGCGCACCGACTCCCGCAGCCGCGCCCGGTGTTCGAGGTGGCGGCCGGTGAGGGTGCCGGACGTGCGCAGCCCGGCCACGTCCCCGCTGTAGCAGAGCTGTCCGCCGGCCGTGCCCGCGCCGGGACCGAGGTCGACGACGTGGTCGGCGATGGCGATGACCTCGGGCTTGTGCTCGACGACCAGCACCGTGTTGCCCTTGTCGCGCAGCCGCAGCAGCAGGTCGTTCATGCGCTGGATGTCGTGCGGGTGCAGGCCGGTGGTCGGCTCGTCGAAGACGTAGGTGATGTCCGTGAGCGAGGATCCGAGGTGGCGGACCATTTTCACCCGCTGGGCCTCGCCGCCGGACAGCGTCCCGGACTGCCGGTCGAGGCTGAGGTAGCCGAGGCCGATCTCGACGAGGGAGTCCAGCAGGTCCCGCAGGCCGGCCAGCAGGGGCGCGACCCCGGGGTCGTCGATCCGCCGGACGAAGGCGGCGAGGTCGCTGATCTGCATGGCCGAGCAGTCGGCGATGTTCACCCCGTCGATCCGCGAGGAGAGCGCGGCGGCCGAGAGCCGGGTGCCGGCGCAGTCGGGGCAGTCGGCGAAGACCACGGCGCGGTCCACGAACGCCCGGATGTGGGGCTGCATGGACTCGCGGTCCTTGGAGAGGTAGGTCCGCTGGATCTTGGTGATCAGGCCCTCGTAGGTGAAGTTGTTGGAGCCGGCCTTCACCTTCACCGGGTCCTTGTGCAGGAAGTCGGCCCACTCCTGCTCCGTGAAGTCCTTCAGCTTCGCGTCGGGGGAGTAGAAGCCGCTGTTCGCCATGGTCTGCCAGTACCAGGAGTCCACGGCGAAGCCGGGCACGGTGATCGCGCCCTCGTTGAGGGAGAGTTCACGGTCGACGAGCTGGTCCACCGCGATGTCGGACACCTGGCCGATTCCCTCGCAGTGCGGGCACATGCCGTCGGGGGTGTTGAAGCTGAAGGCGCTGGAGGTGCCGATGTGCGGGGCGCCGAGCCGGGAGAAGACGATCCGCAGCATCGTGTAGGCGTCGGTGGCGGTGCCCACGGTGGAGCGGGAGTTCGCCCCCATCCGCTCCTGGTCGACCACGATCGCGGCGCTCAGGTTGTGCAGCCCGTCCACGTCCGGGCGGCCCAGGCTCGGCATGAACGACTGGATGAAGGCCGTGTACGTCTCGTTGATCATGCGCTGCGATTCGGCGGCGATGGTGCCGAAGACGAGCGAGGACTTGCCGGAGCCGGAGACGCCGGTGAAGACGGTGAGCCGGCGCTTGGGGATGTCCAGGGATATGTCCCGCAGATTGTTCTCCCGGGCTCCGCGGACCTGGATGACCTGGTGACTGTCGGCGGTGATCTGCACGGAACTCCTCGCGTGGCGGTGTTTCGGCTTACTTTATACATTGTACTCTATACGGCGTAGTGAGTTTTGGAGGGAGATCGAATGGCGAAGGACCGGAGCGGCGCGGGAGACCCCGTCCGCACCCTGGAGCTGCTGTGGCGCGAGCCGGGGGAGGAGCCGCGAGCCGGGCGGCGCGGCCCGCGGCAGGGGCTGAGTGTGGACGCCGTCGTGCTGGCCGCCACCGCCCTCGCCGACGAGGAGGGGCTCGCCGCGGTGACCATGCGCGCGCTGGCCCAGCGGCTCGGCGTCACGCCGATGACGCCCTACACCTACGTCCCCGGCAAGGCCGAACTGCTCGACCTCATGCTCGACGGGGCGTACAAGGGCATGGCGCGGGTGGAGGGCCCCAGTGGCGCCGGAGCGGGCGCCGGTGGCGCGGAGCCGTGGCGGGCGAGGATCACCCGCGTCGCCGAGGACAACCGGGCCCTGCTCCTGCGCCACCCCTGGATCGCCGACCTCGCCGTCACCCGCCCGCCGCTCGGCCCCGGGGTGATCGGCAAGTACGAGTACGAGCTGGCGGCCTTCGACAACATCGGGCTGACCGACGCGGAGATGGACGCCGCCCTGACCCACCTCCTCGGCTTCGTCCACGCGAACGCCCTGGCGGCGGCGGACGCGGCCGCGCACAACAGCCGCCAGAGCGACGAGGAGTGGTGGGCCGTCAGCGCCCCGCTCCTGGAACGGGCCATGGACCCCGCGCGCTACCCGCTGGGCGTGCGCGTCGGCAGCACGGTGGGCGCGTACGACCCCGCGGCCGTATGGGAGTTCGGCCTGCGGTGCGTCCTGGACGGGCTGGCCCGGCTGATCGACTCGCGGGCCGGACGGCCGTAGCCGACGGGCCGCGGGTGATCAGCGGTAGCCGGTGGGGTCGCGGTGGTCAGCGATAGCCGGTGGCGTCCGCCGGGCGGCCCGGGTCCTGGACCTCGACCATGTACCGCCAGGCGTCCGGACGGCTGCCGTCGAGATCCGTGAAGCCGTAGACCCCGGCGAGCTGTCCGCTGGAGAGGGACTGCCCGTTCCAGCGCGACACCTCCGGGTCGGCGGCCAGCGCCGCCACCGCACGCCCGACGTACGAGGGGCTCTCGGAGATCCCGAAGTGCGGGACCTTCTCCAGGGCGTCACGCCAATTGGCCTCGGTCACACCGAAGGTGTCCAGCATCATCTCCGAACGCAGCCAGCCCGGCGTCAGCGCCACCGCCGTCGCGCCCCGCGGCCCCAGCTCGTGCCCGAGCGCGAACGCCATGCGCAGCACCGCCGACTTGGCGATGTCGTAGAAGAACGACACCCGGTAGCGGCTCGCGTTGTACTCGGCCGTGCCGTCCGTCATCTCCACCACCAGCCCGCCACCCGGCCCGCGCAGCAGCAGCGGCAGCGCGTAGTGGCTGGTCACGGCATGGGTCTCCACCGCGAGCCGCAACAGCCGCAGCCCCTTGTCCAGGTCGTGCTCCCAGACCGTGCTCTCCCACTCGAAGAGCAGCTCACCGCCCCAGATGTCGTTCACCAACACGTCCAGACGGCCCTGCTCGGCATCGATTCGCCCGACCAGAGCCTCGACCTGCGCGGGCACCAAATGGTCCGCGACCACCGCGATCCCCTGGCCGCCCGCCGCCGTCACCAGCTCCGCGGTCTCCTCGATCGTCTCCGGCCGGTCGTACTCCGAGCGGTGACCGCGCGTGCTGCGCCCCGTCACGTACACGGTCGCGCCCCGCGCGCCGAGCTCGACCGCGATGCCCCGGCCCGCGCCCCGCGTGGCCCCCGCCACCAGGGCCACCTTGCCTTCTAGGATCTGCTGTACCTGCGCCATGCTCCGACCCTACGTCGCCCGCGCCCGCCGGTCACGGCAACGCGGGCCCGCGCGTACGGGTGGCCGGATCGGCGTTCTTTCGCGCCGCCCCGCGGCTGGATACGACTGGGGCCCGTGTCCTGCCCGCGACCCCAGGGAGACGTGCCCCCGATGAGCGCACCCGGTATGACGAGCTTCGACGAGATCTACGGACTGCCCGACCCCCGGGGGTACTTCACCGGGCTCGGACCGTACGGATACCAGACCCCGCACCACGCACAGGCGGTGTTCCGCGCCCTCACCGGCCGCGAACTGCCGCCCGGACGGTCGGCGATGCTCGACCTGTGCTGCTCCTACGGGATCAACGCCGCGCTCGTCAACCACGACGTGACCCTGGAGGAGCTGTACGAGCGCTACACCTCGGCGAAGACCGCCGAGCTGACCACCGCCGAACTCATCGAGTGGGACCGCGAGTTCTACGCCTCCCGGCGGCGCCACGACGCCGTCCGGGCCATCGGCGTCGACGTGTCGGCGCCCGCCGTCGCCTACGCCCTGTCCGTCGGCCTCCTCGACGAGGGGTACTGCGAGAACCTGGAGACCGCCGAACCCGGCACGGGCCTGCGCCGGGCGGCCGCCGGAGCCGGGCTGATCACCGTCACCGGCGGCGTCAGCTTCCTGTCCGAGCGCACCTTCGGGCGGCTGTTCACCGCCGCCGGCCGGCCGGTGCCGGTGGCCGCCTTCGTACTGCGCACCCACGACTACCGGCCGATCGCCCAGTGCCTGCGCTCGTACGGGCTCGCCGTCGAGCGTTCCACCGCCACCCACCCGCAGCGGCGCTTCACCGACCCGCAGGAGCAGCGGATCGCCGTCGAGACCGTCACCGCTCTCGGCGAGGACCCGGCGGGGAAGGAGTCCGCGGGGTACTTCCACACGCGGCTGCACCTGGCCCGCTGACCGGGCGGCCCGCGCTGCCCCGGCGGCCCCCGCGGAGCCGGTACGCGCCGGCCGCGCCGGCCGCGGCCAGCACCAGCAGCAGACCGCCGGCCGCGGCCGCCAGCGCCGGGCCGGGTCCCCACAGGGTCCAGGCCGCCCCGAACAGCAGCGACGCCGCGAACCGGGACACGGCCTGCACGGTCTGGAGCACCGCGAGCCCGGTCGCGCGCAGCCCGTCCGGCAGCAGCGGCCCGGCGGCGGCCATCAGCACCCCGTCGGTGGCGGCGTAGAACAGCCCGAGGAGGCCGAGGACGCCGACGACCAGCAGGGGCCCGGCGGGCAGCGGCGCCAGGAGCAGCAGGCAGGCGCCGAGCAGCAGTGCGTGGCCGCCGAGGAACACCCGGTGGCGCCCCCGCCGGTCGGCGAGCCGGCCGGCGGGCAGCGCCGCCAGCAGGAACACCGCGGCCGTACCGACGGGCAGGAGCGGGAAGTAGACGGCCGGCAGGTCGAGCCGGCGCTGGAGCAGCAGGTAGAGGAAGGCGTCGCCGACGGTGAACAGGCCCAGCGCGGCGGCGGTCAGGCACAGCGCCCCCAGGCCGGGGACGCGCAGCAGTGTCCGCAGGGCCGGGGCGGGCGCGGACGCGGCGGCGGGCGCCGGCGCGGGAGCCTCGCGTACGAACAGCGCGAGCAGCACCACACCGAACACCGCGACGCAGGCGCTCACGGTGAACACGGCGCCGTACCCGTCCACCGCCACCCACAGCACCCCGAACGCGGCCAGCGGCCCCAGCAGCGCACCGGCCGTGTCCAGGGCGCGGTGCACCCCGAAGGCCCGGCCCTGCTCCCCGGGCGGGCAGGACAGCGAGATCAGCGCGTCGCGGGGCGCGGTGCGCAGGCCCTTCCCGGTCCGGTCGGCGGCCAGCACCGCCGCCACCGACCAGGGGGTGGTGACGACGAGCAGGGCGGCCTTGCAGGCGGCGGAGAGCGCGTAGCCCGCGCCCGCGACCAGTTTGCGGCGGTGGGTGCGGTCCGCGACGCGGCCGCCGAGGATGCGCAGCAGCGCCGTGGCGCCCTGCTGGAGCCCGTCGAGGGCGCCGAAGGCCAGCGGGGTCATGCCGAGCCCGGCGACCAGGTACAGGGGCAGTACGGAGGTGACCATCTCGGCGGAGACATCCGTGACCATGCTGACCAGGCCGAGCACGACCACGGTCGCGGGGACCGGGGTGCGGCGGCCGGGCGGGGGGAGGCCCCGGGCGGCGTCGGCCGCCCGGCCGGCGGAGAGGTACACGGATGTCTCCCTGGGTCGGTGTATCAGAACCAGTTGAGGGTGAGGGGGAAGGTGGTGGTTGCGGTGGTGGGGGTGGTGTCGGTTGCGGTGGCGGTGATCTGGACGGTTCCGATGGCCCAGGGTTTGCCGGTGATGCGGCCGGTGTTGGTGTCGAGGGTGAGGCCGAAGGGGAGTCCGGTGGCGGTGTAGCGGGCGGGGGGTTTGCCGCCGGTGGTGGTGAGTTGGATGGTGCAGGTCTGGTTGAACTTGCAGGTCTGGGGGCCGGGGTTGGTGATCTTCAGGTCACCGGGAGTCGGGGTCGGGGTGGGCGTCGGAGTGGGTGTGGGCGTCGGAGTCGGGGTGGGGGTAGGCGTCGGGGTCGGGGTCGTGCTGTCGAACACCTCGGTGATCGGCTGGACGTTGGCGGCGTTGCCCGCGTGCGTGGCCGTCCCGAACAGGTCCTCGAAAGTGCGCAGCAGGTGGTGGTGGTTGTACGCGGTCGCGTACTTGCCCGTCTTGACGTGCGCCCCGTAGAAGACGGTGGCGATCTGGTTGGAGCCGAGGTAGTTGTCCTCGTCCCAAGTGAGCACCAGGAGGCTGTTGTTGGCCTTCGCCCACTGCGCGTAGGCGTCGAGGTTGTTCTTCGTCCAGGTGTCGCCCGTGCCCACCGAGCAGGAGTGCATGTCGTTGCACTGGTTCGGCACGATGAAGGACAGGCTGGGGAGCGCCGCGAAGTTGTTCTGCGGGAACTGCGCCCACGTCTTGCCGGTGTTGAGCGGGACGTTCTTGAAGGCGAACCAGGGGTTGTGCTTCTGCGCGTACTGGCCGCTGGTGCACGCCGTGGAACCCTCGCTCGGCAGGTCCTCGTTGTACGTGCCGAAGGACTTGCCCGCCGCGATGACCTCTTGGCCGAGGTTGGCCGCGGTCATCGACTGGGGGGTGTAGCAGCCGTCACCGGTGATGCCCTGGGTGGCGCCGGAGAACAGGTTGAAGTAGTTCGGCTGGCTGGGGTGGGTCAGCGCCTTCATGCCGGTCAGGCTCGCGCCGCCGTTCGCCAGCTGGTTGATGTAGGGGGCGCCCGAGCTGCCGATGATCTCGCCGTACTGCTTGTTCTCGTAGACCACCACGACCACGCGGTCGTACGAGGGCAGCCCGGCCGCGGCGCTGCCGGTGGCCGCGGCCGGGGCCGAAATGCCGACCGCCGCCTCCGAGTTGGCGATGGTGAAGGCTCCGAGCAGCCCGATGGCGCCCAGTCCTGCCACCAGTGCGGACCGGCGGGCCCGCCGTCTTGAGGGAGTGCGCATGAGGTGGTTCCTCCTCGTTGTGGGTGAACTGGCTGGTGTCATTCCTCCCGCCGTGCCGCACCGGCCACGGCGATGTTCAGGAAGCGCGGTACGGGCCGACCCCGGCCGCGGAAGTCGTCCGCGACCGCGGCCCGCACCGCCGTCAGACGTGCCCCGGGCAGCAGCACGAGCGCGCTGCGCCCCGGTCCGGGTCCCGGGCCGTGCCCGGGCGGCCAGGCGCTCAGCGCCCCGGCCCGGCGTGCGCAGGCCACCGCCCGGGCCAGATCCGCCTGCCGGTCGGCGGCCCCGGGGCCGCCGCGCACCGCCAGCAGCACCAGCCGCGCGCCCGTGGCCGCCGGGTCGAAGGCGACGTACCGCGGTGCGCGTCCGGCGCCGCCCGACAGCAGCGCGGTGCCGGGCCGGGCGAAGAGCGCCGCCCGGCGCAGGGCGTCGTCCCCGTCCGGCAGCGTCCCGGCCAACAGCCGGGCCAGGCCCGCGCGGTCCGGCTCCTCGCCCGGCGGCGTGTGTACGTCGGCCACCGCGAGCGCGAGCGCGCAGTCGGCGGGCTCCGCCGTGGCCAGCCCGGCGGCCGGCGTGAGCGAGCCCTGCACGTGCAGGTCGGTGCCGCCGCGGCCGTACCCGGCGCGGGCCAGCGCCCGCAGCAGGGCATACGGCCGCACGGCCCAGGCGGGGGCGTCCGGCACCGGCCCCCACAGGGTCAGCGGCAGATCGCAGCTGTCGGCGGGGTGGGCGAGGGAGCTGAGCCGCACCAGCCCGTCCGTACGGGGGGCGGCCGCGGCCGCCACGGGCCAACCGGCCGCGGCCACGAGCCCGGGCGACCCGAGGTGAAAGGCGTACGGGGCACTCCACACGGCCCCAGGAGCCCGCCCGTGCGCGGCCTCCAACGCATATGCGACGAGCCGGAACAGGGGATCGGCGCCAGCCCGCCGAGCCAAATCGCCTCCGGCGCCGCGGCCGCCCTCCGCGGCATCCCGGAGCTCCGGGTCGCCCCCGGCGGGGCGGGGTGGTGCTGCGGCGGTCCGGTGGGGGGCTTGGGGTGGGGCTTCGGCGGCGGAGTCGGCTTCGGTGCCCGCATGCGGGGGCGTGGCGGGGCTGTGGGGATCCGCGGGGTGTGGGGCGGAGGGGCCGGGCGGCCGGGTGTGCGGCGGGGCCGACGGGCCCGGGGTGTCCGGGCGGCGGGCGGTCGGGGGTGTCACGGGGTGTCCTTGCGGGCCAGGACTCGGTAGGCGTTTCCGCCGTCCGCGCGGCGGGCCTCTGCCGTGCGCAGGGCGTCCAGCACCGCCGCGCCGGCGAACAGCGGGAGCGCCGCCGCCCGTACGGCGCCGGCGAGGACACGGGCCCGGGCCGTGGCCGGGGGAGCCCACGGGCGGTCCGGATCCGGAGCCAGCCGGGACGCCGTCAGGGCCACCGCCCCGAAGAAGTCGTTGCCCTGGTGGGCCGGGCCGTGCTGCTCGGACAGCACGGTGAACCCCCGGTCGGCCAGCGCCTCCCGCAGGTTCGCGGCCGGGATCAGGTGCTGGTGCTGTGGCTGGAACCAGGGCAGCCACGCGGGCCCCAGCAGCCGGGCCATCCGCGACTGCGGGTCGGGGACCTCGATGGTCAGATGCCCGCCGGGGGCCAACACCGCCGTCGCCGCGTCCAGTTCGGCGAGCGGCTCCCGGGTGTGCTCCAGGTAGTGGTACATGCTCACCACCTCGTACTGGCCCGCGAGTTTCCCCGCGAACTCCGGGAACTGCCCCTGGAACCCGGTCTCCACCCACCCGCGCGCCTCCGCCTCGCGCACCCCGTCGCCCATGTCCAGGCCGTCGAAGCGGGTCTGCGGCCACACCGCGCGGGCGGCATTGCAGAAGTGGCCGTGCCCGGTGCCGACATCGAGCCAGGACGCCGGGGCGGCGGATCCGGTGTACGGCCGCAGCATCTCGGCCCGCCCCCGGTACGCCGCACCCAGCCGCCCGAAGACGGTGCCCGCACCCTCGCCGCCGCGGCCGTCGTAGAAGTCGCGGTAGTAGAACTCCAGCCCCTCCGGGGTGAGTCGGGGGTTCTGGAAGACGTGCGCGCACCGCCCGCAGCGCTCCAGGGTGAAACTCCCCGGCTTGCCCTGGAGCAGGTCCGGCACCGTGACCTGGACCGAGAGCTGCCCGGATCCGCACCACGGGCAGTCCGGTCGCCGCGCTTCGAGGAACCGGTCCGTGCCGTCGGCCAGTTCGGCCCGGTACGCGGCAGCGGTCCGCGCGGAGTCGGAGTCGGCGACGGTACGCGCCCGAGCAGCCGCCGCGAGCGTACGCAGCCCCGCGCCGAGCGAGCGCGCCGGCCGGGCCGCCGTGGCCCGGGCCAGATCAGCGGGCCGCAGCCGGGCCCCCGGCCCGCCGAGGGCCAGGTACGGCTGCAGCCAGTACAGCCCGGCCGCGGCCGCGCCCCACCCGCCCTGGCGTACGGCGGCACGCGCGAGCAGCGCCAGCCCCGCGAGCTGCGCCGCGGCCAGCGCCCCCGCGGGCAGGCCCTGGGCTCGCAGCTCGGCGACCCGCGCCGGGCCGCTCGCCCCGGCCGGCGCACCCGCGCTGAGCCCCGGGGCGATGACCAGCCCGGTCGAGTCCGCTGCGTACTCCTTCAAACGGCGGAGCAGCGCGAGGAGTTCCGCAGGCTCCGGGCGCGGCCCGTCCGTGACGCAGCCGGCCCGCGCGAGCACCTCCTCGGCGACGAGCACGGCGTACCCGGCCCCGCGCCCCCTGCCCAGCCGGTCCTCCCGGTAGCGCGCCGGGTCCACCAGCCGCAGCAGCCCCAGCGCCCGCTCGGCGGCCAGATCGCCCGGCAGCAGGTCCAGCACCCGCAGGCCCTCCCGCTCGGCGTACGCGCAGGCGGCCAGGAAGGTGGCGCCGTCCGCCTCGACCCCGCGTGCGCAGAGGAGCCGCCACCCGGCGGCCCGCGGCAGCCCGGTGGGAGTGGCCGGCGGGGCGGGCAGCACGGGCACCGCCCGCAGCCGCCGCCGCGCCCGCACGGTGCCCGCGCCGAGCGCGACGAGCGCCGCGGCACGGGCCCACGGCACCCGGGGGAGCGAGGCGGCAGAGGAGAGCGAAGGGAGGGAAGGAAGGGGGAGGAGCGGAGGGCGCGCGGACGGTGTCATATGAGCTTCTCCAACCGGTCGGCCGCGGCGGCGGCTCCGCCGGCCGCGGCGAAGGAGGCCTGGATCCGCCGGGCGGCCCGGCGGGGGCCGGGCTCGTCCAGCACGGCCGTGAGCGCGTCCCGCATTTCCTCGGCCCGGGTCCGGCCGAACCGCACCCGGACCCCGGCCCCCGCCTCCACCACCTGCCGGGCCACGATCGGCTGGTCGTCCCGGATCGGGGCGACCACCAGCGGCAGCCCGTGCGCGAGGGCCTCGCAGACGGTGTTGTGTCCGGCATGGCAGACCACCGCGTCCAGGTGCGGGAGCAGTGCCGGCTGCGGCACGCGCGCCAGGTGCAGCACGTTGCCGGGCGCGGGCCCGATCAGCTCGGCGGGTGCCACGAGTACCAACTGGACCTCGTCCACGAGTCGTTCGGCGGCGCCGAGCACCGCGCCGTAGAAACGGGCGCCGGCTTCCTGGTTGAGCGTTCCCAGGGACACGAGCACCCGCCGCCGCTCCGGATCCAGGGCCTGCCAGGGGAATCCGGGCCCCGTCGGACGGGCCCCGAAGGCCGGGCCCACGAAGGCGTAGTGGGAGGGGAAGTCCTCCGCCCTGCCCACGAGTTCGGGGGTGGAGAAGACCAGCACGAGCCGGTCGGAGAACCGTGGATCCCAGTCGGCGGCGGGCCCGCCGCCGCATTCGGCGAGGAGCCCGCCGATCTGCCCCGCCACCCAGTCCCCCACCTTCGGGAAGTCGGCGAAGGGCCGCGTCAGCTCGGCCGAGGTGCTGGCGGACGTCGCCCAGGGAATCGCGAGCCGCTGCGCGACCACCGGCCCCGCGAGTGCCTGCTGGTCGGCGACCACCAGGTCCGGCCCGAACGCTCGGGCCGCCTCCGCCACCCCCGGCACCATCGCCCGGGCCAGCGGGATCAGCGCCTCCTCCCACAGGAACCGCAGGGCCCCGACCCCGCGCAGGTCCCGCCACCGCGCGTGCAGGTCGGCGTAGCCGCCGCCGGCCCGCTCTCCTGACGGCAGGATCCGGGCGTACGGGGGCAGCAGCCGGGCCAGCGGGCCGGCCGGACCGGTCCAGGCGATCTCGTGCCCCCGGGAAGCCAGTTCGGCCCCGACGGCCACCGTCGGATTGACGTGCCCCGCCAGCGGCGGGACCACGAACAGCACCCTCATGGGACCAGCGCTCCCACCCGGGTCCCGGTCCGGCCGGGCGCCTGGTGCGCGGCCGTCGCCTCCAGGTGGGCCAGCACGGCCGCCCGTAGCGCCCCGCTGCTCTCCTTCAGTACGTCGTGACCCAGACCCGGAAGGATCTCCAACGAGGCGACACGCGCGGCGTATTCGGCCAACTCGCGTGCACCCGGTACGAGTTCGGAGTGCTCCCCGCAGACGATCAGCACCGGGCAGCGCAGCCGGGCGTAGTCCGCCGGGGTGAAGGTGCGGCTGGCGGCGATGTCGTCGATGAGCGTGGTGCGGTTGAGCAGCGCGTCGGCGATGGCCGTGAGGTGGGCGGCCTTGCGCAGCCGCAGGGTGAGCAGCTCGGCCGGGACCGGGCTGTCCTCCAGGCTGAGCGCGGCGGCCGACAGGGTGTCGACCATGTTCTCCACCCAGGCTCCGCTGAGCGGCGGTTCGAGGAGGGTGAGCCCGGCCACGAGGTCGGGCCGGGCCAGGGCCGCGTACAGGGCGAGGGTGCCGCCGTAGCTGTTGCCGACCAGGTGGAGTGGGCGGCCGCCCAGGCCGATGGAGCCCAGCACGGCGAGGAGGTCGCGTACGGCGGTGCGGCTGTCGTAGCCGGTGGCCGGGCGTTCGCTGCGGCCGTGGCCCCGCAGGTCGTAGAGGACGACCTCGTGCCCCGCGCGGGCCACCGGCAGGGCGAGGGGGCAGTAGAAGGAGGAGAGGTTGTCGACGACCAGCCCGTGCAGGAACACGACGACGGGGCGGTCCGGGCCGGCGGTGGCCGGGAGTTGCTGGACGTGGAAGCGGAGCGAGCCCGCGGAGACGAAGGCCATGGCGGGCTCAGCCGGCCAGGGCGGCGCTCGTCGCGGCCGGGTTCGTCGCGGCGGGGCTCGTCGGGCTCGTCGGGTCCGCAGCCGCACCGCGGGCCAGGGAGGCGTGGGTGATCCGGCCGATGTGCGTGACGAGTTCGCCGACCGACATGGCGAGGATGCCGTCCATGTCCTTCTCGGAGAGGAAGCCCATCAGGTCCACCCCGGCGCCGTAGCGGTGGTGGAGCAGCTCGGCGAGCGCGACGAACTCGATGCTCTCCAGGGCGAGATCCTCGTTGAACGTCGTCCTCATCGTCACCTCCTCCGCGAGGAGGAACTCGTCTCCGACGATCTCCACGAGCATGCCGGTGATCTCGGCGAGGATGTCAGTGGCCATGGCGGGTCTCCATGAAGGGGAAGGGGACGGGGGAGGGGGTCGGCGGGGGCGAATCCGGCAGGGCGGTCCAGGCGACGACGTGGCCGTCGGGCAACGCGGTGGTGCGGACGCGGTACGGGTGCCCGTCCGGGGACAGCACCCGCAGGCCGCCGGAGCCCGGGTCGTCGGCGACGTGCCAGTCGCGCGGCCGACCGCCGAGGCCGACGCCCTCGGCCTTGGCGGCGGCCTCCTTGGCGCACCAGAGCATGGTGAGCGCGGCGGGCAGCTCCGCGCCCTCCCGCTCCGACAGGGCCTCGGCGAGGCGCAGTTCGTCCGCGGTGAGGGCGATCCGCACCAGCGCGTCGGGGTCTGCGGTCACCGGCTCCACGTCGATGCCGACCGCGTGGTCGCGGTGCGCGAGGGCGACGGCGAGCCGGTCCTTGTGGGCGATCGACAGCCGCAGCCCGCGGGCGAGCGGGCCCCCGGCGACGGGCCGGCCGGCCGGGTCGTTGCCGATGGGCACCTCGGCCGGGAACACGGGACCCGTGCCGCCGTCCCACAGCAGCCGGCGCACCGCGTCCTTGGCGGCGATCCGGCCCAGCAGCCAGGGCGCCCGGGCGCGCGGGGACAGCCCCTCGTACGCCGCGCGTTCGGCGGCGCCGAGGTAGCGGCGCATCACCAGTTCCTGCGAGGCGGGGTCGGTCCACCGGCGCCGGGCCAGGCACCAGCCGGCCGGCTGGGGTTCGCCGATGCCGCAGACCTCCGGGGTGAACTTCATCGGCCAGACCCGCTCGTCGGCGCCGAACCGGCGGTACGTCCATCCGTCGATCCGGGCCCAGAGCCGGCCGGCGGCGTCGAGCAGGTCGAGATCGCCCCGCACGGTGGTGTCGCGGACCTCGCGGATCCGGGCGGTGGCCCCGACCAGGGAGTGCGGGGCGGGCGGCGCCCCGTAGAAGCGGATCCGGTCGACGGTGGCGGGGAACACGAGCCGGTCCACGGGCAGTCGGAGCTGCATCCAGTGCCCGAAGAGCTGCCCGGCGGCGTCGAGCAGCGCGCCGGGGTCGGGCAGCGCCCGCAGGACTCCGTGGATGCCGTCGGCGCCGACGGTCCGGACCTCGTGGACGCCGGCGAACCGGGGGCCGTGGAACATCCACCGGTCGCGGTACAGCGCCTCGGCGCTGACGGGGGCGGGGCGCGGGTCCCGGATCGGGGTGGTGTCCGGCGCGGGGGGCTCGCCGTAGCGCTCGCCGAGCAGGACGACGACGGTGGCGTACTCGCCCAGGACGACGCGGATCCGGCCGGGGCCGTCGGGGCGGGTGGTGACCTCGACGTCGACGGCGGGCTCGACGGGGAGCCAGCGCAGGGCCCGTACGTCGTCGTAGCCGAGCACGGCCGTGCCGGGCGGGGCGTCCCCGAGCGCGGCCTCGGAGGCGAGCTCCAGCATGGTCGTCATGGGCACGACCGGGAACCGGTCGGAATCCTCGGGCCATCCGTCGGGCTGGAGGTAGACGCAGTGGTCGCGGACGTACGGGAGCGTGCCGAGCGAGAGCCGCAGGATGCGGTTGCCGGTGGCTCCGCCGGGCCCGCCGGCCGGGGCGGAGGAGCGCGCGGCGGACCAGGCCTCGGTGAGCTGGGCTGCCGCCGAGCGGGTGTCCGCGAGGACTGCGTCCAGGGCGGACAGCAACACCGGCCGCCCGTACGCGGGCGCGGGGCCGGGCGCGGGGTCCGGCGCGGCCGCCGACAGCAGCCCGCCGAGCGCGACCCGCGCCGCCTCCCCCAGCCGAACCAACGGCGACCCGAGGTCCAACACCACGGCCGCCCCACCCAGCCCACCGCCGACACCCCCGCGGACACCGACCACCGCCCGCCCGGAGCCGGCCGAACTGCCCGCTCCGTCTCGGCCCGGGTCGGTCGGTCGGGGTGTGCCGGGTGCCGCGTCCCGGATCCGGGCGGGGGCCCCGGGGGTCAGGCGGGACCAACGGGGGGATCGGGACTCCGTCCAGAGGGCGGCGCAGGTGCGGCGCAGGGCCGCTAGGCCCTGGAGGCGGGGGGACGCGGTGGACACCGAGAGGTGGGGGCGCTCGCGCAGGGTGTCCTCGACGAAGCCCGGCAGGCTGCCCGGGCCCAGTGTCACGAAGGTCCGCACGCCCTCCTCCTCGTACAGCCGCAGCGTCAACTCCCGGAAGCGCACCGGCTCCAGCAGGTGCCGCTCCACCAACTCCCGTACCTCCTGCGGCCCGGACGGGAACGGCGCGCAGGTCGTCGCCGACCACACCGGGAGGGCGGAAGGCCGTAGCGGCAGCCGGGCGAAGGCGGCGCGGACCTGGCCCAGGTACGGCTCCCACATCGGCGTGTGGAAGCCCGAGCGGAAGGGGAGCTCCTGGCCCAGGACCCCTTCGCCGCGCAGCCGGTCCAGGACCTCGGACACCCCGGCGGGGATTCCGCAGACCACCGACTGGTGCGGGCAGTTGTCGTGGCTGACCACCACCCCGTCGACCCCGTGCAGCGCGGCCTCGGCGCGCCCCGCCCCGCAGCCGAGCGCCGCGTACACGAGATCGGGGACCTTGAGCGATCCCGGCCGCAGCGAGCCGAGGAAGGCGTCGGCGGCGTCCGGCGGGTACATCCCGCCCGCGACCATCGCCGCCCACTCACCCAGGCTGTGGCCCGCCAACACATCGGCCTCGATGCCGAGTTCCGGCAGGACCCGCGCGAAGAAGCGGCCCGTCGCGATGGCGTCCAGGGCGCGTTCCATCAGCTCCCCGCCCCGGCTCAGTGGTGGCTGCGCCAGCCCGAGCCGGTCCGCCACATCGGCGAGCACCGGCGCGAACTCCGGTTCCAGGCCCGGGAAGAGGAACGCGACCCGCCCGCCCAGCGGCTGCGGCGCGAACCACACGTCCCCGCGCCCGCGCCAGGCCCGGCCCCGCGCCACCACCTTCGCGGCCAGCGCGAGGCGCTGCGGGGTCGGCCCGACCACCGCGAGCCGGCACGGCCCGTCCCCGACGGAGGCCGGCCCGGCCCCGGCGACACCCGGCCCGGCCGCCGCCGCCGTTTCCGCCAGCAGCGCCGCCAGCTCCGCAGGGCCGTGCGCCGCGAGCAGGAGTACGTCGTCCCGCGCGGCCGGGTCGCCCGGCGCGGCGCCCGCCGGGCCCAGGGGCAGGAACCGCCGCACCGGGGCGGCCGTGGCCGCGGAGCCCGGCGCCTCCTCCAGCACCACGTGCGCGTTGATCCCGCCGAACCCGAACGCGTTGACCCCCGCCCGGCGCGGCGCCGGGCCGCGCTCCCAGGGCTCCGCCGCCGTCACCGGCCGCATCCGCGTCCGGGCCAGGTCCGCATGCGGCTCCTCCAGGTGCAGCGTCGGCGGCAGGACCCCCTCGTGGACCGCGAGCACGGCCTTGATCAGCCCGGCCATCCCGGAGGCCTGCATGGTGTGCCCGACCATCGACTTCACGGAGCCGAACCCGATGCCCGGTCCGGATCCGTCCGCGGGCCCGAACACCTGCGCCAGCGTGTCGAGTTCGGCCGCGTCACCCACCGGCGTGCCCGTGCCGTGCGCCTCCAGCAGGCCCAGCGCGCCGGCCGCCCGGGGATCCAGTCCGGCCTCCCGCCAGGCCCGCTCCAGGGCCCGTACCTGGCCTGCGACCAGCGGGCTCATCAGGCTGGCCGCCCGGCCGTCCCCGGCCACGCCGGTGCCCCGGACGACGGCGTAGATCCGGTCGCCGTCCCGCTCCGCGTCCGCCAGCCGCTTCAGCAGCACCACCCCCGTGCCCTCCGACAGCAAGGTGCCGTCGGCCCGCCGGTCGAAGGGCCGGATCCGCTCGCTCGGACTGAGCGCCCGCAACTGCGTGAACACGCTCCACAGCGTGGCGATGTGGCAGTGGTGCACCGCCCCCGCCACCACCGCGTCGCAGCGCCCGCCCGCCAGCAGCCCCACCGCCTGGTCCACGGCCAGCAGCGAGGAGGCGCAGGCCGCGTCCAGGGTGTAGGCGGGGCCGCGGAAGTCCAGCCTGTTCGCCGTCCGGGCGGCCGTGAAGCTCGGCACCAGGCCGATCGAGGCGTCGGGGCGCTCGGGCCCCAGCGCGTCCTGGAAGGCCGAGCGCACCGCCGCGATCCGCCGCTCGCCCAGCTCCGGGGCGAGTTCGCGCAAGGTCTGCGCCAACTGGTGTGCCGTACGCACCCGTTGGTCGAGTCGGGCAGTGGCCACGCCCATGAACCCGCCGCGCCCCAGCACCACCCCGATCCGGGAGCGGTCGGCCGGCAGCCGCTCCTCGCCGCCCGCGTCGGCGATGGCCTCCGCGGTCGCGTGCAGGGCCAGCATCTGGTCCGGCTCGGCGCCCTCCACGGCGGCCGGCATGATCCCGAACCGGGTCGGGTCGAAGGCCGCCAGGCCGTCGACGAAACCCCCGCGCCGGCAGTAGAACCGGTCGCCTGCCGCCGGACCCGTGGCGCCGGCCGGGTCGTAGTACACCTCCGGGTCCCAACGCCCGGGCGGGACCTCGCCGATGCAGTCCGTACCGGCGAGGAGGTTGCGGCGGTACGCCGCCAGGTCACCGGCACCGGGGAACACCGCCCCCATCCCGACGACGGCCGCGTCGGTGGGCCGCGGGCCGCGCTGTCGTCGCTCACTCATGGCCGCCGCCCTCCTGCGCCATCAGGACCACCTGTACGTCGGACCCGTGCGCGAGTTCGGCCAGGAGCGCCGCGGTGCCCGCTTCGGGGGCGATGAGCGGGATGCCGCGCCGCACGTACGCCCGCTCCAGCTCGGGGGTGACCATCCCGCCCGCCTCGGCCGCCCAGGGACCCCAGTCGACGCTGAGCACCCGGCCGGGGAACGTCCCGGCCCAGGCCAGGGCGAGCGTGTCGAGCGCGTCGTTGGCGGCGGCGTAGTCCGTCTGACCGCGGTTCCCGTACACGCCCGCGACGCTGCCGAACAGGACGAGGAACCGCGGTGCGGGGGTGTCGCCGTGCTCGGCCGCCGCGGCCGCGAGGTGCCGGGCGCCGGCCACCTTGGTGGTGAACACCTCGGCGAACGCCGCCGGTTGCTTGTCGCACAGCAGCCCGTCGCGCAGTGTGCCCGCACCGTGCACGATGCCGTCCAGGCGGCCGTGCCGGGCCCGTACGTCGGCCACGACACCCCGTACGGCCCGCTCGTCGGTGACGTCCGCGCAGTGGTAGCGCACCGAGGCCGCCACCTCGCGGAGGGCGGCCAGGTTGGCCCGTACCTCGCGCTCGGCGAGGATCCGCGAAGCCGCGGCCTCGATCTCCGCGGGGGTCCGCAGGCCCGCGCCGATCAGGGCCGCGCGCAGGGCGACCCGGTCGTGGGCGTGCCCGAGCTCCTCGGCCTCGGCAGCCGGTTCTGGCGTGCGTCCGATCAGCTCGACGTGGCATCCGGTGGCGGCGGCCAGGGCGAGCGCGCCGCGGGCGGTGATCCCGCGGGCGCCGCCGGTGAGCAGCACCACGGAGCCGGGCTCCAGGAGCCGGGCCGGGGCGGCGGACTCCGCGGCGGACTCCGCCTCGGGCAGCGGAGCGGGCACCGCGCGGCGGCACACCCGTACCCCCTCGGCGGTGTAGGCGACGGAGGCGGGCCCGTCGGCCGCCCCGGCCAGCTCTGCGAGGAGCTGCGCGGCGACCTGCTCGGGGGCTTCCTTGGGGTGCACGCCCACGGCGCGGACCAGCGTGCCGGGGAACTCGACGGCGGCGCTGCGGGCGAAGCCGTGCAGGCCGGCGCCGGCACTGCCGGGCGCGGTCACGAGGAGCAGCCGGCCCACCCCGCCGGTCAGGGCGCGCTGGAGCGCGGCGAACGCCCCGGGCAGCACGGGCTCGGCCCCCGGCTCGGCCCGCAGCGCGGAGAGGTCGACGACCCCGTGGAACCCGGGCCCGGCCTCCGCCAGGAGGTCCACCTCGGCCCCGTGCTCCCGCAGGGCCGCACCCAGGGCCGCGGCCAGGCCCTGCCCGTCCTCGACCAC
Source organism: Streptomyces sp. NPDC037242 (assembly GCF_055604165.1). Classification (NCBI taxonomy): domain Bacteria; kingdom Bacillati; phylum Actinomycetota; class Actinomycetes; order Kitasatosporales; family Streptomycetaceae; genus Streptomyces; species Streptomyces sp. NPDC037242. Next base: position 36,462 of record NZ_JBVJUY010000020.1, read on the forward strand.
CCCGATCCGCAGCCCCCGCAGCGCTTCCATGTCCCCGCCGGCGTCCCCGACGGCCACCGTGTCCACCCGCAGCCGCGCAACCGCCGCCCCCACCGGCACCCCGGCCCCGGCCCGAGGCTCGGGCTGTGTGCCGGCGGCTTGTTCGGGGGGCGTGGTACGGGCGGCGATCCAGTCGACGATGCCGCGCAGGGTCTTGATCCGGGACAGCTCCTCGACCGCGGACTCGGCAGAGCCGCCGGGGTCCTGGGGGAGGCCGATGCGGTCGGCGAGGGCGCCGATGATCTCGACCCGCTTGATGGAGTCGATGGACAGGTCCGCCTCCAGATCGAGCTCGGGACCGAGCATGTCCCGCGGATACCCGGTCCGGGTGTGGACGATCTCCAGCACCGCGTCCATGACCTCCGTGGGAGTCAGGGCCGCTGCGCCGGAGCCTGCCGGATGCGGTTCGTCGGCCGGAGCCGGATCCGGAGCCGGAGCCGAGCTGTCGGCAGCGCCGCGCGCGGGGTGGCCGTTTACCGCCGCCGCCCACCGCGCGTCCGTCACAGAGGCAGCCGTCGGTGCCGCCGTGGTTCCCAAATATCCCAGCAGCACGTCCCGTTGCGCCTCGACCAGCTCGCGCGTCCCGCGCAGGTACTCCAGCAGGGCCTCCTCGCGGCGGTCCGCCGAGGGCGCGGGCGCGGGCGAGGACGCGGCCGTCGGTGCCGCCGCCGGCGCCACGCGACGGGCGGGTTGCAGCCCGCCCGCGACCGGGGCGCCGTCCGCGGTGCGGACCAGATGGCCGTCCACCAGCCAGCCCGGGCGGCGCGGAGCCCGCTCGGGCAGCGGGGCGCACCGGCCCCGGAACAACGGCTCGGGGTCCACCGGGACGCCCGCCGCCGCCAGTTCCGCCAGCGCCGTGACCAGCCGGCGCAGCCCGGGCTCGCCCGGCACGTCCAGCGGCACCACCGTGTGCGGGCGCCCGCCGAGGATGCGTCCCACCAGCCCGGACAGGACCCGCCCGGGGCCCGCTTCCACGAAGGTCCGTACTCCGGAGGCGTACATGGCCTCCACCTGTTCCACGAAGCGGACCGGCGAGGCCACCTGCCGCGCCAGGAGGTCCCGTACCGCACCGGGCTCGGCCGGGTACGGCTCCGCCGTGGTGTTCGACCACACAGGGACGGCAGCGGGGGACAGGTCCGTACCGGCCAGCTCGGCGGCCAGCTCCCCGGCCGCCGCGGCCACCACCCCGCTGTGGAACGCGCAGGCCACCGGGAGGAGTTCGCCCGACAGGCCGGCCCCGCGCAGCGCGTCCACCGCCGCCGAGACCGCTGCCGTGGGTCCCGAGATCACGCACTGCCGTGGTGCGTTGTGGTTCGCCACCACGCACCCGGCCCGCGCCGCGAGCTCGCGCACCTCCTCCGGCGCGGCCGCCACCGCGGCCATCGCTCCCGGATCGTCCCCGGCGGCCGCGAGGATCGCCTCGGCCCGCCGCCCGCTGAGGCGCAGCAGGCCCGCCGTGTCGTACACCCCGGCCGCCCACAGCGCGGTCAGCTCCCCGTACGAGTGCCCCGCCACGCAGTCCGGCCGTACGCCGAGCCCCCCGAGGAGCCGGTACGCCGCGACCCCCGCCAGCCCGAGCGCGGGCTGCGCCACCCGGGTGTCGGTGACCGCGGCCCGCTGCTCCGCCCGGGCCCCGGCGGTGAACACGGCCGGGGGGAACACCGCCGAGACGACCGCATCCGGGGCCTCGTCGAGCTGTGCGCGCAGCGCCGGGAAGGCGGCGTACAACTCGGCCAGCATGCCTACGCGTTGGCTGCCCTGCCCCGGGAACAGGAACGCCACCCGGCCCGGATCCGCCGCCTCCTCCCGTACGTGGACCCCCGGGCCCGAGGTGAATGCCCGGGCCCGCTCCAGCCGGTCCGCCAGCTCGTCCAGGTCGGCGGCGACGACCGCGACCCGGATCGTGTCCCGTCCGGCACCCTGCCCCGCGCCCTGCCCCACGCCCTGCCCGGCACCCCGGGCCGGGCCCGCAGCCAGGGAATTCTCGGCCGCGAGGTCGCGCAGCGCCCAGGGCCGCCCGGCCGCGTCGTTCTCCTCCAGCCGCGCCGCCAGCCGCGCCATCGCCCGACCCGCCGCGCGCCGGTCCTCGCCGCGGAAGCAGAACAGCTCGGCCGGCCACTCCTCGTGGCCGTGCGCCGGCTCGGCCGCGCCGGAGTAACCGGCGAGCACCGCGTGGTAGTTGGTGCCCCCGAAGCCGAAGGCGCTCACACCGGCGATCCGCCGCTCCACCGGCGCCGCCCAGGGCCGGGCCTCGGTGTCGAAGAAGAAGGGGCTCCGCTCCGCGTCCCACGCCGGGTTCGGCGCGGTGAGGTGCAGCGTCGGCGGCCGCACGCCCGCGTGCACCGCCCGGGCCGCCTTGATCAGCCCGGCCAGGCCCGCCGCGCACTTGGTGTGTCCGAGCTGGGACTTCACCGAGCCCAGGGCGCACGAGCCGGGCGCGGCGCCCGAGGAGGCGAACAGGTCGCTCAGCACGGCCAGTTCCGTGCTGTCCCCGACCACCGTGCCGGTGCCGTGCGCCTCCACCAGGCCCACCTCGGCCGGCGTGATCCCGGCCCGCGCGTAGGCCCGCTCCAGTGCCCGCCGCTGGCCCTCCGGCCGGGGCGCGGTCAGGCCGAGGGAGCGGCCGTCGCTGGCCGCCCCGACCGCCTTGACCACCGCGTACACGCGGTCGCCGTCGCGCTCCGCGTCCGCGAGCCGCTTGAGCACCAGCGCGCCGACGCCCTCACCGAGGGCTATCCCGTCGGCGGCCGCGTCGAACGGCCGGCAGCGACCGGTAGGCGACAGGGCCCGTACGGAGGCGAACATCAGGTAGTCGTTGATGCCGTTGTGCACGTCCGCGCCCCCGCACAGCACCATGTCGCTGTCCCCGTCGCGCAGTTGGCGGCAGGCGAGGTCAAGGGCGGCGAGCGAGGAGGCGCAGGCCGCGTCCACCGTGCAGTTCGCGCCGCCGAGGTCCAGGCGGTTGGCGACGCGGCCGGCGATCACGTTGGCCAGGACGCCGGGGAAGGAGTCCTCGGTCAGCCGGGGCAGTTGACCGTCCAACTCCGGCGGCAGATCGCCCAGGTAGGCGGGGTGCAGCGCGCGCAGACCGTACGCACCCGCCAGCTCGGTGCCGGCCTCCGCGCCGAACACCACCGAGGTCCGCGAGCGGTCGAAGGCGCGCTCCTTGCCGTATCCGGCGTCCGCGAGGGCGCGCGTCGAGATCTCCAGCGCCAGCAGCTGCACCGGTTCGATTCCGGCCAACGAGGCCGGCGGGATGCCGTGCGCGAGGGCGTCGAAGGGCACCGGGTCCAGGAAGCCGCCCCAGCGGGACGGGGTGCGCTCGCCGGCCCGCCCCGGGTCGGCGTCGTAGTAGAGCGCCGGGTCCCAGCGCTCGACCGGGACCTCGGTCACCGCGTCCTTCCCGCCCAGGACGGCCGCCCAGTAGGCGGCGAGGTCGGGTGCCCCGGGGTAGGCGCAGGCCATCCCCACGATGGCGATGTCGAGCGGTTCGGCCGGCTCCGGCCGTGCGGCGGCCGCGAAGTCCCGGGCCCGCCGCTCCAGCAGCGCGGTGGCGCCTTCGGTGACCTCGCCGTGCAGTGTGGCGATCGTCGTCGTTGCGGACCGCAGTGTCGCGGCCTGCCCGAGCATGAACAGCCCGTCGTGGTACTGCTGTTCCTCCCCGACCGGTTCGAGTCCGGCCGAACCCCGGCGCAGCCCCTTGCTCGCGATCCGCAGCCGGCCCAGGTTCAACCGCTCCAACTCCTCCCACACCGCGCGCGCCTCGGTCCCGTCCTGCGTGAGCCGCCGCCGGGCCGCCTCGAAGGTCTCGGCGTACGGGGTGGCCGCGCAGCGCGTGGCGTGTCCGGGCGCGGTGTGCAGCAGCACGGTGTCCGCGCACTCCACCGCCGCCCGCTGGAAGACCGGCAGTACCGCGCCCGCCGTCACGGCCTCCTCGGTGAACAGGTACGCGGTCCCCATCAGCACCCCGATCCGTGCTCCCCGCTCGGCCAGCGGAGCCGCGGCCGCCACCGCCATCGCGGCGGACCGGGCATCGTGGACACCGCCCGCGAACAGCACGTCGAGCGCGGCCGGTTCGGGGCAGGAGAGCAGCAGCTCGATCTGCTCCTCCCACAGCGGGAACGAGGCCCGCGGCCCGACATGGCCCCCGCACTCCAGCCCCTCGAACACGAACCGCCGTGCACCTTCGGCGAGATACCGCTCCAGCAGCCCCGGGGAGGGCACGTGCAGGTGCGTCAAGATCCCGGCCGCCTCCAGGGGGGCCGCCTGCGCGGGGGTGCCGCCGGCGATGATCGCGTACGGCGGGCGTGCCTCGGCGACGGCCGCGAGCTGCTCCCGGCGCAGCTCGGGCGGGGCGAAGCCGAGCAGGCCGACGCCCCAGGGGCGGTCCCCCAGCCGGCGGGCCGTCTCGGCGAGCAGCCGGCGTACGTCGGGGCCCTCCATCACCGCGAGGGCCAGGTACGGGACCCCGCCTTCGGTGGCCACCGCCTCGGCGAAGGCCGCCTGGTCGCTCACCCGGGTCATGGGGCCCTGCGCGACGGGTCGCGGCCGCAGCAGGGGCCGGGCCGCTGCGGCTGCCGCCAAGTGCCCCGCCACGGCGGCCCGTACGGCCTGAAGGACGCCTCCCGCGGTGCGGTGGCGGGCCGCGAGCCGGGCCGCCGAGGCGCCGTCCTGCCCGACGGGCAGCAGCTGCGCGCGCAGGTCCCGGGCTCCGAGCAGCTCGGCCGCCGCCCCTTCGGGCCGGGGCAGGTCCGGCCGGGCGAACACCCGGCGGCCGTCGACCAGTCGGGTCTCGGAGCCGTCCATGGACCGTAGAGCGGCGGCCACTTCGGCCGGTAGCGGGGCCGCCCCCTCCGTGGTCAGGGCCAGTTGTACGTCGAGCAGCACGCCAGCGGCTCCGCCCGCGACGGCCGCGGCCGCCGTGTGCGGTCCGATGCCGCCGTACGCGAGGACGGGCACCCCGGGGCCGGGACCGGCCAGCAGTTGCTGGAGCAATACGAAGGTGGTGGCCGACCCGACCCGGCCGGCCGCTTCGTGGCCCTTGGCGACGACGGCCGCGACCCCGGCGGCCACCGCGGTCCGCGCCTCCGCCGGGCTCACCGCCTCGGCCCACACCCGGCGCAGGCCGCCCGCGGCCCACCCGGCCACCCGCTCGGGGGTGTGGTCCGCCGGGTCGGCGAGGAGCACCGTGTCCACCGCGGCCGGCAGTTCGCCGGGCCCCAGCGGGCACCCGGCGGGCACCCGCACCCCGTACCGGCTCCCGCGGCCCCCGATCCGTCGGTCCAGCTCGGCGAAGGCCGCCCGCGCGGCGTCGGGGTCCCGCCCGAGATCGAGCAGCCCGAGCGCCCCGGCCCGTTCGGCGGCAGAGGCGATCCCGGGGTTCGGCTCCTCGAAGGGGGTGACCGCGACGACGAGGTCGCGGGTGGTGGCGGACGGCGGCGACGGCTCGGACGGCGGGGAGGACTCGGACAGCGGGGACGGCTCGGGCTGGGGGGTCACGGGCGCTCCTCATCGAGTGCTGTGTCACATTTCGCAGGGCCGGACGCGGTGGTACGCCCCCGGGAGTGCCGGGGTCCGAGCGACGAAGGACGGGTGCATCGGGCTGCGCGGTGCGACGCGACGCGAACCGTCGCGGCGCGGCACACGGATCGGCCGGGCGATCCGCCACGGGGGACGGCGGTCTTGAACGTTGGTCAACTTCCCCGATGCCGGGTTGCATCGTGCGGTGGTCGCCGCGCACTGTCAACGGGCATACGGAGTACGTTGCTTCGGATCCCCGGCACCCGCGGCGCGCCCCGAACACGCCCCGGGCGGACCGGAATCCACCCCTCGCCGACCCGGTGGCCTGCGCGTTCCCCGCCCGGGCGGCGGTACCCCGGCCCGCGGGACGGCGTACCGCCGGGCCCGAGGTCATGCCGCACCGGTCTGTCTTGTCGCCGTTCCGGCATGAAAGCCTTTGGTGAGGCGGACATTTGTTCACCCGTCGGCCCTTACAGGTACAGCATCGCGCGGTTACCGTCCGGTCATGACCCCCACCCTCGCGCAGCTTCGCTACCTGGTCGCCGTCGCGGACTGCCGCTCCATCACCGGCGCGGCCGCCTCGGTCTTCGTTGCCCAGTCCGCCCTGTCCCGGGCCGTCCAGGCCATGGAACGCGACCTCGGCGTCGAACTCCTCGCCCGGCGGGGAAGGGGGGTGGACCTCACGCCGGAAGGGGCCCGGGTCGTCCGGCTGGCGCGGACCGTCCTCAACGCCGTGGAGGCGATCGACGACATCGGGACCCCGCACGGCAACGTGACCCGGGACGTCCTCACCCTCGTCACCACCCCCACCCTGGCCCTCGACCTGGCCACCGACCTGGTGACGGGCTTCACCGAACGCCACCCCGGCGTCGACGTGCGACTCCAGCAGCACGACAGCCGGGAGGTCCTGGTCCAGGAACTGACCGAAGGCAGGGCCGAGCTGGCTCTCGTCGACCTGCCCGTCGACAGCGGTCTGTCCACCCACCACATCCAGGAGCGCGAGGTGGTGCTGATCTCGCCGATCGGCTCGCGGCTGCCCGACCCGGTGCCGTTCCGGACGCTCGACGGGCTGCCCATGGTGCTGCCCTGCCCGGGGACCGGCCGGCGTACCGAGATGGAGGCCATGTTCAGCTGCCTGGGCGTGCGCCCCGTTCCGAGCCTGGAGGTGGACGAGCGCCTCGCCTGGGTGACGGGCGTGACCGACGGCCGCGGCTCCCTCATCTGGTACCGGGACGTCGTGACCAGGGCCTTCGGCAGTCGGGCGGAGATCCGCTCCTTCACCCCGCCCCTGCTGCGCCCGGTGGGCATCGCGCATGCCCGGCGGCCGCTGGGCCGGGCGGCGCGCGCGTTCATCGCGCACGCCCGGCACAACACGCCCATCCGGGAGCCCGCGCCCTGACCGGCCCGGCGGACGGCGGCCCGGCCGACCGGAAGGGCTCGGGCGACCCGTCAGGCATGCCCGCACGGCATTGAACGATGCTCAAACGGGCTGCCGTTGACGCTGGCGCCACTGACTGACGGCCCATCACATTGTGCGCATGTCCCGACACCTCACACCCCCACGGGCCGCCGCCGTCATCGCGACCGCGGCGCTCGCCACCCTCCTGCCGGCGGCCGCCTGGATGACCAGCGCCACCGCCTCCTCAGCCGCACCCGTGACCGCGGCCGCGGCCGCCGACGCCCTGGCGCCCGAGAAGAAGTGCACCCTCCCCGGCGGTCTGGCGGAACAGAGCGGTCTCGCCATGAGCCGCAAGCACCCCGGTGTCTTCTACGCCGTCAACGACAGCGGCAACACCAACCAGGTCTTCGCCATCGACTGCAACGGCGTCACGGGGCAGCTCAAGGCCACCTTCACCGTCTCCGGCGTGGGCAACACCGACTGGGAGGGCCTCGCCCTCGGCAAGGACGCGGCCGGCGGCCCGGTGATCCTGGTCGGCGACATCGGGGACAACTTCGCCAACCGCGCCGAGATCACCGTGCACAGCTTCCCCGAACCCGACCAGCTCGCCAACGCCGCTGTCACCCCGGTCACCTACCGCTTCGCCTACGCCGACGGCAAGCACGACGCCGAGTCCCTGCTCGCCGACCCCGTCACGGGTCAGCTCTACGTCGCCAGCAAACTGATCGGCGCCGCGGGCCAGTTGTACAAGGCTCCGCTGCCGCCGGTCGCCGGCCAGCTGGGCACCCTCACCGCGGTCCGGCCGGGACCGGTCTTCGCCACCGACGGCGCGTTCTCGCCGTCGGGTGCCTCGTACACCCTGCGCAGCGGCGGGCCGCTCGGCGCGAACACGGCCTCCGTGTACAGCGCCGCCGGGACCAAGCTCGCGGACGTGGCCCTGCCCGCGCAGTCCCAGGGCGAGACGGTGACGTACGCCGACTGCACGAACCTGCTGGTCGGCTCGGAGAACGACACCCAGATCTGGCGGGTCCCGCTGCCGCCCGAGGCCACCCCCGGATGCGGCACCACACCTACGCCCACACCTACCCCTACCCCTACCCCTACCCCGACTCCGACGCCCACACCCACTCCGACGCCCACCCCGACCCCGACTCCCGGTGACCTGAAGATCACCAACCCCGGCCCCCAGACCTGCAAGTTCAACCAGACCTGCACCATCCAACTCACCACCACCGGCGGCAAACCCCCCGCCCGCTACACCGCCACCGGACTCCCCTTCGGCCTCACCCTCGACACCAACACCGGCCGCATCACCGGCAAACCCTGGGCCATCGGAACCGTCCAGATCACCGCCACCGCAACCGACACCACCCCCACCACCGCAACCACCACCTTCCCCCTCACCCTCAACTGGTTCTGACCCACCGACGGGCGCCCACGGGCGCTCAGGAGCAGGGACCTAGCGCAGTGGCACCGGGGTGTCCGCCCCGCCCGCCGGCGGCGAGATCTCCGTACTCAGCCAGCCCAGCGCGTCCGGGTACATCCCGGTCCAGGTCTGGAAGTTGTGGCCGCCCTGAGGTCGCACCAGGGTCTTGACCCGTACCCCGCTGCCCTCCGCGGCCTTGACGAAGGCGGCCAGCTGATCGGGAGGGCTGTCCTTGTCCTGCGCCGACGTGGCCAGGAACAGCCCGACGTCCGCCTTCTTGACGTGCTGGACCAGCCACATCGGGCTGTTGCGCTCACGCAGGACCGGGTCGGCCAGCACCCCCGGATCCCCGGTCAGGGGGTCCGGGTCCAGGGCCACGCCCGCCCGGAAGGCCTTCGGGTACTGGAGCGGCAGCTTGGCCGCGCAGAAGGCCCCGGTCGAGACGCCCATCAGCCCCCAGCCCTTGGGCTCCGGGAGGGTCCGGAAGTTCTTGGCGACCAGATCCGGCACGTCCTCCGCCAGCCAGCTGGCCAGCTTGCGCTGCGGGGTGTTCGTGCAGTCGGTGTTCACCCCGCCCGGGTAGAGCTCCGGGATCACCAGGATGAACGGGTGCGCCGCGCCCACCTGGACGAGTTGGTCCAGCGCGCCCGGCATGTTGCCGAGGTCGATCCAGGTCCGCGGCGAGCCCGGGTAGCCGTGCAGCAGCATCAGTACGGGGAACCGGGTCTTCTCCGCCCCGGGCGCGCTGTACTCCGGGGGAGTCCATACGGTGACCTGCCCGGCGAGCTTCGAGTGGGAGCCGCGGAAGTAGGTGACCTGGGTGCCGTCGCTGCCCTGGGTGAACTTGGCCCTGCCCAGCGGCGGCCCCGTCATCACGGAGGCGTCCTCGCCGGTGGGGGTGCCCAGCAGGTCGTCCCACGAGGAGTACAGCCCGTAGCTCCCGTTGATCCACGTGGCCACCACGCAGATGGCGGTGAGCTGACACAGGCCGATCATCACGAGCCGCGCGGGCCAGCGCAGCCAGCCCGGCCCGGGGATCCGGTTCCACAGCAGCAGTGCGGCGAGCATGGCGAGCACGGTGACGACGATCAGCGTGACGAGGAACGACGTACTGGTCAGCTCCACTGCGCACCGGCTCCTGACGTCCGGGACGGCGACATACGAGTGATGTCCGGACAACCCGTTTAATGTACGGCGCTCGCGCCCCCCGGGTGGAGGGCCATCCGGGTGGCATGGCCGCGCTCCCGGGGTAGGTTCAAAGGTGAGGGCAGTGGCGCTGCCCGGAGGACGCCGGGCGCGCTGGTGTCCTGTGCGACGTGATCAACAGACCCATGGAGGACGCCCTGCTTCGCCGGATCAACCACGGGGCGTACCAGGTCAAGCTGCTGGTCGACCCGTGCCACGTACTCGACGCCGACGGCGCTCCGCTCGACGGGCCCGTCGCCACGCTCTCGCTCGGCGCCGCCGGCAGCTTCGAGGTCGCTCAATACCTGGACGACGCCGAGCGGAGCCTCAGTGGACAGGGCTGGATCGTCCGGATGCGGCGCCACGACGACGAGGGCCGCATCCGCCTCGCGTACAAGGCCCGCTTCGGCATCGACGGCGACGGCACCGACCCGGCGGCCCTGAGGCGCGCGCTCGAACGGGCGGGCCGGGACGGCTTCGGCGCCGACGGGTGCTTCCGCGCCGCCCGGATCAACCTCAGCCATACGCGCGCCACCCTCGACTTCTGCGCGAAACGGCGCGCCCCGGCCCCCCACCTCGGGCCGGGCGAGCTTCCCGGCCCCGAGGCCTCCCGCGCCCTCGCCCTGGAGCGGCTGCCCGACGGGCTGTGGCAGCGGGCGCAGTCCGCGGCGGCCGGCTCCCTGATCCACGGCCCCGTGCGGCAGACCAACCACCCGGGCCGGGTGCTCGACCGCGCGATCGAGTTGCAGGTGTCCCGGCTGCGCACCGGGAGCCACGGGGAGCGGTCCTGGTTCGCGGAGATCACCGCCAAGGCGGGCACCTTCCCCGAAGCCCTGGAGCTCCGCTCCCACCTGATGGGCATGCTCCGGGCGGAGGGCTGGCTGCTGGAGCGGGACGCCTTCAAGACCGACCTCATCCTCGCCCACCACCGGATACACGGAGGCGGCCGCTGATGGCCGCGCCTCCCGGCCGAGCGGACCCCGGCCGAGCGGACCCCGGCCCGGCAGCCCCCGGCCCGGCGGACCCCAGCCGCGCCGACCCCGGACGAGCGGGCCCAACCCGCGCGGATCCCACCCGCGCCGACCCCGGCCGAATACGTGTGGCCCACCTGGCCGACCTGCACATCGGCTCCTTCCTCCACGGGCTGGAGGACTACGCCGGCGCACCGGAGATAGACCCGCACGCGGCCCCGTACGAGGCGCTGCGCGCGGCCGCGGACCGGATCCTCGCGGGCGGCTACGACGCGGTGCTCGTCGCCGGGGACGTGTTCGACCGCCGCCACTCGGACGGCCACGCGTTGGCCGCGTTCCAGGAGATCCTCGGGGCCTTCCACGAATCGGGTCTGCCGACCGTGGTCGTCTCCGGCAACCACGACGCCGAGACTCCGCTGCCGCGCAAGCTGCTGCTGCCGCCCTCGGTCCGCTGGCCGGCGGCCGACGCGCCGGAGACGGTCGTCTGGCCGGACCTCGGGATCGCGGTCCACGGCCAGTCGGTGGGGGACCCCGACGAGACGCGCGACCTCGCGGCCGGCTATCCCCGGCGGATCCCGGGGACCGTGAACATCGGCCTCCTGCACACCAGCCTGCACGGCGCCTGGAGCCGTCGGATCTGCGCGCCGACCAGCGTGCGCACGCTGGCGGGCGCCGGGTACGACTACTGGGCCCTGGGCCACGTCCACCACCGGCTGGTCCCCGCCGTCGGCCTGGACGCGGCGTACGCGGGCAACACCCACGGCCGCGGCCCCGCCGAGGCGGGCGGCCGCGGCTTCGCGGAACTGGTGATCGAGGAGGGCGGCCGGATCGAGGTACGGGAGGTGAACACCGCGCCGGTGCGCTACGAGACCCTCCACCTGCCCCACGGCGCGGTCACCGAGGCCGCCATCCGCGCACAGTTCGCCGCCGTGGCCCCGCCGGACCCCTCGGGGGCGGTGGTCTGGACGGTGCACGGCCCCACCGACCCGGACCTCCTGCACCTCGCCCGGGAGCTGGCCGGCCCCCAGTCCATGATCTGCGCCGGACCCGGCACCGGACCGACCCCGGGCAGCCGCCACTGAGCAACCGCGGGAAGACCCGGCTACCGGTTCACGCCACGCGCACCGGGACCGAGTGCCACCCGGTCGCCCCGTCGGGGACCGTCCCGGTGCGTTCCCCCGTCTGGACCGCGCCCCCGCGGTCCGTCGCACGGACCTCCAAGGTGTGCCGGCCGGCAGTCGCCTCCCACCGCCACACCCACTGGCGCCAGGTGTCGTCGCCGTCCGCGTCCCCCAGCCGGGCCTCCTGCCACGGGCCGCCGTCCACCCGTACCTCGACCCGGGAGATGCCCCGGTGCTGCGCCCATGCCACCCCGGCCACCGCCACCGGCCCGGCCGTCAGGTCCGCGGAGGGCCGCGGAGTGTCGATGCGCGACTGGGTCTTGACCGGTGCCTGCGCGGCCCAGGACCGGCGCACCCAGTAGGCGTCGTACGCGTCGAAGGTCGTCAGCCGGAGCTCGCGCAGCCACTTGCAGGCCGACACGTACCCGTACAGGCCCGGTACGACCATCCGCACGGGGAATCCGTGCGCGAAGGGGAGCGGTTCGCCGTTCATCCCGACGGCCAGCAGCGCCTCCCGGCCGTCCATCACGGCCTCGACGGGAGTGCCCAGGGTCATCCCGTCCACCGAACGCGCCACCAGTTGGTCGGCCGGACCCCCTTGGGACGGCGGCCGCACTCCGGCCTCGCGGAGCAGGTCGGCGAGGCGCACCCCGAGCCAGCGGGCGTTGCCCGCGTACGGGCCGCCGACCTCGTTGGACACGCACGTCAGGGTGATGTCGTGCTCGACCAGCGGGCGGGCGAGCAGCTCCCGCAGGTCCAGGGTGAGGGGCCTCGCGACTCCGTCCCCGTGAATCCTCAGCCGCCAGGTGTCCGCGTCCACGCGCGGCACGACCAGGGCGGTGTCCACGCGGTAGAAGTCCCGGTTGGGGGTGAGGAACCGGGAGACCCCCGGCACCCGCAGATCGGCCCCGGCCGGTACCGGCGGTGCGGGCACCGCAGGCGGCGGCAGGACGAAGCCCGCCCTGGAGGCCGTCGCCCCCGCCGAGCCGAAGGCGCCCAGGCGGCGCCCGGCGAATCCGGCCCCGGCCGAGGCCGCGAGGACGGCGGCGACCAGCCGGCCGAAGCCGCGCCGGTCCATCGCCCAGGCGCCGCCGGCCGGGGAGTGTTCCGGCCGGGGCCGGCTCAGCGCCATGACCAGCAGGTACAGCACTGCGGCCGCGGCCACCCCGCCAGCCAGCGACGGCAGTGCGTCCCGCCAGGTCGCTTCCGGGCGGCTGACCGCGGCCACCGCGCCCACGACCCCGAAGCCCCCGGCGAGCGCCGTGGCCGCGGGGAGGCGGCGTACGGCGAGCAGGCCGGCCAGTACGGCGACCGCGCCCAGCACCACGACGATGCCGAGGGTCAGCACCAGCTTGTCGGCGGTGCCGAACTGGCGGATCGCCCACTCCTTGACCGCCACCGGCGTACGGTCCACCACGGCTCCGCCGACGGCGGTGAGCGGGGCGGCCTCGGGCCGGACGGCCGCCGCGGCCAGCTCCGCCAGCGCCAGTCCCGCGAGGGCGGCGACCAGCCCGCTGACGGCGCCGGGCAGGCGGCCCTGGCGGTCCGCCGGGGGTGCGGGTTGCGCGTTCACAGGGCCAGTGTCACCCCGAACCGCGGCCCCCGTCAGTGCACGGCCCCCGTCAGTGCACGGGCGCCGGCGGCACCCAGCGTCCGGTCCGCGGCGGCTTCACCCCGTACTCGGTCTTCAGCTCTGCGGGGATGGCGTGGTGCATCACCCGGCCCCGGGTCAGCGCGGACAGTTCGAAGCCGGCGAGCAGTGAGCCCGCCTTGTCGAGCGCCCACTCCGCGAAGGGGCTGCTGTCCTCGACGGTCTCCAGCAGACCGAGGAACACGGGCACGGCCTTCGCCGCGGTGTCCCAGGGGCTGCGGGGGATCTCCAGCCAGTCGGCGATGGTGTCGCCGACGAGGTGGCGGACGGTGGCGGGCACCATCGGGTCGAAGAGCGTGCCCGGCACGACGTCCTCGTACATCCGCATCAGCTGGGCGTTGAGCTTGACCCCCTCGGGGGAGGGGCCGAGGTTGCGCAGCAGGTAGAGGTCGCAGTAGTCGCGGGCCTCGGTCAGGTTCTCCGGTACGGCCGACATGTCACAGCCCAGCATGGAGCCGACGACCCGCCACGCGTAGAAGTAGGCATCGGCGCCGTCCTCGCTCATGTGGATGCCGAGCCGGTGCATGGCGTCCAGGACGAGCAGCGAGAAGCAGATCTGACCCCCGATCATGTCCTCCTGGCAGATCGGCAGTCCGTCCTTCTCGATGTCCCAGTGGCCGCCCTCGCGCAGGTGGTGGCGGACCGCCGCGTGCAGGAGCCGCACCTTCTGCGCGGCGGGGATGAACTTGCTGCCCTCGGCGAAGGAGTTGGTCTGCATCAGGTACGTGACGAACTGGCCGGTGTTGGCCATGCGCCGCGAGGGGTACGAGAGCGAGTGCGTCGAGGAGAGCAGCCGCGAGAGCCGGGGAATGGCGTAGGTCGCGGGCATCGCGGAGAAGGACAGGCCGGTGTTGATGTGGGCCGCGTTGTCCATGAAGAACAGCCGGGCCTGCTCCATGACGTCCCAGTCCACCCAGCTCGGCGGCATGGCGGTGGCCTCGAAGTAGGCGGCCGCCGCGGCCGGGAGCTTCTCGGGGAGCTTGTCCCCGGCGGTGCTGAAGAACCGCATCAGGGTGTTGAGGTCGCCCACTTCCTTGCGGCGGAACATCGTCGCGACGGTCTCGTCGGCGAGCGGATCGCCCTGGGTGCGCAGCGCGTCGAGGGCTGCGTGGGTGTAACGGGTCTTCGGGGGAGCGGTGTTGGTGGCGTTGGCGTTCACGTCAGTCCTCGTCGTTCAGGGTGCTCGAAGTCTTAAGCCGAAGGGCTGTTGGTGAGGTCGGCGCGGGCGGCGGCGTGGGCCTCACAGCGACCGGTCGGCCGCCGTGCTGGCCAGCCCGCGCAGCGCGGACCGCGCCTCCGCCGGCATGGGGGCGGTGTCCAGCGCTTCGCCGGCGCGCACGATCCGCTCCCCGATCATGTCCTCGACCTGCTGACGGGCGCCGCACCGCTCCATCAACTCCCGTACCGCGGCGGCTTCTTCCTCGCCCAGCTCGGGGTTTCCGACCAGCTTGGCGAGCAGCCGCCGGTCGTCCTCGCCGGCCGCCGCGACGGTCAGGGCGAGCAGCGCGGTGGGCTTGGCGTCCCGCAGGTCGTCCAGGTTCGACTTGCCGGTCCTGGCCGGGTCGCCGAAGGTGCCCAGCAGGTCGTCGCGGAGCTGGAAGGCCTCGCCGAGCGGCAGTCCGTACGCCGAGAAGGCCTCCAGCAGGGCGCGGGAACCGCCGCCGAGGGTGGCGCCGAGGTGCAGGGGCCGCTCCACGGTGTACTTGGCCGTCTTGTAGCGGCACACCTCCAGGGACTCGGCGACCTGCGGCTCCCGGTTCGGGCCAGCGTCGGTGCGCAGCACTTCGAGGAACTCGCCCGCCATGGTCTCGCGCAGCAGCGTGGACCAGAGCGGTACGGTCCGCGCGAGGTAGGCCCCCGGCAGCCCGCAGGAGGTGAAGACGTGGCCCGCGTAGCCCATCAGCAGATCGCCGAGGATCATCGCCAGTGCGGTGGAGCGCTGCCCGGCGGCCGCGAAGGCGGCGTGCGCGGTGAGCTGCCCGTGCCGCATCCGGCTGTCGTCGATGATGTCGTCGTGGGTGCAGGCCGCCGCGTGCACCAGTTCCATCGCGGCCGCGGCCCGGATCACGCCCTCGCAGTCGGGCTGTCCGGCCGCCCGCCAGCCCCAGTACAGGAACGCGGCCCGGATGCGCTTGCCGCGGGCGAGCGAGCGGCGCAACTGCTCCGAGAGCGGGGAGAGTTCGATGTGCAGGCCCAGCAGGGCCCGCTCCTCCTCGTCCGCCAGCCGGACCAGTACCTCGTCGATGCGGTCCTTGAAGCCGGTGTGGTCATGCACGGGGGTGACCGGCCCTCTCCGCGGCCCGGCGGGCCATGGTCTCCAGGTAGTTGTCGGAGCCCGCTCCCGCTCTGGCGGTGGCCAGCTCCCCGCGCTTGCGCAGCTCGACCACCCCGTCGGTGAGCAGTTCCCGCAGGTCGGAGCGGCGCAGCACGTCCTGGGCCTTGTCGGCGGACTGGCGTAACTGGTCGAGGGCCAGATCGGCGACCCCGGCGGCGAGGAGGGTCAGCAGCTCCAGCGTCGCGGAGGGATTGAACCCTCCCGCGGCCGGCGCGGCCGTCGGCGCGGCGGCCTCGGGCCGTCCCTGTTCGGTGTCGGACATGTTCGGCGCACTCCTGCGTGAGGCACGACGGCTGCGCGCCGTCATGGCGTCGGAAGGGGCGGCCGTCGGATCGCGCCGGCAGCCGCCCCTGATCAATTCCGGGCCAGTGAACCGAGTGTCCGCCCCGCGCGACGAACCGCAGCGGGCCATCTCCCCCGCACGGGTACCGAGATTCCCACGGGAGGGTGACGATCACCGCATGATGTGATCGCCACCGTCCGGGTGAGGTACGTCAGTCGGTGGCGGGGAGCGAGGCGGCGACCTGTTCCGCCAGCGCGTACGGGTCCCCGTGGGGCCGGTCCGGGTGGCGGGTGGTGCGCCGCGCCCACTCCTCCTCGAAGGCGTGCCAGTCGATCGGGCGGGGCGCGGCCCGCCGGACCAGCGCTTCCTCCAGCGACG
The DNA here is from genome assembly GCF_055604165.1 of Streptomyces sp. NPDC037242. Lineage (NCBI taxonomy): Bacteria > Bacillati > Actinomycetota > Actinomycetes > Kitasatosporales > Streptomycetaceae > Streptomyces > Streptomyces sp. NPDC037242. Next base: position 52,770 of record NZ_JBVJUY010000020.1, read on the forward strand.
TGAAGTAGGAAGCCCACCGCCTGGCATACAACTCCGAGACGAGGCCGCTCCATTCGCGGTTGGCGTAGTCGTGCAGGAAACCGCCCTCGCTCGTGCTGCGCCGGCCCCACACGCTCAGGATCGAGCGGGCGTCGTACTCGTGCCGGTCCTGCTCGGCCGCGTCCGCGCCCCGGGAGCGGGCCGCGGTCAGCCAGCTGCCGAGCAGGAAGTTCGGGTCGGATCCGACGAGGGCGTCCAACTGTCGCTCCCGGGAGGCCCATTCGGCGGTGAGCTCGCGGAAGCGGGGCAGGTCCTTGGCCTCGTAGGCCGCCTTGATCTTCGGCAACAGCACCCGCGAGTGGTTGGCGAGGGCCTGGCGGGCCGTGTCCACCAGGTCGAAGCGGTACGCGCTGGAGCCGCGCAGTGCCGGGTCCACCTTGAGCAGGTGGCCCAGGGCGCGGCGCACCGAACCGGCCTGGTAGCGCATGGACTTCGGGCTCCAGTACGCCGCCCCCACCGCCGCCAGGTCCGGGCGGGCGGTGAACAGGCTGTCCTGGGACTCCGACCACAGCCCCGACGAGGTGCTGTAGGGCCCCTTGCGCAATTCCTCCCAGGCCGCGGCCGAGGCGGCATCGGCCCGCCCGTACCGCCGCTGGGCGAACCGCGCGAACCACGTGCGCTGGTCCACGGGGCCGGGCTCCCACGCCAGGTCCGTGAACAGGTCGAAGGCCGCCGGATTGGTCCCGGTTGCCTCCGGCAGATAGGCGATGCCGGCCAGCGCGCTGTCCGGCTTGGACCGCCAGGAGCCGAACCGGTCGATCCACACCGAGGTGTTCGCGCCGATCGTCGTGTGCCCGCCGAAGTTGTAGATGGTCCCCATCGCGTAGCGGGCGCCGCCCCAACGGGCCTCCCGGTCCAGGCGGTTGTACCGGTCGGACAGCCCGTCCAGGATCAGCAGGCGCGAGGTGTCCACCCCGGCCAGCAGCTCCTTCGTCGGATCGTCCTGCCAGCCCAGCACCGCCCACAAGGCGCCCGGATGCGCCGCATCCAGGGCCGACTGCACGGCGCCCGCCGCCGACTTCACGTCGACCGAGGCGGTCTGGCCGCCCTCGTGCAGCGGGCTCATCCGGTACATCGTGCTGTCGCCGAAGACCGCCCGCTGCTCCCGGTAGTACGCGGCGGCCAGCTTCCCGAAGGCCGCCGAGTTCGGGTCCAGCCAGTCCGGCCGGTCGAAGCCGGCCCAGTCGCCCTGCGCGACCGTGGCCCCGCCCGGGTTGCGCGCCGCGAACCCCGGCGGCACGGTGCCGAAGTAGCCCGGCAGCACGGGCGTCATGCCGAGGCCGCGCAACTGCTCCGCGATCCGGCCGCCCAGCTCGGCGCGCTCGCGCATCAGCCGCTCGGTGACCGGGCCGCCGAAGCCGCTCAGGTTCTGCAGCAGCCACCAGCTCTGGTGCCCGGCGCCGGGGATCCACTCCCGCAGCTCCTCGGCGGAGTAGCCGAACTCCTGGAACGCCCGGTAGTACGGGTACTCGGCGCCGACCTGCACGAACACCTCGTTGATGCCGTGCAGGGCCAGCAGGTCGATCTGCCGCTGGTGGTCCTCGAAGGAGCGGTACGGGCCGGAGTACCCGTCGTCGGTGTCGTTGAGCGCGTACCGGTGCGGGACCAGCGCACTGCGGGTGACCGGCTCGGGGACCCGCGGCAGTACGGCGGGCAGCATGCCGATGCTGTCGCCGGGCCAGCCGATGTCGGCGCCGGCGACGTGCTGGAGGTACCAGCCGACCCCGGTGAGCAGGGTGGCGCCGGTGGAGCCCCGGACGGTGATCGCACCGGCCACTCCGGACACCGTGAAGGTGTCGGCCCCGGCTGCCGGGTCCGGTACGAGGGTGAACTGCGCGGCGTGCCGCGGGAGCAGCCGCTGCAGCGCGGCCCGCGCCGGCCCGTGGTCCAGGGCCCGCGGCTTCGGCGCCACCCGCGCGGGTGCCCGTACGGCATCCGGTACGCCGCCCCCCGGCTCGGCGGCGGGCGCCGCGGCTCCGGGCGCGGCCCCCGCGCAGACCAGGGTCAGCAGCGCGGCGGGCAGCACCACGAGAGAGGTGGACAGGCGTCGGGTACGCGGCATCTGATCGCTCATCCCCGTGCCCGTCAGACCGGCAGCGCCCAGGCCTGATCGACCCGGTGATCGCCGCATTCGGTCAGTCGCAGCCGCTCGGCGGGAGCGCCCGGGGTCGCGGCCGGAGCGGGGGCGGTCAGGCACAGTCCGCTCGCGTCCTCGATCAGCGCCCCGTCGCGGCGCGGGGTCCAGCTCTGCCCCGGCTGCCGGCGGTCCGCGCAGTCGGCCAGCTCCACCAGGCCGTCCTCGCCCGCCGACAGGCATTCGCCCGCCAGCCGCAGGGCTCCGTCGGGGCCCGCGGTCCAGCGCTGGTCGGGCGCGCCGGTGCACCCGGCCATCACGACGGCGCCGACACCGGTGGTGTTGGCCCCGTCGGCGCACTTGACGCCGTCCCCGGTGATCTGGCCGGTGGGCAGGGCCTCGGCGCAGCCGCGCGGGGTGAGCCGCCACACCGCGGTGTCGTGGGCGCCCAGCTTCCCGGTCAACGCTTCGGAGACCTCGCGGCGTTCCCCGCTCCACAGGTCCTTCGCCTCGGCCGTACAGGCCCCGTGGTGCCCGTCGCGCAGCCCGATCTCGTCGAGCGGCACCTTGATGTCGCGCGCCGCGCCGGACCGGTTGAGCACGGCCACCGCGCGGTCGCCGCCCGCCAGCGGGCGGACCAGGATGTCGAAGGTGGCGTTGGAGGAGACCACGGCGCCCTGGCGGCCCATCGGGTCCTGGTCCAGCCGGATCAGCTCGGTGTTGCCGAGCGCGGCCAGCCCGGCCGGCGAGAGCTCGGAGACCTGGGAGGAGAGGATGAACGGCGCGGCCATCATCGCCCACAGGCCGACCTGGCTGCGGCTCTCCGCCTCGGTGAGGCCGGGGGCGCCCGCGATCAGGAAGTCGGGGTCGTTCCAGTTGCCGGGGCCCGCGTACCGGCCCAGCCAGCGGTTGTAGCCGTAGTTGCCCATGACCGAGCTCCACCGCGAGGTGTTCGGCGCGGTCGGCTTGTACACCTTGATGTCGCGGCCCTCGCGCCACAGCTGGCCCGTCTCGCCGACCCAGCCGAGCACCTTGTGCCAGTCGGGGCCGCCCCACTCGCCCTGCTGGAAGTACGCGGGCGCGGAGGCGGACAGCACCATGTCCCGGCCGCTGTCGCGCAGGGCCTTTGCGACGGAGTTGTACGCGTCCCGGTAGGCCTGCTCCTTGGTCTTGCCCGGGGGCACCCAGAGGTTGCAGCCGTCCATCTTGACGTAGTCCACGTCCCAGGAGGCGAACTGGCGGGCGTCGCGGGCGTAGTGGTCCGGGCCGCCGCCCTCGGGGGACCCGCTGCCGGGGTAGCGCTCGCAGGTGAGGGAGCCGGCGTCCTGGTAGATGCCGAACTTGAGCCCCTTGGCGTGCAGGTAGTCGCCCAGCCAGGCCATGCCGTGCGGGAACTTCGCGGTGTCGACGACCAGGTTGCCCTGCGCGTCCCGGCTCCTGGTCATCCAGCAGTCGTCGATGGTCACCGTGTCGTAGCCCTTGGCGGCGAGTCCGGTGGAGACGAGCGCGTCGGCGTTCGCGACGACCTTGGCCTCGTCGATGTCGCACATGTAGTGGGCCCAGTTGTTCCAGCCCATGGGCGGGGTCAGCGCGAGCGGGGTGTCCGAGGTCGCCGTCGGCTCGGCCGCCGCGGGGGCGGGGCAGAGCGAGAGGGCGAGCAGGGCGGCCGCGGTCAGGCAGGGGAGCGAGGCGCGCAGGCGAGGCGGCACGGAGTCTCCTTGACGTGGGGACGGCTGTCGACGGCTCAGTGCAGCGGTGTGACTACCCGCTGTCAACATAAGTCGCTGATTATTGGCCAATGACCAGCAATTTGGGTGTAGTCGGTGCCGCGCCAAGAAGGTGATACGCCGTACGGTACGTCGGCTGATACGCTGTATCTCATGCCGAGGAGATCAGCCGCCCTGGACCGCGCCACGCCCGGGGCCATTGCCGTCGCCGCCCTGCGGATCCTCGACGAGCAGGGGCCCGGGGCGCTGAGCTTCCGCACCCTCGCCGACCGGCTGGAGGTCTCGCACGCCACCGTCCAGCGCCGCTGCACCGACCTCGCCGGACTGCTCGACCTCTGTACCGAGCACCTCGCGGCGCAGCTGCCCGAGATCCCGGCCGGGACCGGCTGGGCCGAGGCCACCGAGCAGCGGTTCACCGCCCTGTACCGGCTGCTCACCGCGCACCCCGGACTGCTGGTGCTGCGCGGCGGCCGGCCCTGGCTCGGGCGGCAGCTGCTGGCCCGGCTCGTGGAACCCGCGCTCGCCGACAGCGTGGCCGCCGGGATGACCCCCGCCGAGGCGATGACCACCTACCGCCGGATGTACCTGCTGACCCTGGGCAGCGCCGCCTTCGTGGACCACCGCGATCCGGCCGGGGCCACCGCCGCCTCGCGGGCCGCCCTGGCCGCCCTGGACCCGGAGCGGTTCCCGGTCCTCTCGGGCGGGCTGGCCGACGTACTGCCCGCCTTGACCGACCACGAGGTGTACTACGGCGCCCTGCGCCAGCTGATCGAGGCCGCCCGGCCTGCCGCCTGATGGGGAGTGAGTCCATGGAAGACCAGCTCGACTACGCCGCCGTACGCGCCGCCGCCGACCGGACGGCCGGGGCGGTGCGGCCCGTCGCGGTGGTGCCCGCGGCCGACGGCGTCTGGTACGCCCTGGAGCACCTCCAGCACACCGGTTCCTTCAAGGCCCGCGGCGCCCACAACTTCCTCGCCGCCCACCACCGGGCCGGCGCCCTCCCGGACGCCGGGGTCACCATCGCCTCCGGCGGCAACGCCGGCCTCGCCTGCGCCTGGGCGGCCCGCGCGCACGCCGTGCCCGCCACCGTGTTCCTGCCCGCCAACGCCCCGCGCGTCAAGGTGGAGCGGCTGCGCGGCTACGGGGCCGACGTACGGCTCGTCGGCGACCGGTACGCCGAAGCGCTGGCCGCGTGCGAGGAGTTCGCCGCCGCCAGCGGGGCCCTGAGCAGCCACGCGTACGACCACCCGCTCATCGCCGCGGGCGCCGGGACCCTGCTGGACGAGATCCGGGCCGGCCTGCCCGGCCTGGACACCGTGGTCGTCGCCGTCGGCGGGGGCGGGCTGTTCGCCGGGATCGCCACCGCCGCGCGCGAACACGGCGTACGGGTGCTCGCGGTGGAGCCGGAGAACTGCCGGGCGCTGAACGCGGCCCTGGCGGCGGGGCGCGTCGTGGACGTGGCCGTGGACTCGGTGGCCGCCGACTCGCTGGGCGCCACCCGGGTCTCGGCGGCCGCGCTGGCCGCCGCGCAGGAGAAGAACGTGGAGTCCGTGCTGGTCCCGGACGCGGCGATCACCGCCGCCCGGCGCGACCTGTGGGAGGAACACCGCCTCGTGGTCGAGTCCGCGGCAGCCACCGCCCTGGCGGGCCTGCGCGCCGCCCCGAGGTCGCCGCGGGAACGCGTCGCGGTGGTCCTGTGCGGCGCGAACACCGACCCGACGGACCTGAGCGGCACCGCGCCGTCGTAGCACGCCGGACTTAAACTGGAGGCGGACGCTTGACCCCTCCCTTTGCCGCTGAGCGGCACTCTCCAAAGGGGCAGTGACGCCATGTCCGTTCACCCCCGCAGCCGCCTCCACCGCCGTCGCCGCGTCATCGTGACGGCCGCCGCACTGGCACTGCTGGCGCCGCCTGTCGGCGCGGCTGCGGCGACGGAGCCCGGTCAGGCGGTCGCCGCGGCGGCACCGGCCGACTGAACACGTACCTGATCGGCAACGACCGCCTGGCGAAGATGCCGCCGTTCCTGCTGAATCCGAGCTGGGACTGCGGCACCGCCCAGCGCCAGATCGTCCTCAAGTGGGACCCCATCCGGGCGAACCCGGTCGACCACTACGACCTGTACCACTCGGTCGACGGGGTCAACTGGTCCCAGATCCCGATCTCTGCGGGCGCGGTGGTGGAAGATGCCATCAGCCTCTACAACGTGCCGCCGGGCTTCCACGTCTACTCCCTGCGCGCCACCGACACGCAGGGCAACGAGAGTGCCTGGACGAACATCCGGGCGTACACGCAGCTCTGTCCGACGGGCTGAAGCAGGCGGGCGGTGGCTCAGGCGCCGTCGTGTTCGCGGACCACGACCACCGTGCTGGCGGCGTACTGCACCACCTGCTGGCTCACCGACCCGAGCATCGCACCCTTGATGCCGCCGTAGCCGCGGGTGCCGACCACGGTCAGTTCGGCCTCCTTCGAGGCGTCCACCAGCACCTTGGCCGGCGCGCCCTGCTCGACCCGGCGGAACACCGGCACGCCGGGCGAGTTGCCGATCGACTCCGCCACGGTGTCGGCGAGCTTCTGCCGGGCGGCCTCCTCGGCGCCGACCAGCTCGTCCTGGACGGTGGGGCTCACGCCGAAGGGGTTGGTGTTCCATTCCCAGCTCATGACGGCGTGCACGCGCCCGCCGATGGCCTTGGCCTGACCGACGGCCCAGCGCAGGGCCTGCCTCGAATGGTTCGAGCCGTCCACGCCGACGACGATCAGAGGCTCGATGGGGTCACTCACGGTGGTTCCTCTCGGTTCGTCAGAATGGTCGTTCCCTCCCTGTATACACGGATATGCACCCCGATCGCGGTGCACCCTGCCCCGAACGACGATCGTTGCGGCGGTCGAAGACTTTCGAGGACAGCCCCGCGGCCCCGCCCCCTGCGAAGGTCTGAGTGCCCGGCGAACCGCGCCGGGCAGGGGACGTACGGAGGAACGGGCGTGGCACAGCGCAAGGGTTGTCTGATCGGCTGCGGGGTGGCGCTGGTCCTGGGCGTGGGTGCGCTCGTGCTGCTGCTGTTCGGCATCGGGAAGCTCAAGGACGTCGCCGACAAGGCCTTCCTGGACCCCGGGGTCTACCAGTCGGTGAACGTGGGCGATGCCGAGGACGCGGTCCGCGCCAAGATGCCGTCCGGCGAGACCTTCATCAAGTCCGCCCTCAAGGAGGGCGGCCCCGCCGAGCCGCCCGGCACGGCCTGCTCCTGGTACGCGTCCGGCGGTGACGGCAAGGACGCCGGCGAGACGGTTTACCGCTTCTGCTACAAGGACGGCAAGCTCGCGGAGAAGGTCCAGTACCGCATGAAGTAGACGAGCGTTTGAATCCGTCCCCCGACGCGCGTGGTAAAGCGCATTAGTGCGGGACTTCGGGGACCGGCGTCATGGAGTCAAAATTTGACGGATGAGCCTCTTCGTTATCCAACTGATACTGCCCGCAAGGGGATTTGGGACTAAAGCGCATCAGTGCAGTTCAAGCCGCAGTTGATCATGCGACTTCGGGGTGCGGCCGGCCCCCTGTCCCGCTTGGGGAGGTGCATGCCGTCGGCCAGCGGGACTTCGGGCCCATTGACGCCGTCTTGAACTCGGGCGAACGTGGGCACCGCTCTCCGGCAGCGAGGCCGGACTTCACGAAGGCGGCGACGATGACCCGTTCGAACGTGACCCGTACAGCCATCGCCGCACTGGCGGCCGGCACCCTCTTATCGGCCTCCGCGTGCGGCGTGAGCGGTGGCGCCGACGAGGTGAAGGAGGCGCGCAGGACGGGCAAGGTGGCCGGTGAGATCACCTTCCGCACCCTCCAGCTCAAGCCCGTCTACACGAGCTACGTCCAGGGGGTCATCGACGCCTTCGAGGCCAAGTACCCGGACGTCGAGGTCAAGTGGGAGGACGTCCCCGGCGACGGGTACAACGAGAAGCTCGTCGCCGACGCCCAGGCCGGCGCCCTCCCCGACGTGGTCAACCTCTCCACCGACTCCTTCCAGCTCCTCGGCGACCGCGGGATGCTCGCCGACGTCGCCGGGCTCGACGCCGAGGTCGCCCGGGAGTACGTACCGGGCGCCTGGGAGCAGTTCAAGCTGCCGGGCAGAGGCGACAGCGTGTACGCGTACCCCTGGTACGTGACCCCGGAAGTCCTCACCTACAGCAAGTCCCTCTTCGAGAAGGCCGGCCTGGACCCGGAGAAGCCGCCGACCAGCGTGGAGCAGTTCTTCGACTACGCCGAGCAGATCGCCGCCAGGTCCGGCGGCCGGTACTCCGCCTTCATGGCCGACCCCAAGGGCCGACTGCCGGGGGACTGGCAGAAGATGGGCATACCGCTCCTGAACGGGCAGCAGGACCGCTTCACCTTCGACACCGACAAGGCCGTCGAGTGGGTCGAGCGCATGAAGTCCCTGTACGCCAAGGGCGCCATGCCCAAGGAGTCCCTGCTCAAGTCCGACGACGTCAACCAGCTCTACGGCGGGGGCAAGCTCGTCTTCGGCCCCGGCTCCCCGGGCTTCGTCAAGGACATCAAGCAGAACGCCCCGCAGGTCTACGCCGACACCCGCGTCGCGGGCGCCGTCACCGGCACCCTCGGCCACATCGGCATCTACGCCCAGTCGCTCGGCATCAAGAAGGACACCGAACACCTCGACGCGGCCGCCGAGTTCGCCAAGTGGGTCACCAACGGTCCCAACCAGGTGGCGTTCGCCAGGAAGGCCACCATCTACCCGTCCAACGCCAAGGGCCTCGCCGACCCGTACTTCGCCGACCGGGGCGACGGCAAGGACGCGGAGACGCTGGCCCGTGCCATCGGGGCGGAGCAGCTGAAGACCGCCGCACTCGACGCCAACACGCCCGTCCAGTGGACCAACCAGGTCGGCGACGCGGTCGTGCGCGAGGTGCAGAAGGCGATCAAGGGCGAGCAGGACGCCAGGACGGCCGTGCGGAAGGCCCAGGAGGAGGCCAACGCAGTGCTCGCCAAGACGGTGCGCAAGTGACCTCGGAGGCGGGCCTGCCCCACCGCAACCGGTGGACGCCCTACCTGTTCCTCGCGCCCGGCCTGGTGATGGTGGCCCTGTTCAGCCTCTGGCCCTTCGTCAACACCGTCATCCTCTCCTTCACCGACGCGCAGATCCTGCGCGGTGGCGGCTTCGTCGGCTTCGACAACTACACCCGCGCCTTCGCCGACCCCGACTTCTGGGTCGCCACCGGCAACAGCGTGCTGTACCTCGTGGTCGTCGTACCGTGCCTGGTCCTCCTGCCGCTGGCCCTCGCGGTCCTCGTACAGACGAAGATCCCCGGCATCGGCTTCTTCCGCTCCGCCTTCTACACCCCGGTGATCGCCTCGGCCGTCGTCGTCGGCCTGATCTGGCAGTGGGTGCTGCGCAGCGACGGCCTCGTCAACACGCTCTTCCAGAAGCTCGGCATCGTCTCCGAGCCGATCCCGTTCCTGACCGACAGCACGATGCTGCTGGTCTCCGCGATGATCGTGACCGTGTGGAAGGGCCTGGGCTACTACATGGTCTTCTACCTGGCGGCCCTCGGGAACGTCTCCCCCTCCCTCTACGAGGCCGCGGCGCTCGACGGCGCCGGCACCCTGCGCCGCTTCTTCAGCATCACCGTCCCCCAGGTGAAGCCGATGATGCTGCTGGTCGGCACCCTCTCCGCCATCTCGGCGCTCCGCGTCTTCACCGAGATCTACATCCTCGGCGGCGAGAGCGGCGGCCCCGGCGGCGGCGCACGCACGCTGCCCTTCCTGATCCGCCAGGTCGGCCTCGGCTTCTCCGGCGAGACCGGGTACGCCTCCGCCGTCTCCATCCTGCTGTTCCTCCTGACGCTGGTCTTCAGCCTGCTCGGCCGACACCTGTCGAAGGGGGACGAGAGTTGAGCGCCGACCGCAGGCGCCGCCGGATCGGCCTGGCCGGCCGGTACCTGACCCTGACCCTGATGCTCGTGGTGATGCTCGGGCCGATCGTCTGGCAGTTCTTGACGTCGATCCGCGGCCGGGGCGAGAACGTGTACGACGGCGTACTGCCCTCGCAGCCGACCCTCGACAACTACCTCCGCGTCGCGGAGTCCTTCCCGCTGGTGCAGTACGTGGGCAACACGCTGATCGTCGCGGCCCTCGCCGTCACCTCCAACATGCTGTTCGCGGCGATGGGCGGCTACGCCCTGTCCCGGGCGGGCTGGAAGGGCCGCAAGACGGTCTTCACGGTCCTCGTGGCGACGCTGATGTTCCCCTTCGAGTCGGTGATGATCTCGATGTTCCTGACGGTCCGCGAGATGGGCCTGGTCGACACCCTCATCGGGGTCTGGCTGCCCGGCGCGGTCTCCGTCCTCAACATCATGATCATGCGGGCGGCCTTCCTCGCCGTGCCGACGGAGGTCGAGGAGGCCGCGGTGCTGGACGGGGCGGGCGAGTGGACCCGCTTCACCCGGGTCTTCCTCCCCGCGGCGAAGGGCGCGCTGGCCGTCGTCTGCATCACCAGCTTCATGGGCGCCTGGGACGACTTCCTCTGGCCGCTGCTGATCCTGACCGACAGTGACAACTACACCCTTCAGCTGGGCCTGAAGACCCTGGCCGGCGCCACGACCGTCAACGACCAGCGGCTCATCGCCGCCGGCGCGATGGCGGCGCTCGTCCCCATGATGCTCCTCTTCTTCGCCCTCCAGCGCTTCTTCTTCAAGGGCGTGGGCGAGGGAGCCGTCAAGACCTGAGCCCGAGCCACCCCCTGACCCGCCCCGACCCGCCCCTTCCCTCCCCAGGAGCAGCCGTCATGCACGACGACCGCAGCATCACAGAACACCGCCTCCGCCGGGTCCTCAAGGAGCGCATCAAGCCCGCCGTCCGCTCCCGCTCGGTCCCGCTGGCCATCGAGCGCTGGGAGGCCCCGGGCGAGCCTGTGCCCGTCGCCGAGGGCCTGGCCGCCCCGTACGTGCCCTGCGCGGTCGGCGACGCTTGGGGCCCGGCCTGGGGCACCACCTGGTTCCGGGTCACCGGCACCGTCCCGGCCGCCTGGGCGGGCCGTACGGTCGAGGCCGTACTCGACCTCGGCTTCGACCGGATGATGCCCGGCTTCCAGTGCGAGGGCCTGGTCCACCGGGCCGACGGCGGCGAGGTCAAGGCGCTCAACCCGTACAACGACTGGGTGCGCGTCGCCGAGTCCGCGGCGGGCGGCGAACGGGTCGAGTGGTACGTGGAGGCCGCCTCCAACCCGGTGCTGGTCGACCACAGCGCCACGTACGAGGGCGACAGCCGGACCTGCGGCGACCAGCCCCTGTACCGGATCGCCCGGATGGACCTGGCCGTCTTCGAGACCGAGGTGTGGGAGCTCGTACAGGACCTCGAAGTCCTCTACGACCTGATGACGCAGCTCGCGGAGGACGACGCCCGCCGGTACGGGATCCTGCGCGCCATCGACTCCGCGCTGGACGAGGTGGACCTCGGCGACGTCCCCGGCACGGCCGCCGCCGCCCGCGCGCGGCTCGCCGGGGTGCTCGCCGCCCCGGCGAACGCCTCCGCGCACCGGATCAGCGCCGTCGGCCACGCACACATCGACTCCGCCTGGCTGTGGCCGCTGCGCGAGACCGTGCGCAAGGTCGCCCGTACCGCCTCCAACATGGTCGGCCTGATGGACGAGCACCCGGAGTTCGTGTTCGCCATGTCGCAGGCACAGCAGCTCGACTGGATCAAGACCCACCGGCCCGAGCTCTTCGAGCGGGTCAAGAAGAAGGTCGCCGACGGGCAGTTCGTGCCGGTCGGCGGGATGTGGGTGGAGTCGGACACCAACATGGTCGGCGGCGAGGCGATGGCCCGCCAGTTCCTCTACGGCAAGAAGTTCTTCCTCGACGAGTTCGGCATCGACACGAAGAACGTCTGGCTGCCCGACTCCTTCGGCTACACCGCGGCGATGCCGCAGATCGTGAAGCTGTCCGGGTCCACATGGTTCCTGACCCAGAAGATCTGCTGGTCCCAGGTCAACAAGTTCCCGCACCACACCTTCTGGTGGGAGGGCATCGACGGCACGCGCGTCTTCACGCACTTCCCGCCCGTCGACACCTACAACTCCGACCTCGGCGGCGCCCAGATGGCGCACGCGGCCCGCAACTACCAGGAGAAGGGGCGCGGTTCGCGTTCCCTGGTCCCCTTCGGCTGGGGCGACGGCGGCGGCGGCCCCACCCGCGAGCAGCTCGCCCGCGCCAAGCGGCAGCGCAACCTCGAAGGCTCCCCGCGCATCGAGATCGAGCGCCCCGACGCCTTCTTCGAGAAGGCCCGCGCGGAGTACGGGGACGCGCCGGTCTGGGCCGGCGAGCTGTACCTGGAACTGCACCGCGGCACCTACACCTCCCAGGCCAAGACCAAGCAGGGCAACCGGCACAGCGAGTCGCTGCTGCGCGAGGCCGAGCTCTGGGCGGCGACGGCCGCGGTGCGGGTGCCGGGGTACGCCTACCCGTACGAGGACCTGGAGCGGATCTGGAAGACCGTGCTCCTGCACCAGTTCCACGACATCCTGCCGGGCTCCTCCATCGCCTGGGTGCACCGGGAGGCCCGTGCGACGTACGCATCGGTACGCGCGGAACTGCTCGGGATCGTCCTGGCCGCGCAGCTCGCGCTGGCGGGGGAGGGCGAGGAGCAACTGGTGTTCAACGGCGCCCCGCACACCCGGCGCGGCGTCCCGGCCGGCGGCGCGGCGCGGCCGGACGCGGCCGGTCAGCCCGTCACCGTCGAGGAGCGGCACGGCGGCGGACACGTCCTCGCCAACGGGCGGCTGGTGGTGGAGATCGACGGGCGCGGCCTGATCGTCTCCGCCTACGACCTCGAAGGCCGCCGGGAGTCGGTCGCGCCGGGGGCGGCGGCCAACCTCCTCCAGATCCACTCCGACTTCCCGAACATGTGGGACGCGTGGGACATCGACGCCTTCTACCGCAACAAGGTCACCGACCTGGCCGACGCGGACTCGCTGGAGGTGACGGAGGCCGACCCGTCGTCCGCCACGGTCCGGGTGACCCGGTCCTTCGGCTCCTCCGCGGTGTCGCAGTCGATCACCCTGCGGGCCGGGGCCAAGACGGTGGACATCGTCACGGACGTGGACTGGCGGGAGACCGAGAAGCTCCTCAAGGCGGCCTTCCCCTTGGACGTGAAGGCCGAACGCACCGCTTCCGAGACGCAGTTCGGGCACGTGTACCGGGCCACCCACACCAACACCTCGTGGGAGGCGGCCAAGTTCGAGATCTGCGCCCATCGCTGGATCCACGCGGAGGAGCCCGGCTGGGGCGTGGCCGTCCTCAACGACTCCACGTACGGGCACGACGTCACCCGTGACGTGCGGCCGGACGGCGGCCAGACCACGACGGTACGGCTGTCGCTGCTGCGGGCCCCGCGCTACCCCGACCCGGAGACCGACCAGGGCGCCCACACCCTGCGCTTCTCGCTCGCCCCGGGCGCGGACATCGGCGACGCGGTCCGCGAGGGCCACGCGCTGAACCTGCCCGAACGGGGCCTGACGGGCGCGGGCCCGGTCGCCCCGCTGGTCTCGGTGGACGAGGACGCGGTGGTGGTCGAGGCGGTGAAACTGGCCGAGGACCGCAGTGGCGACGTGATCGTCCGCCTCTACGAGTCCCGCGGCGGCCGCGCGAACGCCACCCTGGCGGCGGGCTTCCCGATCTCGGCGGCGGTCGAGAGCGACCTCCTGGAACGCCCCCTGCCGCCCTCGGCGGCGACCCCGCCCACCTCGGACGGCACGATCGCCCTCACCCTGCGCCCCTTCCAGATCCTCACCCTCCGCCTCCACCGCCCCTGACCCCTCCCGGCCCGGCCCGGCCCGGCCCCTTCCCGGGGGCCGGCGCCGGGCTGTGGTGGCCGTCCGGGGTCAGGACGTGAGGAAGGGGAGTACGGCGGCGAGGAACTCCGCCGGGGCGCTCGCGTGGACCAGATGGCCGACCGGGACGGTCACGGTACGGGCGCCCGGGATGCGGCGGGCCAGTTCGGCGAGGCCGTCCTGCGGGACGTGGCTGGTCGGGCCGCCCGCCACGACCAGGGTCGGGGCCGTGATGCGGGCCAGACCCGCCAGCCAGGACGGGTCGGGGCGGTCCAGCTCGGGGCGGACCGCGAGCACCATCTCCCAGTCGAAGTCCAGCTCGCCCTCGGGGCGGACCGGGGGACGGGGTTCGCGGGGGAGCGGGGCCGGGACGTCCTCCAGGACCAGGCGGGCGATGCGGTGCGGCTGCCGCTGCGCGACCAGGTGCGCGACGACCCCGCCCATGGAGTGCCCGATCAGGTCCACCCGGTCGAGGCCGAGCGCGTCGAGGAAGCCGAGGACGTCGTCCCGCATGAGCGTGAGCGAGTACTCCGCGGTCCGGTCGCTCCCGCCGTGGCCGCGCAGGTCCAGGGCGTACACCCGGTGCTCCCGGGCGAGTGCGTGCCGTACGGGGGCCCAGTGCTCGGCGGTTTCGCCGAGCGCGGGCAGCAGGAGCAGCGGCTCGCCGTCCTCGGGGCCGTCGACCCGGTAGGCCAGCCGGATGCCGTTCGACGTCGTCAGCGTGTGGTGTGCGGTCATCCGCCAGACGCTACGGGGAGCCGCGCCGGGCCGTGAAGGCGTCCGGTGGGCAGGGCGCGGGGGCGTGAACTCCGCCACAGGTCCCGGCCCGCCGGGCCCGTGGTCCCGGGAAATGCGGCCGGAGACCGGCTGGACCCGGTTTTGCACCTTGTTGCAAAACCGGCTCGGGCTCGCTAGAACAGGTTCATCACCCCCGCGCGAGAGGCATGCCCCCATGAGCCCGCAGAGTTCCCAGAGCCGGTACCCGCACCTGCTGAGCCCCCTGGACCTCGGCTTCACCACCCTGCCGAACCGCGTGATCATGGGCTCGATGCACACCGGCCTCGAAGAGCACGAGGGCGGCTTCGAGCGCCTCGCCGCCTTCTACGCCGAGCGCGCCCGCGGCGGCGCAGGCCTCATCGTCACCGGCGGCATAGCCCCGAACGACGCGGGCCGGCCCTTCGAGGGCGGTTCGCGCCTGACCACCGAGGACGAGGCCGCCGAGCACCGGGTGATCACCGAGGCCGTGCACGCCGAGGGTGGGAAGATCGCCATGCAGATCCTCCACTTCGGCCGCTACGCCTACCACAAGGACCTGGTCGCCCCCAGCGCGCTGCAGGCCCCCATCAGCCCCTTCGTCCCGAACGAGCTCACCGACATCGAGGTCGAGCGCACCGTCGAGGACTTCGTCCGCGCCGCCCGCCTCGCCAAGCTCGCCGGCTACGACGGCGTCGAGA
Organism: Streptomyces sp. NPDC037242; assembly: GCF_055604165.1. Taxonomy (NCBI): domain Bacteria; kingdom Bacillati; phylum Actinomycetota; class Actinomycetes; order Kitasatosporales; family Streptomycetaceae; genus Streptomyces; species Streptomyces sp. NPDC037242. The sequence goes on from NZ_JBVJUY010000020.1 coordinate 67,897, forward strand.
TCATGGGCTCCGAGGGCTACCTGATCAACGAGTTCATCGCCGCCGCCACCAACCGGCGCACCGACCGCTGGGGCGGCGCGTACGAGAACCGCGTGCGCTTCCCGCTGGAGATCGTCCGGCGCACCCGCGCGGCCGTCGGCGAGGATTTCATCCTCATCTACCGCCTCTCGATGCTCGACCTGATCCCCGGCGGCTCCACCCTCGACGAGGTCGTCCACCTCGCCAAGGAGATCGAGGCGGCCGGCGCCACCATCATCAACACCGGCATCGGCTGGCACGAGGCCCGCATCCCCACCATCGCCACCTCCGTCCCGCGCGGCGCCTACACCTGGGTCACCAAGCGGCTGATGGGCGCGGTCTCCGTCCCCCTCGTCACCAGCAACCGCATCAACACCCCGGAGATCGCCGAGGAGCTGCTCGCCGACGGGCGCGCCGACCTGGTGTCGCTGGCCCGCCCCTTCCTCGCCGACGCCGACTTCGTCGCCAAGGCCGCCGAGGGCCGTCCCGAGACCATCAACACCTGCATCGGCTGCAACCAGGCCTGCCTCGACCACACCTTCAGCGGCAAGATCACCACCTGCCTGGTCAACCCGCGCGCCTGCCACGAGACCGAACTCAACCTGTCCGCGACGAAGCTGAAGAAGCGCGTCGCCGTCGTCGGGGCCGGCCCGGCCGGACTCTCCTGCGCCGTCTCCGCCGCCGAGCGCGGCCACGCCGTCACCCTCTACGAGGCCTCCGGCCACATCGGCGGACAGCTCGACATCGCCCGCCGCATCCCCGGCAAGGAGGAGTTCGAGGAGACCATCCGCTACTACGGCACCCAGCTCGTCGAACGCGGTGTCGAGGTCCGCCTGAACACCCGCGCCGACGTGGAGGCCCTGCGCGGCTACGACGAGGTCGTCGTCGCCACCGGAGTCACCCCCCGCACCCCCGACATCGAGGGCGTGGACCACCCGAACGTCGTCAGCTACCTCGACGTGCTGCGCGACGGCGCCCCCGTCGGCCGGCGCGTCGCCGTCGTCGGCGCCGGCGGCATCGGCTTCGACGTCGCGGAGTACCTCACCGACAGCGGCGAGGGCGCCTCCCAGGACCCCGAGGTCTACTTCCGCCACTGGGGCGTCGACACCTCGTACACCGGCCCCGGCGGTCTCGCCGCCCCCGAGCGGCCCGCGCCCCCGCGCCAGGTCCACCTGCTCCAGCGCAAGGCCACCAAGGTCGGCGCCGGCCTGGGCACCACCACGGGCTGGATCCACCGTGCGGAGCTCAAGCACCGCGGGGTCGTCTCCGTCGCGGGGGCCACGTACGACCGTATCGACGACGAGGGCCTGCACATCACCGTGGACGGCGAGCAGCGCCTGGTGCCCGCCGACACGGTGGTGCTGTGCACCGGCCAGGAGCCGCGTCGCGACCTGTACGAGGCGCTGCGCGCCGCGGGTCTGGAGCCGCACCTGATCGGCGGCGCCGATGTGGCCGCGGAACTGGACGCCAAGCGGGCCATCCGACAGGGCACGGAGCTGGCCGCCACCCTCTGACCCGAAGGTGTTGTGGCGGCCCGGTCCGGGCCGCCACAATCGGCGGGTGACCCTGACACCGGCAGACGCAGAACTGATCCTCGGCGAGAACTTCGCCCCCTGGGTGCTCGCCCTCGGCCTGACCGTCCGGGAGACCGGCGAACGGCACGCCGTACTGCGGCTGCCGTGGTCCGACGAACTGGCCCGGGACGGCGGCGGCCTGTCCGGCCAGGCGCTGATGGCCGCCGCCGACACCGCCACCGTCATCGCGATCTCCGCCGCCCGCGGCGGGTACGGGCCGATGACCACCGTGCAGCAGTCCACCAGCTTCCAGCGGCCCGTGGTCGGCGCCGACGTGCTGATCGACGTACGCGTCACCAAGCTCGGCAAGCGGATGGCCTTCGCGGACGTCACCATGACCCCCGAGGGCGAGCGGGAGCCCGCCGCCAAGGCCTCCACGGTCTACGCGCTGCTCGGCTGAGGCGGGCCCCTACCGGGTCAGAAGCGCGACCCCCCGACCGGGAAGCGCTGCGGCACCGGCGAGGTCAGGGGAGCGCGGCGCTCCGGGGCGGCCGGCGGGTTCTGGCAGGTGATGTCCCGGTCCGGCAGCCGGCCCGTGGTGAGGTACGAGTCGACCGGGGCGTTGGCGCAGGACGAGGGGTCGGCCAGGTACACGCCGTGGCCCTCGCCGCCCATCGCCAGCACCATCCGCGAGCCCTTGAGCGCGCGGTGCATGTCCTGGCCGCTGACCAGCGGGGTCTGCGAGTCCCACTCGTTCTGCACGGTCAGCACGCCGGACTTCTTCCGCATCGGCGTCGCCGACTCGACCGGCCGGTCCCAGAAGGCACAGGGCTTGATGTTGGAGGCGAAGTCCCCGTACAGCGGGTACTTGGCCTTGTCCTTCACGGCGTCCCGCTCGTACTGCTCGGCGTACTTGGGCCAGGCGCCCGTGTCCCCGCACAGCACGGACCAGAAGGCGGCGGTGCCGTTGTCCGGCGCCGGCTCGGCGGCGAAGGCCGACGCCGCCTTCGTGGACCTGGCGGCCCCCGCGACCCGGGCGGACTGCGAGAACTGCTTCAGGTCCGGCAGGGCGGAGGCCGTCGGCTTGCCGTCGGCCGCGTCCTTGAGCATCTTGATGACGGGCGCGGCCTGCGCGGGATAGAAGAACAGCGCCCGCGCGGTGCGGATGTCGTCGCCCGTGATCTTCTGCCCGTCGAGGACGATCGGGTCCTTGTCGGCGCGCGCCACCAGCGCCCAGAAGGTGTCGGACACCGCCTTCGGGGTGTCGCCGAGCTGGTACTCGCCCGCGCGCTCGGCCGTCCACGTCGTCCACCGCGCGAAGGCCGGCTCGGCCTCCGTCGCCCACACCTGGATCATGCCGCGCCAGACCCGGTCGGGGTCGACGCCGCTGTCGAGGACGAAGCGGTCGGCACGGTTCGGGAAGAGCTGCGTGTACACCGCTCCGAGGTACGTCCCGTACGAGTAGCCCAGGTACGAGATCTTCCGCTCGCCCAGGGCCGCACGGATCGAGTCCATGTCGCGCGCCGTGTTGCGGGTGGTGATGTACGGCAGGACCGAGCCGGACTTCTCCCGGCACTTGTCCGCGACGGTGCGGGCCCACGCCACGTCCGAGGGGAAGGTCTCCGGCCGGTACGGGCGGTCGAAGGCCTGCTCGGCGTCGTTCAGACCGCAGGTGACGGGACTGCTCGCACCGACCCCGCGGGGGTCGAAGCCGATGAGGTCGTACTGGTCCCGTACGTCCTTCGGCATCGCCTCGTTCATCATCAGCGGGAGGTCGAGACCCGAACCGCCCGGCCCGCCCGGGTTGAGCAGCATGACCCCGTGCCGCTTGGCCGGGTTCTCGCTCTTCATCCGGGATATCGCGATGTCGAGCTTGCGTCCCTCGGGGCGCCGGTAGTCGAGCGGCACCTGGATGGTCGCGCACTCGTACGAGGCCGGCTGTTCGGGGCTGCAGCGGGCCCAGGCCGGCTTCTGGGGTGTGTGGTCCGGGGCGGGGGCGGCGGACGCCGGAGCCGCGGACAGCAAGGGGAGGGACATCGCGAGGGCGCCGGCAGCGGCGATCAGCGGTGCGAAGCGTTTCATGGGCAAGGGGAGCCGTCCTTTCCTCGAAGTCGGTTCCCCGCCCACCCTGTTACACCGGAGCCCTGGGCGAATCATCCCGAAGGGTCAGGCCGTGTGCTCCTCACGAAGGAGCTCAAATCCGGACAACTGGCCGACACGCCCGGGAAGTTCGGCCCCGTTGGGGGAGCCACCCGCCGGGCCGCGCACCGTACCAGCCCTCCGAGGGGTTGCCCGGATGTTTGTCCAATCGTGATGGTCCTTCAACACGGGTACCACAACTGGCACTAGCGTCCCTTGGCACCCGGGAGTGCGGGTGCGGACGGCGCGATCACCGGAGTCTGCGGCCCCGCGGCCCTCCCGGCCCCCGTAGCAAGGAGGCACAGTGCTGTCATTCCGCCGGTCGACCGTCGGAGGCATGTCGCTCGCTTCGCGGTACGTGATGGGCACGGGCATCGTCATCGGAGCCCTCGCCTTCACACTGATCGCGTTGCTGATTCCCGTGCAGAAGTTCGGCGGCCGGTCCGCGGCCGCCGCCACCCCGGTCGGCGACGACGACGGTGCCGGGGTCCTGAGCACCGCCTTCGGCCCGCTCACCCCCCAGGACCGGGACTTCGTCCGCAAGGTGCGGCTCGCCGGACTGTGGGAGCTGCCCGCGGGGCGCCAGGCCCAGCAGCGCGGTACGCGCCCATCGGTCCGCACCGCCGGGATGCACCTCGTCGAAGGCCACGCCGAACTGGACCGGCGGGTCATCGAAGTGGGCCAGGCCCTCGGCGTCGACCTGCCCAACCAGCCCTCCGCCCAACAGCAGGGCTGGCTCGACCAGCTCGACCGGGCCCAGGGCGCCCAGTACGAACGGCTCTTCATCCAGCTGCTGCGCCGCGCACACGGCAAGGTCTTCGCGCTCGTGGCCCAAGTGCGCGCGCAGACGCGCAACTCCATGGTCCGGGCCCTGGCCACCGACGCCAACGCCACGGTCCTGGACCACATCACCGTCCTGGAGGACAGCGGGCTCGTCGACTTCGACGGCCTCGCCGACGCCTCGCCGGCACCCTCCACCGTTTCCCGACCGACGAAGTGAAGTGATCGCATGAGTCCAAAGGGCCACAAACGCCGTCTCCGACCGTCACACAAGGCCCTCGCCGTGGTGTCCGCCCTGGTCCTGGGCGGCGGCGGGGTAGTGATCGTCGCGCAGGGCGCCTCCGCGGGGCAGGACTCCCGCCGGGCGCCGGTGACCGCGACCATCGACTGCCCCGACGTGGGCGACCGGCTCCGCGAGGTCCCCGACCAGGCCCGGGCGGAGGTCGACGAGAACCTCGCCCAGCTGGACAGCCAGGTCGCCGACGCCTACGGGAAGCTCGCCTCGGGCAAGGCCCAGGGCGAAGTCCTGCTCGGCGAGTTGAAGGAGCAGCGGACCACGACCATATCCGGCGTGTCCGACGCGATCGGGAAGTCGGCCGCCCGCCCCGAAGGGCTGGAAGAGCTCAGCGCCTGCACGATGCAGCAGGCCCCGGCCGCCGACCCGGCGGACGAACCGGCAGCCGAGAACGAGGCCCAGAACGAGGCGCAGGGCCAGTCCCAGAACGGGGCCCAGAACGGGGCCCAGAGCGACGCGCAGGGCCTCGCCGCCAAGGGCAGCAGCGCCGCCAGCAAGGCCGGCGGCCCGGCCCGCAGCGACTTCGTCGCCATCGGAACCGTCAAGCCCAACGTGCGCACCCCGGCCCGCCGGGCGGGCGCCTCCACCGGCTCCTTCGCCGTGCAGTGCGGCCGCAACGAGAACCGCCACCTCAACCCCGACAACGTTATCGTCGCCCCCGGAGTCAGCAACGGCGCCCACCACATGCACGACTACGTCGGCAACAAGGTCACGGACGCCTTCTCCACCAACAACAGCCTCGCCGCCGCCGGCACCACCTGCACCAACGGCGACCAGTCCACCTACTACTGGCCCGTGCTGCGACTGCGCGACGGCCGGGCGGAAGCGGACGCCAAGGCGCCGGGCGGCGGGCAGGACGCGAACGTCGGCACGATCCTGCGCCCGAAACAGGTGACGATCGAGTTCAAGGGGAGCGCGGTCAGCCGCGTCACGGCCATGCCCCGGTTCCTGCGGATCATCACCGGCGACGCGAAGGCGCTCACCAACGGCACGGCCAACGCCAACGCCTCCTGGAGCTGCACCGGCTTCGAGAACCGCCAGCTGAAGGACAAGTACCCGATCTGCCCCAAGGGCAGTGACGTCGTGCGCACCTTCAACTTCCAGAGCTGCTGGGACGGCAAGAACGCCGACAGCGCCAACCACCGCACCCACGTGGCCTTCGCCGGCCGCGACGGATCCTGCCCGAAGGGCTTCAAGGCCATCCCGCAGCTGGTGCAGCGGATCACGTACGGGGTGAGCCCCGGCGCGCGGTTCGCCGTGGACAGCTTCCCCGAGCAGCTCCACAAACCGGTCACCGACCACGGCGACTTCATCAACGTCATGTCGGACGGCCTGATGTCCAACGCGGTGCGCTGCATCAACGGCGGCCGCGCCTGCCGCTAGACCCGCCGGAGCCCGGGGCCGGCGCGACCTCCCCTTCCCCCTCCCGCGTCGCCCCGAGAGAGCGGTGGGGGGGGGGGGGGGGGGGGGGGGGGGGGGGGGGGGGGGGGGGGGGGGTGTGTGGGGGTGGGGGGGGGGGGGGGGGGGGGGGGGGGGGGGTGGGGGGGGGAAGG
>NZ_JBVJUY010000020.1:74204-165519 GCF_055604165.1 Streptomyces sp. NPDC037242
TCTTTTTTTTCTTGTTTCCTCCCCCGCCCGGAGGGCCCCCCCCCCCCCCCCCCCCTCCCCCCCCCCCCCCCCCCCCCCCCCCCCCGCGCCCTCCCCCCCCCCCCCCCCCCCCCCCCCCCCCCCCCCCCCGCACCTTGCCGTCGCCCGAAGGGGCCCGCGGGCCCTGGAACACATGAGGAGTGTCATGTCCGGCTCTCGTCACACCAAGGCCGCTCCGGGACGCGAGGGCGGGTACGAGACCCCGCCCGGCGACTGGGACCTCATCCTGCGCCTGAGGCGGTCCTACGCGTCCGGCGCGGCGGACCCCGGCGTCTGCGACCTCTTGTACCGGCGCCACAGCGCCGCCGCCCTCGCCTGCGCGCGGGCCTGCTGCCGCGCACCGCAGGACGCCGAGGACCTGGTCTCGGAGGCCTTCATCCGTACCCTCCAGGCCGTCCGGTCCGGCGCCGGGCCCCGCGAGCACTGGCGCCCGTACCTCCTGGCCGTGGTCCGCCACACGGCGATCGAGTGGCGGGCCGGCGACGGGCGGACCGTGCTGACGCCCGACGTCGAGTCCTGGTGCCGGCCGGCCCCGTCCGACGGGGATCCGCAGCGCGAACTGCTCGACAGCGAGGACCGCCGGCTCGTCGCACGCTCCTTCCACACCCTGCCCGAGCGCTGGAAGGCCGTCCTGTGGCACACGCTCGTCGAGGACGACTGCCGGCATCCCGTCGCGCTGCTGCTGGGCATCACCCCGAGCGCGGTGACCTCGCTGGCCTTCCGCGCGCGCGAAGGGCTGCGCGAGGCCTACCTGAACGCCCACCTCGACACCGCGGCCGATGACCGCTGCCGCCACTACAGCTCCGTACTCGGGGCGGCGGTCCGGCGCCGCGGGGCGCCGCGCGGGCGGGGGCTCAGCCGCCACCTGGCCGCCTGCCGGTCCTGCTCCCGGGCGTACGCCGAGCTGCTCGACCTCAACGCCGCGCTGCGCGCCGGTGCTTCGGCCGTACTCGTCGGCCAGTAGCGAAGACGGGCGGTCCCCGGCCCCTCGCGCCGCGTGGGCGGGGGCCGGGGACCGCCCGGTCGGGGACTATCCGGTTCCTAGAGGCCGTTGACGCGGGCCATGCGGCCCATGCCCAGCTGCGGCCGGAAGTCCGTCGTCACCGGGCGCGGCCGGCGGCTCACCCGGGAGGCCTGGCGCCGTACCTGCGCCATGAGACGGCGGCTGCGCAGGGCCATCTCCAGCTCGAAGCGCGTGCGGGGATCGCGCAGCCCGGGCCCGAAGAGCTTCTCCAGCTGCCGCATGCGGTAGCGCACCGTCTGCGGGTGCACGCTCAGGGCCTTGGCCGCCTCGGGCGCGCCACCGCCCTCCAGCCAGGCGAGGAGCGTCACTTCGAGCCGCTCGCTCTGGCGCGGGGTCAGGTCCGCGAGCGGCCGCAGCCAGCGCGCCGCCAGCGCGTGCGCCAGGGGCTCGTCCTGGAGCAGCAAGAGGGTCGAGAGGTGGTCGTCGACGAAGACGGCCCGTGCGTCCAGGCCGGCCCGGGTGGGGGTGAGGGACAGCAGCCGCAGCGCCCAGCGCAGCGAGGAGGCGGTGTCGCGGAGGCCGACGGTGTGGCCGACGGCGGCGAACCGGCCGCGCAGCGCGGCCTCCAGAGCGGTACGGGCCTCGGGGTCCTGGTCCGGGACGAGCAGGCAGGGCTGGCCGCCGACCATGCCGACGAGGCCGTCGTCCAGGGCGGCCGCCAGCTGCTGGGCCTCGCCGGGAGTGGAGAGGGCGATGGCCCGTACGGCCGTGGGGAGGGGCCAGCCGGCCGCCGAGGCGAGTTCCGCGAGGGCAATTTCAGACATGGCCATGTCACCCGTAAGGGCGGCGAAGAGCTCGCGCCGGGCGCGCTCGGGCCCCGGCCCCAGACCCTGCGGGGGGACGACGGTCAACGGGGCCAGCGTGCGCACCCTGTGCCGTTCGCGGTGATCCAGGGCCGAGTCCGGCTCCCGGGCGTGCTCCTCCCCGAGGACTCCCTCCCCGAGGACTCCCTTTTCGAGAGCTCCGTCCCCGACCAGACCCCCGTCCCCGGCCGGGCCGTGGTCATCGCCCAGGCCGCAGTCCTCGCCCAGGCCGTGCTGCGGGTCGGCCCGACGGCCGCCGTCCGCCGGTTCGCGGTAGCCCAGGGAGGTGAGCAGGCCCGTCTCCAGCCGCTGTCTGACCAGGTCCTCGCCGACCTCCTCGATCAGCTCGGCGAATCCGGGGATACCCTCCCGGAGTTCGTCCACTATCCCGGCGGCCAGCGCGGGCAGCTCCCTTCGCAGGACCCGGGTCCACTCGCCCCGCGGGCGGGACCAGATGCGGTTCAGAAGTTCGCACATTGTTACCTCGTTCATGCCGGGGTACGGCCCGCCCCGTGGAAGGGTGACCAGCCTGCCGAGACCGCCACCCTCCCCGCCGGCCGGTGCCGACAGGTGAGTTGAGCACCTCGTACTCCCTCCAGGAGAGTGCCGTCCACTTGCAGTCCCGCGACTTTGCCTCGAATTTGCCGTCGGGGAGGTGTGGCGGCCGACAAGGCCTGGACCCGGTCGCCACCGCACCGTTGGAAGGGAATCTTCCGGGGGTGTTCGACGTGATGATGCCGCGGCCACAAGAACTTGTCACGATTCGATAAATACTGTGGAGGCGTTGCGAAGGTCCACGATGCTTCTGCACTCCGGCCCCCGCTCCCCGGTCGGCGAGGCATCCATCTCCCGCCCGCTGCGGAGCAGTTCCGACGACTACCCCGGGCGCCGAGTGCGAGGTGGAGCGCTCGGGCCCTGGCGTATGGGAGAACTCGATGCCCTTGCCCCAGACCCGTATGCCCCGCTCTCATCGGGCCCGGCGCACCAGACGGCATGCCGGCGCGGCCACCGCCGCGGCCGTCGGTCGGCGGGCCGTACGGCGCCCGCCCCTGCTGTCCGCCGGCGGCGGACCGAACCCGGCCTCCCTGGTCGTGGGCGCCCTCGCCGCCCTCGTCTCCCTCTTCGTGGCGGCCCGGGCGGGAGCCCTGACGCACCTGTGGGACTTCCTGGACTACGGCGCGGGCGTGCTCTCGCTCGTCTCGCTCACCTCCGCCGTCCTGTGGGGCCTGGCCGCCACGGACCGTACGGTGCTCACCTCCGGGCACCGGATCGTCGCCCAGGGGGCCCACCGGGCCCTCGCCGTCTCCGGGTTGGGCTTCCTCGTCCTGCACGTCTGGGTCAAGGTCGCCGAGGCGCAGACCTCGGTCGCCGCCGCCGTCGTGCCCTTCGCGGATCGGGACCGGCCCCTGCTCATCGGACTCGGCACCCTCGCCGGGTACCTCTTCGTCGCCGTCGCGGTCTCCGGCGCCGTCCGCAGCGCCTTCGCCACCAAGGGCCGGTCGGTGTGGTGGCGCGCCCTGCACATGGGCGCGTACCCGGCCTGGGGCGCCTCGCTCGTCCACGGGCTCAAGTCCGGCCGCCCCGCGAGCGGTTGGGTGACCGTCGCATACGCCCTCTGCCTGATCGGCGTGGCCGCCGTACTCACCCTGCGCCTGCGGGCGCGGATCCGCTCGGCGCCCGCCCGGCCCGCGCCCCCTGCCCCGGCCGCCGCCCCCAAGGCGGCCCCGGCGCCGCCGGCGCGGCCCCCACAGCCCTTCGTACGCCAGCCCCTGGAACAGCCCACGGCGCTGCTGACGGCGCGGCTCGCACGGCAACTGGACCAGCCACCCGGCGAACAGACGCTTGAACAGCCCCTCGTCCTGCCCTCCCCGGTCGGTCGGGGGCGGCGATGACCGGGGTGACGAGCCCGGCCCTCGGGTGCGTGGGGCAGCCCAGGCTGCTGGCCGGCCTCGACATGGCCGCCCGACTCGACCGGGTCGGCCACCTGACCGTGCACGGCGCGCTGCCCCCGTACCCGATCGACGCCCTCGTGCAACTCGCCGAGGGCATCGACCTGAGGGGGCGCGGCGGGGCGGGCTTTCCGTTCGCCCGAAAACTCCGGGCCGTCACCCGGTCCGCCCGGGCGCGGGAGGGACGTACCGCCGTCGTCGTCAACGGCAGCGAGGGAGAGCCCAGTTGCCTCAAGGACACCGCACTGCTGCTGCACGTACCGCACCTCGTGCTCGACGGCGCCCTGCTGGCCGCCGCCGCACTGGGCGCCGAGGACATCGTCGTCGGAGTGACCCGCGAGGACGTGGAGCAGTCGCTGCGCGCCGCCGTCGCCGAACGCGGCCCGGTCGGCAGCCGGGTCCGCGTCGTCAGACTCCCCGAACGGTTCGTCACGGGCGAGGGGACCTCCCTCGTCAACGGGCTGGAGGGCGGCGCCGCCAGGCCGTCCGGGCAGAAGGTGCGCACCAGCGAACGGGGACTGGGCACGCTGCCCACCCTCCTGTCCAACACCGAGACCTACGCCCAGCTCGCCGTCGCGGCCCGACTCGGCGCGGAGGGCTACCGGACGGCCGGCCTGCCGGCCGAGCCGGGCACGATCCTGCTGACGGTCGGCGGCTCCACCGTCGTCGAGGTGCCGACCGGGACCTCGCTCGCGTACGTCCTCGACCTGTGCGGATCGGCCCCCGGCCAGGGCGTCCTGGTCGGCGGCTACCACGGCCGGTGGCTGACGCCTGCCGCGGCGCAGTCGGCGGCGCTGTCCCGGGCCTCCCTCGCCGCCTACGACGCGGTCCTCGGGGCGGGGGCGGTCCTGCCGCTGCCCGAGGACACCTGCCCGGCCGGGGAAGTGGCCCGGGTGGCCCGCTGGATGGCGGACGAGTCCGCCGGGCAGTGCGGGCCGTGCGTCAGGGGGCTGCCGTCGCTGGCCAGTGCGGTGGAGGACCTCGCGGGCGGCGGAGGGAGAGCCGCGCTGGAGGCCGTGGAGGCGCGGATGCGCGCCGTACGCGGGCGCGGCGCGTGCAGCCACCCCGACGGCACCTCGTCCTTCGTGGCCTCCGCGCTGGCCGTCTTCCCCGACGAGTTCCGCGACCACGCGCTGGGCAGCGGGTGCGGGCGGCGCGTCCTGGGGGCGCTGCCGCTGCCGGCGGACGAGAACCCCGAACGGCTCGTCGTGGACTGGACGCTGTGCAAGGGCCACGGCCTGTGCGTGGACCTGCTGCCCGACGTGGTCCGGCTGGACGCCGACGGGTACCCCGCGCAGGGGGTCATGCCGGTGCCGGGACGGCTGCGGCCGAAGGCGCTGCGGGCGGTGCGGCGCTGCCCGGCCCTCGCCCTGCGTATTCAGGAATGAGCCGGCGGTGAACGGCTGCCGCCGGGGCGAGTTCACCGATTGGCGCGATCTGACAAATTCCTTGGATTTTCAATTCGACGAACCGTTCAGGCCATATGAATGAACACGTAAGCGAAAGCGTCGGGCTGAACTCGAAGGAGTGAGTGATCGTGGACAACAGGCGTCGGGTGACGACTGCCGGATCGGTGATCGCGGTACTGCTGCTGGCCGCGGGCTGCGGCAGCGGCGGCGAAACCTCCCGCAACGTGAATTCCGTACAGCCGGCCAGTGACAGCAAGGCCCTGGGCGGCGGATACGACTCGGGATTCGGCTCCGGGTACGGCTCGGGCGGTGCGGGGGCGGACCCGTCGGCCGGGGAGGGGGCGGGCAAGGAGGTGAACGGACGGGCCGGGCAGCTGGCCGTACGGGAGATCGCGGACGTCGGCAGCGTCGTCACCGACAGCGCCGGGGCCACGCTCTACCGGTTCGACAAGGACACGGCCAAGCCCCCCGCGTCCAACTGCGAAGGCGACTGCGCCAAGGCCTGGCCGGTGGTCCCCGCGGACGACGTCACGGCCTCGGGGGGCATCGACGCGGCGATGCTCGGCTCGGTCCTGCGCTCCGACGGCACCCGGCAGCTGACGCTCGGGGGCTGGCCCGTGTACCGCTACGCCAAGGACGGCGGGCCGGGCGAGGCGAAGGGCGAGGGGGTCGGCGGTACCTGGCACGCGCTGGCGGCCGACGGGAAGAAGGCCGTCGACAAGAAGGGCGCGCAGAATACGGAGAAGGCGGAGGAGTCGGAGAATGCGGAAAGTACCGGAAAGATGGAGCATTCGAAGAATGAATCCGCCGGAGAGCTCTCCGTTTCGGCCGATTCGAAACTCGGGAAGATTCTCGTGGACGGTGAGGGGCGTACGCTCTACCGATTCGACAAGGACAGCGCCTGGCCGATGAAATTCGGCTGCCTCGGCGCCTGCCTCGACACCTGGAAGCCCGCGGCCGCCGTGGACAAGTCGAAGGTCTCGGGAATCAAGTCGCAATTGGTCGGATCGGTGAAGCGGCCCGACGGATCGGAGCAGTTGACGATCGACTGCTGGCCGGTCTACCTGTTCACCGGTGACACCGAGCCCGGGCAGACCAACGGGCACAACAAGCAGGGCCTGTGGTTCGCCGTGACCGACGCCGGCAAGAAGGTCCCGGCCGGTGGAGCCGGTGGGTGACCGGGCCGTGTCCCGCCCGGCCCGCGTCACCGGCCGCCACCTGGTGCCCTGCGTGGCCGTGCTCCTCGCCTCGCTGTGGTGCGGCGGATGCACGGCCGGTCACCGTACGGAGCACGAGGCGGCGGCCCCGCCCGGCACCACGGTGGCGGAGATCGCGGCGGCGCTCGGCTGCACGGCCGAGATCACCGTCGACGCGGAGGAGTTGAAGGAGGGGGCGTGCGGGACGGGGCCGGAGGCGTACCGCATGGCCACCTTCGCCGCCGGGCAGGGGCAGCGGGCGTGGCTGGCGGAATCGCGGATGTACGGGGGCACCTACCTCGTCGGCGACCGGTGGGTGGTCACCGCGGCTTCCGCCGAAGCCCTGACGCCACTGCGCGAGCGCCTCGGCGGAACGATCGAGTCGGGCGAGTCCCACGGCGCGGAACACGGCCCGGAGCACGGCTCCACCCACGGCCGGCAGCACAGCCCGGGGCCTCCGTAGTGGGTGGTGTCTGGCGGACGTCCGCGGCCGAGGCCGGCGGGTCCGTCGGCGGGCAGGGGCCCGGTCCGTGACCGCCGCCGACGGCACCCCGGCGGGGTACTGGACCGTCGACCTCCCGCGCACCGCTCCCCGAACTGCGCGGTCGCTCGGGGCGCGAGACGTGACGCACACCTAGGCCGCCGAGGACCTGCCGCGCCAACCGGCGCCCCAGGCCCTCGGCGCCCCGCGCGGGTGTCTGATCGGGGCCGCGGCGATGACCCGGGCGCCGAGTCCGCGACACCGCCGCGCCGTCGGGGGACCCGACCACCGCGGGGATCGCCCCCGCCCGCGTGGCGCCGGTGGCGGCCTCGGCCCGCCGCCGACGCGATCCGCCCCCCGCCGATGACCGGGCGTCGGGTCCGTGACACCGCCGTCGGGCGGGAGTCGCCCTCAGCCGCTGCGCCGTCGGGACCCGGCCGCCGCGGGGATCGCCCCCGCCCGCCTGGCGCCCGTGGCGGCCTCGGCCCGGCGGATCGGTCGGGCGTAGCAGCGCCCGCCGCCGAGGCGGTGCGCCGACGGCGAGGTGGCCCGGGCTGCTCACCGGCGCCCGCCGCACGGCCCGTAACGAACCCGGCGGCAGCCCGGTCCCGTCCGCCGGGCAGGACCGCTCCCGCTGGAACCGCGATGCCGCCACCGTGAGGGTCGCCGCCCTCGCTGCCGTCCAGGCGAGTCGGCTCGTACCGAGGACACCGACCGGCATGGGCCCGAGGCCTGGCTCGCACTGCTGACCAACTGGCCGACGCGGCCGCCCGTCGGCCACCACCGCCGGACGCGGTACGGGCCCGGCCCGGCCGGCGGCCCGCGCCGCCCGCGCGGGGCCCCGGCCGACCCCGAGCACCCCGGCCCCGCCGGGCCATGCGGCGCCTCGTCCGGGCACCCGGCCCCGGCCCGCAAAGGCGCGCCCCCGCTCAGGACCCGCCGGCGAAGCCCCAGGACTCGATGTCGCGGTAGTGGATCGGGCCCGGGCCGCGGCCGATGTTGCTGCCGACCAGGTGCAGGCGCTCGGCCGGCCAGCGGCGGCCCGTGAACGCGCCGAGCCCGTCGGCGGCCTCCACCGCGCTGGAGAAATCGTTGCGGCGGGACCTGGCCAGCGTCAGGTGGGGGCGTAGCGGCCGGTCCTCGAAGGGGATGCCGCACTCCTTGACCACGGCGCGCACCTCGGTGGCGAGCAGGTGCAGCCCGTCGAGCTCCCCGTCGATCCCGCTCCACAGCACCCGCTCGCCGAAGTGCCCGCCGCCGCGCAGCGCCAGTTCCAGCGGCCGGCGCCGCGCCGCGAGCCCGGCCAGCGGCGGCCGCAGGAGCGGAACGGTCCCGACCGGGAGCTCGCCGAGGAACGCCAAGGTGATGTGCCAGTCCTCGATGCGGTTCCACCGCATGTGCGGGTAGGCGGCGTAGGCAGGGCGCAGCTCCCGCGCGAGTTCCTCCTTCGCGTCGTCGGGCGGGGCGAGAGCGATGAACACGCGAACGGTCGCGGGCTGGATCTGTTCCTTCACAGGGGACTTCGTACCTTGTCCCGGACCGTCCAGCACCACCGGCCCCCTCTGCGCCGCGCGTGATCCACGACCGGCGCACCCGACGCCGCCGGTTACACGTGCCTCAGCCCCGATGTGCCGATCGTGGGATTTGTCCGAAATGCTTGAACTGATCTCCGGGTGGTGCCTAGCATATCGCGTGTTACACGTGTAACAAGCTGTTAACCGAATCCATCTATTGCGAATCATTGACGGTCGCAAGATTAGCGAGATACTTGCTCCACTCTCCCCGCCGCCCCGAGATCGAGGTGCCGCCCCCATGGAGCTCTCCCCGTCCGCCCATGTCGATACGTTCTGTCGCGATCGGCTCCCTCCCTTCCCCCTGTGGCCCGAACTCCACTTCGACCTACCGGAGTTGGCGTACCCGGACCGGCTCAACTGCGCCCACCGGCTGCTCGACGACGCCGTCCGGCGCTGGGGGCCCGACAGGCCCTGCCTGCTGACCCCCACCGAGCGCTGGACCTACGGCGACCTGCTGGAGCGCGCCAACCAGGTCGCCCGGGTCCTGACCGAGGACTTCGGCCTCGTCCCCGGCAACCGGGTCCTGCTTCGCGGCCCCAACAACCCCTGGCTGGTGGCCGCCTGGTTCGGCGTCCTGAAGGCCGGCGGGGTCGCCGTCACCACCATGCCGCTGCTGCGCGCCGGTGAGCTCGCCGAGCTGTACGGGATCAGCCGGCCGGCCGTCACCCTGTGCGACCACCGCTTCCTCGGCGAGCTCCCCGCCGCCGGCGCCCCCGGCCCGGCCGTGCTCGCCTACGGCGGACCCGGCGAGGAGGACCTGGTCGCGCGCTGCGCCGCGAAGGACGGGCGCTTCGCCGACGTCGCCACCGCGGCGGACGACGTCGCGCTGATCGCCTTCACCTCGGGCACCACCGGACGGCCGAAGGCGACCCTGCACTTCCACCGGGACGTCATGGCCAACGCCGACACCTTCTCCCGCCACGTCCTGCGGCCCCGCCGGGACGACGTGTTCACCGGCACCCCGCCGCTGGCGTTCACGTTCGGGCTCGGCGGCCTGGTGGTCTTCCCGCTCTCCGTGGGTGCGGCGACCCTGCTGGTCGAGCAGGCGGGCCCGCAGCGGCTGGCCGACCTCGTGGAGGAGCACCGGGTCACCGTGCTCTTCACCGCGCCCACCGCCTACCGGGCGATCATGGACGCCGGCGCGGTGCACCAGCTGGCCGGCCTGCGCCGCTGCGTGTCCGCGGGGGAGGCGCTGCCGGTCGCGGTGTGGGAGGAGTTCCACGCCGCCACCGGGCTCGGAATCATCGACGGCATCGGCGCCACCGAGATGCTCCACGTGTTCATCTCGGCCTCCGACGGCGACATCCGGCCCGGCTCGACCGGCAGGCCCGTCCCCGGATACCGCGCCCGGGTGGTCGACGAAGGCGGCGAGCCCGTACCGGACGGGCAGCCCGGCCTCCTCGCGGTCACCGGCCCCACCGGCTGCCGGTACATGGAGGACCCGCGCCAGAGCGCGTACGTGCGGGGCGGCTGGAACATCACCGGCGACACCTACGTCCGGGATGCCGACGGCTACTTCTGGTACGTGGCCCGCAGCGACGACATGATCGTCTCCTCCGGGTACAACATCGCCGGCCCCGAGGTGGAGAAGGCGCTGGCCGTCCACCCCTACGTCGAGGAATGCGGCGTGGTCGGAGCCCCGGACGCCAAGCGCGGGATGCTCGTCAAGGCGTACGTGGTCCTGCGTCCGGGTGTCGCGCCCGACGGGGCGACCGTCAAGGAGCTCCAGGACCACGTCAAGCAGACCGTCGCGCCCTACAAGTACCCGCGCGCCGTCGAGTTCGTCACCGACCTCCCGCGCACCAGCAACGGCAAGCTCCGGCGCGCCGAACTGCGCAGGCGCGCCAACCCGGACACCCCCTGAAAGGCACGGCCATGGACACCTCCACCCCCCGGTCCGCCCCCCAGCAGCAGACGGCCTCCGCTCCGACCGGCAGTTGCGCCGCCGGATGCCCCGAAGCGCACGAGCCGAACCTGCCCAGCGTCGTCATCGAGCGGCGGGTCGAATGGCCCGACACGGACGCGGCCGGCCACTACCACCACTCCACCGTCGTGCGCTGGGTCGAGGCGGCCGAGGCGGTCCTGCTGCGCCGGCTGGGACTGGCCCACCTCTTCGGCAGCACGCCCCGCGTCCACTTCGAGGCCGACTACCGGGCCCGGCTGTGGTTCGGCGAAGCCGTCCGTACCGAACTGAAGGTCGTCAGGGTCGGGGCCAGCTCCCTGCACTACGCCTTCACCGTGCGCGGCGAGGGGGAGGAGCCGGCCGCCACCGGGCGCATGGTCATCGCCCACTCGGCCGCGCGCGCCACCGGATCCACGCCCTGGCCCGACGACGTGCGGGAGGTCCTCACGAAGGCCGGCCCGCAGGCTCCCGAACTCATCGCATGAGCAATCGCATGAGCAAGGGGGCGCACCAACAGGATGTGTCGCATTCTTGACGGTCGCCAAATAGTCAACATATTCTGTTGTTCAGAACCACTAGGAGGAACACCGTGCGTGTAGCAGTCATCGGAGGGGGGCCGGGCGGGCTGTACTTCGCGGCCCTGGCCCAGCAGCTCTCACCGGAGTGGGAGATCACGGTCTGGGAGCGCAACGCCCGCGACGACGCGTTCGGCTTCGGCGTCGTCTTCTCCGACGAGACGCTGGACGGCATCGCCCAGGCCGATCCCGAGGTGTTCGCGGCGATGTCCGCCCAGTTCGCCCGGTGGAGCGACATCGACGTCCGCTACGGCGGCGAGGTCCACGTCTCCGGTGGCCACGGCTTCGCCGCCCTGGACCGCAACCGGCTGCGGGAGATCCTGCAGAGGCGCTGTGCGGAGCTCGGGGTGGATGTGTACTACGGCACCCAGGCGCCGCCCGTCGAGGAACTCTCCGCCGGCTACGACCTGGTGGTCGCCGCGGACGGGATCCGCTCCGCGACCCGCGACACGTACGCGGAAAGCTTCCGGCCGGACCTGGACGAGCGCCACTGCCGCTACATGTGGCTGTCCACCGACCGTGTCTTCGAGGCCTTCACCTTCATCGTCGAGAAGCGCGACTTCGGCAGCGTCCAGGTCCACGCCTACCCGTACGACGACAAGCGCAGCACGTTCATCGTGGAGATCGCGGAGGATGACTGGCGGCGGGCGGGCTTCGAGGCCCTCGCCGACCGGGAGTTCGCCCGCGGTGAGAGCGACGAGGCGAGCGTGCGACTCTGCGAGGAGATCCTGGCCGACCACCTCGACGGCCACCGCCTGATCCCCAACGCCTCGAAGTGGATACGCTTCACGACCGTACGCAACGCCTCCTGGCGCCACGGCAACGTCGTCCTGCTCGGCGACGCCGCCCACACCGCTCACTTCTCCATCGGCTCCGGCACCAAGCTCGCCATGGAGGACTCGCTCGCCCTGGTCGCCTGCCTGCACGAACACCCCGACGTGGCCTCGGCGCTCGCCGCCTACGAGGCCGAGCGCCGGCCGGTGGTCGAATCCACCCAGCGCGCCGCGCAGGCCAGCCTGGAATGGTTCGAGAACGTCGGCCGCTACACGGCCCAGGACCCCCCGCAGTTCGCCTTCAACCTCCTGACCCGCAGCCGCCGCGTCACCTACGACAACCTGCGCGTGCGGGACGAGGAGTTCACCACCGCGGTCGACGCCTGGCACACGGACGGCAGCGGGAGCGGGAGTGCGCCGGCCGCCGCCCCGCCGATGTTCCGCCCGATGCGACTGGGCGGCCTGCGCCTGCGCAACCGCGTCGTCGTACCGCCCACCGCGCTGTACACCGCGCGCGAGGGGATCCCGGGCGACTTCGAACTCGTCCACCTGAGCACCCAGGCCCTGGGCGGCTGCGGCCTGGTCTTCGCCGGGATGACCGCGGTCAGCGCGGACGGCCGCGCCACCCCGGGCTGCCCCGGCCTGTACACGGACGGGCAGGAGGCCGCCTGGCGGCGCATCACCGACTTCGTGCACGGGCAGTCGGACACCTGCCTCGGCATCCAGCTCACCCACGCCGGCCGCCGCGCCGCGACCGGCGTACCCCGGCCGGACGGCCGGGCCGTCCCGCTCGGCGCCGAGGGGTGGCCCCTCGTCGCCGCCTCGCCGCTGGCCTGGGGCGCCGGCGCCGTGATCCCGCGCGAAGCGACCCGCGAGGACATGGACACCATCGCGCGCGACTTCGCCGCCGCGGCCGAACGTGCCCATCGCGCAGGGTTCGACGCACTGGAACTCCAGTACGGCCACGGCCACTTGATGTCCGGCTTCCTCTCCCCGCTGACGAACGTACGAACGGACGCATACGGCGGCAGCCTCGCCGGACGGCTCCGCTTCCCCCTGGAAGTCCTCCGCGCCGTGCGGTCCGTCTGGCCCGCGGGCAAGGCGCTCGTGGTCCGCATCTCCGCCGCGGACTGGGCCGAGGGCGGCACCAGCGAGGCCGACACGGTGGAGATCGCCCGCGCCCTGGGCGCGGCCGGAGCCGACGCGATCGACGTGTCCACCGGCGAGGTCGTCGCGTACGAAAGGCCCCGCTACGGCCGCAGTTACCAGACCCCCTTCGCGGATCTGATCCGCAACGCCACCGGCATGCCCACCATCGCCGTCGGGGCGATCTCCACGTACGACGACGTGAACTCGATCATCCTGGCCGGCCGGGCCGACCTGTGCGCCGTCGGCCGTGCCCAGCTGCACGACCCCCTGTGGACCCTGCACGCCGCGGCCGCCCAGGGCTACAGCGGCCCCGCGGCGCCCTGGCCCGCATCCTGGCGGGCGGGCAGCGGCCGCCCCCCGCGCGCCCGCACCGACCGGGTGCCGCCCCGCCTCCAACTGCTCCGCGAGGCCTCCGCCCCCGTGCACCAGCGCTGGGTTCCGCACGTCCCCGCGGCCGCCGCCGCGGCCGCCCGCTGACCTGGAGAACCGATGGACAACCTGCCACGCTTCACCGCCGCGGCCGTGCAGGCGGCCCCCGTGTACCTGAACGCCGCGGCGACCGTCGACAAGGCGATCGCCCTGATCGCGCAGGCCGCGGCCGCCGGCGCCGAACTGGTCGTCTTCCCCGAGGTGTTCGTCCCCGGATACCCGTACTGGAACTGGACGATGACCCCGGTCCAGGGCTCACCGTGGTTCGAGCGCCTCTACCGCTCGGCCATCGACGTTCCCGGCCCGTACGTCGACCAACTGCGGGCCGCCGCACGCCAGTACGGTGTCGTCCTCGTCATCGGCGTCAACGAGCGGGGCCCGTACAGCCTCGGCGTCCTCTACAACACCCTGCTCACCATCGGCCCGGACGGCGAACTCCTCGGAGTCCACCGCAAGCTGGTGCCCACCTGGGCCGAGAAGCTCACCTGGACCGGCGGCGACGGCAGTTCACTGCGCGTCCACCCCACCCCCGTCGGCCCCCTCGGAGCACTCGCCTGCGGGGAGAACACCAACACGCTGGCCCGCTTCACCCTGCTCGCTCAGGGCGAACTGGTGCACGCCTCCTGCTACATCGCCCTCCCGGTGGCGCCCTCCGACTACGACATGGCCGACGCCATCGCCGTGCGCACCGCCGCCCACAGCTTCGAGGGCAAGGTCTTCTCCGTCGTGGCCTGCTCGACCATCTCGCCGGAGATCGTCGACACCATCGCGGGTGACGACGAGGACGTACGCCGCATGCTCGCCCGCCCCCGCAGCGCCCTGTCCGGGATCTTCGGCCCCGACGGCCGGCCCGTCACCGAGCCGCTGATCGACACCGAGGGCATCGTCTACGCCGAGATCGACCTGGCCAAGTGCATCCAGCCGAAGCAGATGCACGACATCGTCGGCCACTACAACCGGTTCGACGTCTTCCAGCTCCACGTCGACAACCGGCCGCGCACCCCGGTGACCTTCGCGACCGACCCCGCGCACACCGCCGGGCCCCTGACCGCCGGGCCCCTCACCACCGAACCCGCCGCCATCCCGAAGGAGGACGCATGACCACCGAGTACGACGACAACCGACCGGGCCGAGCACGCGTGGCCGACTCTCCCGAACTCGCCGCGTTCTACGGCGAACTCGCCCAGCTCGAAGCCGGCGCCCTGTGGACCGTGGCCAACGACATCGAGCCCTGGTACCCGCAGCCGAAGTCCGTCCCCGTGCTGTGGCGCTACAGCGAGCTGCGGCCCCTGGTCCGCAAGGCCCTCGACCTGGTCAAGGCCGACGACGCGGGCCGCCGCGTGGTGATGCTCGTCAACCCGGGCCGCAAGGACGTCAGCGCCGCCGTCGGACTCCTCTACACCGGCCTGCAGATCATGGGCCCGGGAGAGGCCATGACCGCCCACCGCCACCAGGCCGCCGCCCTGCGCTTCGTCCACGAGGGCACCGGCGCGTGGACGATCGTCGACGGCCAGAAGCTCAAGGTCGGACCCGGCGACTTCGCGATCACCCCGAACGGCACCTGGCACGAACACGGCAACGAGGCCGACGACGCCCCCGTCATCTGGCAGGACGGACTCGACATCCCGCTGGTCAACGCCCTGGACGCGGGCTTCTACGAGGTCCACCCCGAGCTGTACCAGACCCCGGGGAAGGTCATCAACTCCTCCGTGCTGACCTACGGCGCGAACCTCCTGCCCTACGGCGTGGAGAAGTGGACCCGGCCCTACTCGCCGCTCCTGGCGTTCCCCTGGGAGCCCACCTACGAGGCCCTCCGCAACCTCGCCAGGGCCACCGAGGGATCCCCGTACGACGGCGTGATCGCGGAGTACACCAACCCGCTCACCGGCGGCTCGGTGATGCCCACCATGGGCGCGCACATGCAGCTCCTGCGACCCGGCCAGGCGACCTCGGCCCACCGCCACACCGGTTCGGTGATCTACACGGCCGCCAAGGGGCGCGGGGTCTCGGTGATCGCCGGACAGCGGTTCGAGTGGCAGCAGGGCGACATGTTCTGCGTGCCCTCATGGGCCTGGCACGAGCACCACAACCTCGACCAGTCCGAGGACGCCTGCCTCTTCTCCTTCAACGACTTCCCCGTCATGCGCTCCCTCGGCTTCCACCGCGAAGAGGCGTACACGGACAACGGCGGGCACCAGCCCACCTCCTGAACCGCTCCGCCGCGGCGGACGCCGCCGGCCCTGACACCGGCCCCGGCGCGGCGGAGCACCTCCGGCCCCGAGCCCCCTCTTCCCCTCTTCCCTTCACAGCAAGGAGCACCCGATGCGGCTGGTCACCTACACCCTCGACGACTCGCCCCACCGCCTGGGAGCGCAGGTCGACGACCTCGTCCTCGACATCGCCGCCCTGGCCGACCGGACCGGCGTACAAGTCCCCCTGGACCTGATGTCCTTCATCCGGGCGGGCGCCGCCGCGCAGCAGACCGTCCGCGGACTGCTCGCCGGCGCCGCGGCCGACCGGCCGGCCGGCGCCGTCCACCGGCTCGACGACGTGACCCTGGCGGCCCCACTGCGCCCCGGCAAGATCATCGGCGTCGGACTGAACTACGTCGAGCACGTCGAGGAGTCCAGCCGCAGCCTGGACACCGACAAGGAGCGGCCCACGCGCCCGGTGCTCTTCAGCAAGCCCGCCACGGCCGTCACCGGCCCCGGACAGCCGATCCTGCACAACGCCGACCTGACCACACAGCTGGACTGGGAGTGCGAACTCGCCGTCGTCATCGGCCGCACCGCCTTCCGCGTCAGCGAGGAGGAGGCGTACGGGCACATCTTCGGCTACAGCATCGTCAACGACATCAGCGCCCGCGACCAGCGGCGCTCCGGCCAGTGGTTCTTCTCCAAGGGCCAGGATTCCTACGCGCCCTTCGGCCCGGCCGTCGTCACGGCCGACGAGATCCAGGACCCGATGGACCTCGACCTCTCGCTGCGCGTCAACGGCGTCACCAAGCAGAGGTCCAACACCCGCCACATGCTCTTCCCCATCGCCCGCCTCATCGCCGACATCTCCTCCGGGGTCACCCTCGAACCCGGGGACGTCATCGCCACCGGATCGCCCGCGGGTGTGGGCGCCGGCATGGTCCCGCCGGAGTTCCTGCACCCCGGCGACACCGTCGAGGCCACCGTCCAAGGCATCGGCACCCTCACCAACCGCGTCGTCGACGCCCGCTGAGGAGCGAACGTGTCCCACCCCGCCCACCTCGCCCAGCCTGCCCACCCCGCCGCCCGCACCTACCGCATCGGCCAGATCGTGCCGAGCTCCAACGTCACGATGGAGACCGAGGTCCCGGCGATCCTGCGGGCCCGCGAGGCCATCGCGCCGGAACGCTTCACCTTCCACTCCAGCCGGATGCGCATGACCCATGTGACCCCGGAACAGCTGAAGGCCATGGACGCCGACTCCGACCGCTGCGCCGTCGAGCTCTCCGACGCGCACGTCGACGTGCTCGGCTACGCCTGCCTGGTCGCCATCATGAGCATGGGTCTCGGCTACCACCGCGCCTCCGAGGAGCGCCTGCACACCCGTACGGTGGAGAACGGCGCGCCCGCCCCGGTCGTCACCAGCGCCGGCGCCCTCGTCCACGGTCTGCAGACCCTCGGGGCGAAGAAGATCGCCCTCATCGCCCCGTACATGCGCCCGCTCACGCAGACCGTCGTCGACTACCTCACCCACGAGGGCATCGAGGTGCTCGACTACCGGGCCCTGGAGATCCCCAACAACCTGGACGTCGCCGCCCACGACCCCGCCCGCCTCCCCGGCCTCGCCAAGGCCCTGGACCACAGCGACGCCGACGCCGTGGTGCTCTCCGCCTGTGTCCAGATGCCCTCGCTGGGCGCGATCGACGAGGCCGAGCAGATCCTCGGCAAGCCCGTGGTCTCGGCGGCCGTGTGCACCGCCCACCAGATGCTGCGCGCCCTGGACCTCCCGGCGGTGGCCCCCGGAGCGGGCCACCTCCTGTCGGGGGCCTACGCGCGATGACGCCGCCGCGCCGCCCCGTCGTAGCGCACCCGCCGAGCCGCCACCCGGGCCTGGACGGCGCCCCGTCCTCCCGGCTCGGTAGGATCGCGACCGCACACGACGGAAGGCGATCATGGCGGACACTCCCCTCAGGCCCAGCTCGTTGATCAACACGGTCTACGGGGCGTTCGCGCGCCGCCTCGGCGGGTGGATCTCCGTCGCCGACCTGATCACCCTGATGTCCGAGCTGGACGTCGACGGCCCGGCGGTGCGCTCGGCGATCTCCCGCCTCAAGAAGAAGGGCGTGCTCGAACCGGAGCGCCGGGGCGCCACCGGCTACCGGCTGAGCCCGGCCGCGCAGCCCGTCTTCGACGAGGGCGACCGGCGCATCTTCGGCAGCCTGGAAGCGGCGAAGCTGAGCGACGGCTGGGCGATGGCCGTCTTCTCCGTACCGGAGTCCGAGCGGTCGTACCGCTACCAGCTGCGCACCCGGCTGACCTGGCTGGGGTTCGGCAACATCGCCCCGGGCGTGTGGCTGGCACCCGGCCGGCTCCTCGGCGACGCCCGGGACATGCTCATCCGGCTCGGGCTCAGCGACTACGTGCACCTCTTCGCCGCGGACTACGCCGCCTTCAGCGAGCTGCCCGAGACGGTCAGCTCGTGGTGGGACTTCCCGGCGATCCAGGAGCAGTACGCCACCTTCACCGAGGCGTACGGTCCCGTCGCCGAAGGGCTGGCGCAGCAGCGCGACATCGACGGCGCCGAGGCCTTCGGCCACTACGTCCCGATGCTCACCCAGTGGCGCCGACTGCCCTACCTCGACCCGGGTCTGCCCAGCGAGCTGCTCCCGGCGGACTGGAACGCGGTGGCGGCCCGCCGCACGTTCCAGCAGCTGCACGACGTCCTCGCGGCCCCGAGCCTGCTGCACGTGCGGCAGGTCACCGGCCTCGCGGAGTCGGACTGATCCGAGGCGCCGCCGGGTACGCGGGCCGGCCGCCGGTGGCGACCGGCCCGCCCCGGTGTCAGCCGCGGCGTCGGTCCCGGTGTCAGCCGACCTGGACCGTGACCGTGCGGCCCGGGGCCACGACCGGGGTCACGTAGGTGTACGTCACCCCGTCGACCACCTTCGTACGAGCCGGCCGGGCGACCCCGTCGACCGTGACCGTGGCGTACGAGCCCGGGAAGCGGGCCTCCCAGGTGTACGAGGCGGCGCCCGAGCCGTGCGTCAGCGACGACTTGGTCGCCCCGTCGTGGCGCAGGGAGAAGGTCGACCCCCCGACCCGGAGGTCGTCGATCTGCAGCCAGTCCATGCCCGACGGGAGCCGGGACTGGGTGCTCAGGGTGCGCGCCGGTGCGTTGGGGACGACGCCCATCAGGCCCTCGACGGTCTGGCCGACCAGGGTGAAGGAGACCTCGGGGTAGTCCCCGTTGGTGCCCTGCTTGGTGTTCACGTGCTGGATGTCCTTGCGGTCGTAGACGTCCTTCATCCACTTCCAGGCGGTGTCGTTGCGGTTGTTCCGGAAGAACGTGTCGGGCAGGTAGGTGAGGGCCTCGATGTTGTCCGGCCGGTCCGGTCCCGAGGCCTGCTGGTCGATGTAGTCCAGGTAGGCCTCCCGGCGGGGGCCCGGTTCGAGGATCTGCTTCATCGGCATGAACCAGCTGTTCTCCTTGCCCCAGCCGGTCAGGGCGCGCCCGTCCGTGGTGTAGCCGCGCACCATGTCCGCGCCCGAACCGGTGCCGCTCCAGGTCGAGTTGAAGTACGCCTTCAGGTTCCGGGCCTTGGCCTCGTACCGGTCGGCGAGGGCGCAGTCCCCCTTGCCGCGGGCGAGCGAGGCCATCGCCACGTACGCCTGGTACTGGGAGCCGATCGCGTCGCCGGCCTCGGCGAGGGGCTCGTCGCTCTGCTCGTTGTAGCTGGCCGTGCCCTGGAAGATGCCCTGGCCGGTGCCTTCGGCCACCTTGACCGCGCCGTTGTCCTTGAGCCCGTCGTGCAGGGTGACGAACTCGTCGGTGGCGTGCCGGTAGAAGTCCCACAGCGCGGGGTCGTCGAGGTAGGAGCGGTCCCCGCTCCAGCGGTAGGCCTCCTCGGACTTCTGTACCAGCTCGAAGGTGGCGGGCACCTCGCGGACGAAGTTGCCGGGGCTCTTGTAGTCGATCGACAGGTACGTCCGCGCGTCGAAGTTGAGTGCCCACGCCGGGTAGTACTTGTGCGCGGCGGTGGCGGACGCGGCGAAGGAGCGCAGCATCGCCTTGTTCTCCGCGTGCAGGCCGAGGACCCCGGCGCCGGCCAGCTGGTGGGCCATGTCGCGCGAGTAGTAGCCGCTGCGGTTGGCGTAGCCGGCCCAGTACGAGGCGGCGTAGGTCCCGGTGCCGCTGCCGCCGGTGTTGCGCTCGTCCACGTTGAGCGGGCCCAGGGTGCCGGGCAGGTGGACCCAGCTGTTGGCCTTGCGCTTCGACCAGTCGAACATCTCGACGATCTTCGGGTCCGAGGAGCTGATCCGGGGGTCCGCCGGGGAGGCGGGGGAGAGCATCACGTCGTCGGAGTTGACCCAGGCGTCCCCCGACTCGAAGGCGATCTCCAGCGTGTCGCCCGGGGCGAGGGGGATCCGACTGAGCGTGTAGCGCCGGTAGTTGGAGGCGCTGGGCAGGGTCAGCGCCGCGGCGACCACGCCGTTGACTCGGGCCACGTACCGGCCGTTCGGACCGCCCGTCGCGATCCAGGCGGATATGTCGTACACGCCCCGGCCCGTGGCCGTCACGGTCTGGGACACCTTCATCCCGGGCCCGCCGTCGAGGTACGCGAGCCGCGCCCCGCCGTGCGGGTAGTTCGTGGCGACCCCGGTGCCGGAGGTGAACTGCCAGCCCGTACCGCCCTGTTCGAAACCGGGATCGGCGAGGGCGAGCGCAGCGGGAGCGGCCTGGCCGGCCGCCGGGCCCGGCGGCGCCGCCGCGGCGGGGCTGCCGAGGGCGAGGGGGGTGAGCGGGGTGAGCGGGACGAGCAGGGCGAGGGCGGACAGCAGTGACACACGGGAACGCATCATCGGGTTCTCCCGGGTTGGGGTGGGGCGACCGGTCTGCGGTGAGCTGGGCGCGCGGCACGCTAGCAACCCGCGATGACGGATTGCAATGGATCTCACAAGAATCACTTGCCGGATCGAACTGAAAGTTTTCATCTCACTCTTGCAAGTCAAGAGTTGACGTTGTTACAGTCCCGGCCAGTCAGGCTTCCGCAACGGTGCGAGCAGGGGTGGTCAGCAATGGAACTGGAACGTCGAAGAGTGCTGCGGATCGGCGGCGCGATCGCGGCGGGAGCCGGGCTCACCGGGCTGACCGCCTGCTCGGGCACCGGCGACACCGGCCAGGGCGGAGCCGGCGGCGAGAAGGACAAGGGCAGGATCTCGGTCTGGTCCTGGCAGGGACCGGCGGCCGAAATGAAGGCCCTCGTCCCGGAGTTCAACAAGAAGTACCCGGACATCGAGGTGACGGTCGAGGACATCGGCAACCCGGCGATCTGGGACAAGATCACCACCGGTCTGGCATCGGGCGGCCAGGGCCTCGCCGACGTCCTGCACATCGGCGTCGACTACCTGCCGGGCTACGTGGAGAAGTTCCCCGGCGGCCTCGCCGACCTCGGCCCGCTCGGCGCGAACGCACACCGGGACGCCTTCGCCCAGGGCCTGTGGCAGACCGTGTCCCCCGACGGCAAGCGCGTCAACGCCCTTCCCTGGGAGGCGAACTCGGCGGGCTTCTACTACCGCGCCGACCTCTTCGAGAAGGCCGGGGTCGACGCCGGAGCCCTCCAGACCTGGGAGGAGACCATCGAGGCCGGCAAGGAGATCAAGCAGAAGACCGGCGCCCACCTGCTGGGCATCGACAAGCCCGCCTCACAGGCCGACGCCGCCAACTTCTTCCAGACGCTCCTGCAACTCCAGGGCGCCTTCTACTTCAACCTCGCCGGGGACATCACGCTCGACTCCCCGGAGGCCTTGAAGGCCATGACCCTCATCAAGACGATGAACGACGCCGGCCTCGTCAGCGACCTCGCCGGCGGCTGGAACGCCCTCATGAGCTCGCTGAAGCAGGGGACCGCGGCCGTCCTGCCGCTGCCCACCTGGTTCGGCGGCATTCTGGAGGAGCAGGTCCCCGAGGAGGCCGGCAAGTGGAAGGTCCGCCTTCCCCCGGCCGTACGCCGGGGCGGCGCCACCGCGGCCACCGTCAACTCCACCCACCTCGCCATCGCGGGCAGCAGCAAGCACCAGGCCGCCGCCTGGTCCTTCATCGAGTTCGTCCTCACCCGCCCGGCGTCCCAGGTCCAGATCTACAAGGGCAAGGGCATCGCCCCCGCCCTCATGAAGGCCTACGACGACGCGGTCTTCCACGAGCCCGCGGCCTTCTTCGGCGGCCAGAAGAAGGGCGAGATCTTCCTGGAGGCCCTCAAGGCCCCCTCGCCCTCCTTCAATTACACCGCCGACTACGCCCGCGCCCTCAAGCTCGTCACCGACGCCCAGTCCAAGGTGCTGCTCAAGGGCGCCGACCCGGCGAAGGTCCTCAAGGAGGCCGCCGACCAGCTCGCCCAGCAGACCGGGCGCAAGGTCTCCCGATGACCGCGACGCTCACCGGCCGCACGGCACCCGCCGCCCCCGCGAAGGGGGCGGCCCCGCGGACCCGGCCGCGCCGCCGCGTCGCCCCGTACCTCTTCGTACTGCCCGCGCTGCTGCTGTTCGCCGCCTTCAAGCTCTACCCCATCGGCCGGTCCTTCGTGATCAGCCTCCACAAGACCGTCGGCGGGACCGAGCGGTTCGTCGGCGCCGACAACTACACCCGGCTGCTGAGCGATTCGCTGTTCTGGACCGCCTTGAAGAACACCGCGGTGATCCTCGCCGTCCAGGTGCCGCTGATGCTGGGCCTCGCCACCGGGCTCGCCGTGGCCCTCAACTCCACGCTGCTGCGCGGCCGCGCGGTCTTCCGGCTCGGCTTCTTCCTGCCGATGATCACCGGTCTGGTCGCCTACGGCATCATGTTCTCCGTCCTGCTGGGCAAGGACTACGGGCTCGTCAACTGGCTGCTGGGGCTCGTGGGCGCGGACCCCGTCCCGTGGCTGACCGACCCCCTGTGGGCGAAGGTCTCCCTCGGAATCGCACTGACCTGGCACTACACCGGCTACAACGCCGTGATCCTGCTCGCGCGCCTGCAGTCCGTACCCGCCGAGCTGTACGACGCAGCGGCCGTGGACGGGGCCGGGGCCTGGGCTTCCTTCCGCCACGTCACCCTGCCGGGACTGCGCCCCGCGCTCCTGCTCACCACCGTGCTCTCCACCATCGGCACCCTGCAGATCTTCGACGAGCCGTTCGTGCTCACCGGCGGCGGCCCGGACAACGCCACCCTGACCATCGGCGTGTACCTCTACCAGAACGCCTTCAAATACTTCGACTTCGGATACGCCTCCGCCATCGCCTACGCCCTGGCCGTGCTCATCGGCATCCTCGGCGTGATCCAGTTCCGCCTCCTGGGGGAGAAGCCATGACCGCCGCCCGCCACCGCGGCAGGAGCATCCTGCTCACCTCCGGACTCGCCATCGCGCTCGCCGCCGTCCTGCTCCCCTTCTACTGGCTCGTGGTCGCCGCCACCCACAGCTCCGCGGAGATCTTCGACAGCCCGCCGCCACTGCTGCCCGGCGGCCACCTCGCCACCAACCTCCAGACCCTCCAGGACACCGCCCAGTTCGGCCGGGTCGTCCTCAACTCCCTGCTCATCGCGGTCGTCTACACGCTGTGCGCCGGAGCCGTCTGCACCCTGGCCGGCTACGGCTTCGCCAAGTACCGCTTCCGCGGCCGCGAGGCCCTGTTCGGGCTGCTCATGCTCGGGCTCGTGATCCCCGCCCAGGTCACCCTCGTACCGCTCTTCCAGATGATGGCCGAACTGCACTGGCTGAACACCTACCAGGCCGTGATCATGCCCAACCTGGCCCTGCCCTTCGGCATCTTCCTGATGCGCCAGTCGATGGCCGCGCTCCCCGACGAGCTCCTCGACTCGGGCCGCATGGACGGCTGCGGCGAACTGCGGCTGTTCTGGAAGGTGGTGCTGCCGCCGATGAAGCCCGCGCTGGCCGCCCTGGCGATCTTCCTCTTCCTCTACCAGTGGAACGACTTCATCTGGCCGCTGATCGTCCTGCGCGACGGAGCCTCGTTCACCATCCCGGTGGCCCTGGCCTCCCTCCAGGGCCTCGACGAGACCGACTACGGCGCGATCCTCGCCGGAACCGCGGCCGCCGCGATCCCGATGGCCCTCGTATTCCTGGCGCTCCAGCGCCAGTTCGTGTCCGGCCTGCTCGCCGGCGCCGTGAAGGAGTGACCGTGCAGACCACCACCGCCCCGGCGGACTCGACCGAGGCCGTGACCACGGCGGGGCTGGAACCCGCCCGGTACGACCCCCTCCTCGACGGGGTCTCGCTCGCCGTCCTCGCCCCCGGCGTCCGCCCCGCCTGGTCCCTCGCCGCACCCGCCGGTGGTGTGCGCCTGCTGGAAGTGCGCTCCGACGGCGCCCCCGTCGAGGTCCGCTTCTCCGTACCCCTCGGCGACGCCGCCGGATACTGGCACCCCCAGGGCGGCTGGCGGCGTACGCTCCTCGCCGACTGGGAGGGCCGCACCCGGGTCTCGCTGGTCGACGGACACGCCGCCGGATGCCTCTATGACCACACCGGCGCCACCCTGCTGACCTTCGCCGCGGCCGACCCGGTCCCCGAGGCGACCCTGCGGTTCGGGGTGTCCGAGGAGAACGACACCCACGTCGTCCACCTGCGCCTGCCCGCCTCGCGGGAGCCCCACCGGATCCTCCTCGTCCCCCGCTCGCCGTCCGTGGCCGTGGCCGCGCGGGCCCTGCGCGCCTGGTTCGCCGCCGCACTCACCCCCATGCCGGTGCCCGACGCCGCCCGCACCCCCGTCTACTCCACCTGGTACGCCTTCAACCAGGACGTCAGCGCGGGCGCCGTCGAGACCCAGGCCGAACTGGCCGGCGACCTCGGCTGCGGCGCCCTGATCCTGGACGACGGCTGGCAGGAACACGGCCACGGGCGCGGCTACTCCGGCTGCGGCGACTGGCGGCCCGACCCGGCCAAGTTCCCGGACTTCGCCGGGCACGTGGCCCGGGTCCGGGCCCACGGGCTGGCCTACCTGGCCTGGGTGGCGCCCCTGCTGCTCGGTCCCGGGGCCGCCTGCCACGAGCGGTGGGCGCACTGCGCGCCCGCCCCCGCCACCGTGCCCGGCGCGCAGGTGCTCGACCCGCGCCGCCCCGAGGTACGGGACCACGTCGTCGGGTTCTGCGTCCGGCTGGTCCGGGAGTACGGACTCGACGGACTCAAGCTCGACTTCCTCGACCAGGCCATGGTGTACGCGGACGACGGCGCGGGCGACGTCGGGCAGGCGATGGTGGTCCTGCTGACCGAACTGCGCGCGGCCCTGGAAGCCGTACGCCCGGGCCTGCTGCTGGAGCTGCGCCAGCCCTACACGGGACCCGGCATGGCCCCGTTCGGCAACATGCTGCGCTCCTTCGACTGCCCGGCGGACGCGACCGCCAACCGGGTCCGCACCCTCGACACCGCACTGCTCGCCGTCGGCGGAGCCGTCCACTCCGACATGCTCCTGTGGTCGCCCGACGCGCCGGTGGCCGCGGTGGCCCGGCAGCTGATCGGGGCCCTGCACTCGGTGCCGCAGATCTCCGTACGGCTGGACCGGGTACCGGTGGCGCACCGGGAGGCGGTCGGCTTCTGGCTGCGGCAGTGGCGGCTGCACCGCGAGCTGCTGCTGGACGGGGAGGTCGAACCGGGCCGGCCCGACGAGCTGTACCCGCTGGTGCGGGCGAGCGCCGGGGAGCACTGCCTGCTCAGCGTGCACGGCGACCGGGTCGTCCCGCTGGACTTCTCCGCGCACCGGCACTTCCACCTGGTCAACGGCTCGGACCGGGACCGGGTGATGGTCGAGGTACGGGGCGGCGGCGGCCCGATCAAGGGCGTGGTCCAGGGGCCGGACGGCCGTATCATGGACGGTCCGCCCGCGTTCCTGCCGGACGGAGCACACTCGCTGGCCGTGCCGCGCGGCGGTCTGGCATCGCTCACGATCACGGAAGGACCGCGATGAAGGTCGGGATCACCGAGGTCGCAGCCCGCGCCCAGGTCAGCGAGGCGACCGTCAGCCGGGTGATCAACCGACGCCAGGGCGTGTCGAAGAAGACCCGGGACGCGGTCGAACAGGCCATGGCGGAGCTCGGCTACGAACGCCAGACCCAGGGCCAACTGGTGGCGGTCATCACCGAGTTCGTGTCCAACCCGTTCTTCGCGGACGTGGCCGAGCGCATCGAGTCGGCGCTCGCCCCGCACGGACTGAAGACGGTCCTGTGCCCCGCCTTCCCCGGCGGGGTGCAGGAGCGGGACTTCATCTCCGCGCTCGTCGACAAGGGTGTCGCGGCCGTCGTCTTCCTCTCCGCGTCCAACACCGTCGAGGGCGCGGACACCGAGACGTACGAACTGCTGCGCCAGCGCCGGGTCCCCTACGTCGGGATCAACGGCGAGTTCGCGGACGGCGTGCCCACCCCGGTCTTCTCCACGGACGACGCGCTCGCCGCCGAACTGGCCGTGGACCACCTCCACCGGCTGGGCCACCGGAGGATCGGGATGGCCTCGGGACCGGCGGGCAACCAGCCCGCCGACCGCAGGGTACGGGGCTTCCTGGAGGCCATGGCCAAGCGGGGCATCGAGGACCCGGAGCGCTGGGTGGTACGCCAGTCGTACACGGTAGAGGGCGGCCAGGCCGCCGTCGGCCCGCTGCTGGCCCTGGGTGCCACCGCGATCGTCGCGGCCAGCGACTACATGGCCCTCGGCGCGATCCGGGGCGTCCGCCGCCAGGGCCGCTCCGTACCGGGTGACGTGTCGGTGGTGGGCTACGACGGCTCGGCCATCACCGAGTTCACGGACCCGCCGCTGACCACGGTGCGCCAGCCCGCCGACCGGCTGGCGCTGGAGGTGGGCCGCAGCGTGCTGGCCCTGGTCAGCAACCGGGACGTACCGGCGGGGGAGCTGCTGTTCGACCCCGAACTGGTCATCCGGGCGACCACCGGGCCGGCTCCGGGGGAACCCGGCGCCGGAGCCTGATCGGGGCTGCGGGCCTGCGGGCCTGCGGGCTTCAGGAGCCCCGTGGTCAGTGCTCCTCCTCGCCCGCGACGAGGAGTTCGCCCACCGCCTCCGTGAGCACGGCGCGGGCCGCCGCGGGCATGCCCGCGTCCGTCACGAACCAGTCGGCCTGGTCCAGCGCCGCGAAACCGCTGAGTCCGACCACCCCCCACTTGCTGTGGTCGGCCACGACGGCGACCCGCCGCGCCGAGGCGACCAGCGCCCGGTTGGTCTGGGCCTCCGTGAGGTTGGGGGTGGTCAGCCCGGCTCCTTCCGCCACCCCGTGCGCGCCGAGGATCAGCAGGTCCACGTGCAGGGAGCCGATCACCAGGTCCGCGACCGGGCCGACCAGTGCGGCCGAGGGGGTGGGGGTGCCGCCGGTGAGCAGCAGGGTGGGGGCCGGACCCCCGCCGTCGCGGCCGGCGGCGCGTACCAGGTCTGCCACGGGCAGGGAGTTGGTGACGATCGTGAGCCCCGGGACGCCGAGCAGCCGGGAGGCGACCGCGTGCGCGGTGGTGCCGCCCGAGAGCGCGACCACGCTGCCCGGTTCCACCAGGGTCGCCGCCGTTGCCGCGATGGCGGCCTTGGCGGCCCCCTCCAGATCGGACTTGGCGTCGAATCCGGGCTCGTGACCGCTGGCCCCGGCGGTGGCGACGGCCCCGCCGTAGACCTTCTCCACGGCGCCGCGCCGGGCGAGGGCGTCCAGGTCGCGGCGGATCGTCATGTCGGAGACGCCGAGCTGTCCCACCAGGTCCGCCACCCGTACCGTGCCGTCGCGCAGGATCGCGTCGAGGATGAACGCGCGTCGCTGATGGGCCAGTTGTGCAGCCTGCTCGGCCACGAGGTCCCTCCCGGGCGTCGGGGAAACGGTCAGAAAGCAACAACATAGCACGCAGTGGTTGCTGAATTCTGGGGAATCCTGGCTCAAAGCTGTTGATTTGTTTTGGAATCTGTTTAGTCTTGGGGGGTGAAGAAGACCCTCGCGAAACTCGCGGACGGCCGCGAACTGATCTACTTCGACAGCGACGAGAGCGCCGTGCGCGACGCGCCCGACCTGCGCCCCCTGGACCGCGTGCAGAGCCACCCGGAACTACGACGCGACGAGGCCACCGGCGACTGGATCACGATCGCCTCCCACCGGCAGGGCCGGACCTACCACCCGCCCGCCGGCGAGTGCCCGCTCTGCCCCTCCCGGGACGGCCGGCTCGGCGAGATCCCCGCCGCCGACTACGAGGTGGCCGTCTTCGAGAACCGCTTCCCCTCCCTCGCGGGCGAAGCCGGACGCTGCGAGGTCGTGTGCTTCACCCCGGAGCACGAGGCCGGATTCGCCGACCTCACCCCGGCCGCCGCCCGCCTGGTCCTGGACGCGTGGACCGACCGCACCGCCGAACTCTCCGCCCTCCCGGGCATCGAGCAGGTGTACTGCTTCGAGAACCGGGGCGCCGAGATCGGGGTGACGCTCGCCCACCCGCACGGCCAGATCTACGCCTTCCCCTTCGTCACACCGCGCACCGCCAAGATGACCGCCGCCGCGGCCGCCCACCGCGCCACCACCGGACGCAACCTCTTCGAGGACCTGCTGACCCGCGCCCGCGGCGCCACCGAGCGGGTGGTGACCGCCGGGGAGCACTGGACGGCCTTCGTGCCCTACGCCGCCCGCTGGCCGTACGAGGTGCACCTGTACCCCCACCGCCGCGTCCCCGACCTGACCCGCCTCACCGAGGCCGAGCGGGCCGAGTTCCCCGGCATCTACCTGGACCTGCTGCGCCGCTTCGACCGGCTGTTCCCCGTACCGGACCGGCCGCAAGGGCCGCCCCCCACTCCGTACGTCTCCGCCTGGCATCAGGCGCCCCGCACCCATGGCGGCGAACTGGCCCTGCACCTGGAGCTGTTCACGATCCGGCGGACCCCCGACAAGCTCAAGTTCCTCGCCGGGACCGAGTCCGGGACGGAAGCCTTCATCAACGACGTGGCCCCCGAGGCAGCCGCGCGGCGACTGCGGGAGGCCCGGTCGTGAACCAGACGTACCGCTCGCAGGAGGACAACCGGGCGGCCCGGGCCGCGGACACCTTCCGGCAGATCTTCGGCGACTCCCCTGACGGGGTCTGGGCGGCACCGGGCCGGGTCAACCTCATCGGCGAACACACCGACTACAACGACGGCTTCGCCCTCCCGATCGCCCTCCCGCAGACCACGCTGCTCGCCGCCCGCACCCGTACGGACGGACGACTGCGGCTGCACAGCGCGCAAGGCGACGGCCGGATCACCGAACTGGCGGTGGCGGCGCTGGCCCCCGGCGCCGTCACGAGCTGGGCCGCCTACCCGGCCGGCGTGGTCTGGGCGTTGACCGAGGCGGGACACGCCGTCGGCGGCGCGGACCTCCACTTCGACAGCACGGTGCCCACCGGCGCCGGCCTGTCCTCCTCCGCCGCGCTGGAATGCGCCGTCGCCGTCGCCTACGACGAGCTGTACGGGCTGGGACTGGACGGGGCCGAACTGGCCCGGACCGCCCAGCGCGCGGAGAACGGCTTCGCCGGCGTCCCCTGCGGGATCATGGATCAGATGGCCTCCGTCTGCTGTACCGCCGGAGCCGCACTCCACCTCGACGCCCGCACCCCGGAGCGCCACCGGCAGGTCCCCTTCGACCTGGAGGGCCAGGGACTGCGGCTGCTGGTGATCGACACCCGGGTCACGCACGACCTCGGGGACGGGGCGTACGCCGCACTGCGCGCGGGCTGTGAACGCGCGGCCGGACTGCTCGGCCTGCCCGCCCTGCGCGACCTGCCCGCCGGGGAACTCCCGAAGGCGCTGGACGCCCTGCCGCCGGAACTCGTCCCGCTGGTCCGCCATGTGGTGACCGAGAACGCCCGCGTCGACGAAGCCGTCGCCCGGCTACGGGAGGGGGACGCGGCCGCGCTCGGCCCGATCCTCACCGCCGGCCACGCCTCGCTCCGCGACGACTACCGCGTCTCCTGCCGGGAAACCGACCTCGCCGTGGCGGTCGCGCTGCGCGCCGGGGCACTGGGCGCCCGGATGACGGGAGGCGGCTTCGGAGGCTCCGTCATCGCCCTGGTGCGGGCCGGGCGGGAAGGCGTGGTGGGCGAGAGCGTCACGGCCGCCTTCCGAGCTGCCGGCCACCAACCCCCGCGCATCCTCACGGTCACCCCCGCCGCAGGCGCCCGCCGCGTCGAGCCGGCACCCGTGCGGTAGCCGGCGGCTGCCGGGCAGGGGCGCGCAGCCCGCTGCCCGGCAGCGCCTCACCCGTTCGGCGCGGCGGTCTTGCGCAGGTACGGCAGCCGGGCCAGGGGCGCCTCGATCCACACCCTCGCCGGGCCCGCGTACGACCGGCCGTCGTCGGCCAGCCAGGTGCCGGGCGGGATGCGGACCTCGCGCCCCTCCGAGCCCTTGGTCACCACCGGGGCCACCATCAGGGAGTCGCCCAGCATGAACTGGTCGGTGACCGCCGCGTAGCCCTGGTGGGGGAAGGCCCACTCCAGCGGGCGTTGGATCGGCTCGCCCGTGGATGCGGCGTGCTCGGCGAGCGCGAGGATCTCCGGGGCGAG
This sequence comes from Streptomyces sp. NPDC037242, assembly GCF_055604165.1. Lineage (NCBI taxonomy): Bacteria > Bacillati > Actinomycetota > Actinomycetes > Kitasatosporales > Streptomycetaceae > Streptomyces > Streptomyces sp. NPDC037242. Next base: position 104,246 of record NZ_JBVJUY010000020.1, read on the forward strand.
TTCGGCGTGGAGGCGGGCGGCCGCGCGGACGATCGCCAGGCCGTCGGCCGAGAGCACGCGCCACGGCGCGGTGGAGAACTGCATCATGGGGAAGAGCGCGGCGATCTGGGCGTAGCGGACGAAGAGTTCCTCGTCGAAGCCCTCGCCGTCCTCGCCCGGGACGAAGCGGAACTCGCCGCCGCCGATCATGTCCGGACAGGTGAACGCGTGGCCGGTCACCCCCTGGGCCAGGGCGTTCGGGATCAGGCTGTCCAGCCCGAACCGGCCTTCCCACAGGTGGTACTTGTCCTGCTGGCGCTGGGCGAGCGGCAGGCCCGCGGCGCGCCAGGCGTCACGGAACTCGTTGAGCGGCCAGTCGACGCCGAAGCGGTTCCAGGCATGGGTGTACGCCTCGGGGTCCGCGCAGCCGAGCGATCGCCACCAGGGCGCGTCGCCGCCGTCGAACTTGAACCCGTCGATGCCGATGTCGTCCCGCAGGGCCTCCAGGCGCCCGGTGAGCCAGGCCCGCGCCCGCGGATCGAGGAGGTCGAGCCCGGCGCTCCAGCCGTTCCACCACCAGGCGACCTTGGCCCGCCCCTGCGCGTCGGTACCGGTGTCGCGGACCAACAGGCCCTGGTCGCCTAGGTGTCGCGCGGTGGGGGAGTCCGGGGTCACGTAGGGGACGAGCCACAGCATCACCTTGAAGCCGAGCTCATGGAGCCGGGAGACCATGCCCGCCGGATCGGGGAAGCGGCCGGGATGGAAGGTCCAGTCCCCGTAGTCGTTGCTCCACCGGTCGTCGATCATCAGCACGCCGGGCGGGAAGCCCTCCGCGAGCAGCCGCTCCGCGTACGCCAGCACCTTCGCCTGGGTCGGCTCGAACACCGTCTCGATCCACAGGTTGTACTGCGGTGCGCCGAAGAGGAGCGGGTCGGGCATCGTGCCCGACGGCGGGTAGTGGCGGGCGATGGCGTTGCCGTACGCCCCGCGCAGGGTCCCGTGGCCCTCGCCGTACTCGATGACCGCGTGCGGTTCGTGCGAGTGCGCGGTCAGCAGCCCGTCGGCGATCGTGAAGGTGAAGGTGCGCTCGCTGTGCACCCAGCGGCCGCGGTCGGAGAGCAGGAGCGGCATGCCCTGGTTGGCCAGCACGTCGCGCAGGTCGAAGGTGTAGCCGTCGGGGTAGGGCATGCGGCGCCCTTCGGCGACCGCGCCGCCCCACCAGTGTTCCCCGTCGAGGAGGGGGAGTTCGAGTGTCGTCATGCTTGTGGGGTTCCTCCTTCTGTGGACTCGCGGAGCTGTGGACTACTTGACGGTGAAGCCCTGTTCCTTGCCGTAGGCCACCAGTCGTTCCTGCCAGGTGGCCAGCGCGCCCGGCAGGTTTCCGCCGGGCTGGAGGGCCTGGCCGACGGAGTCCTTGAAGACGCTGTTCGCGTAGACCTGGAACGGCAGGTACTGCCAGCCGGGCCGTACGGCCTTCGACATGTCGGCGAAGGTCTCGTTCGGCTTGCTGCCGGGGAAGAACGGCACTTCGCCGCCGCGGAAGCCGGGATCGTCGAGCAGCGCCTTGGTCGCGGGGAACAGGCCGACCTCGGAGTTGAGCGACTTCACGGCCTCCGGGTCGGAGTTGAGCCACTGGGCGAAGGCCACCGAGGCCTCCTTGTTCTTCGCCTGCGTGGTCACCGCGACCGACGAGCCGCCGTTCTCCGCGCTGACTCCGCCCGGCATGGGGGCGACCGACCACTGGCCCCTGCTCTGCGGGATGTTCTGGTCCAGCACGGCGGGCGCCCAGGCACCGGCCAGCCAGGTCGCGTACCTTCCGGAGGCCATCGACTTCCACCACTCGTCGTTCCAGCTCGCGGTGGAGTCGACCAGCTTGTTCTCGATCATCGGTCCCCAGGTGTCGGCGTAGGCCTTGGCGCCGGGGTCGTCCTTGAGGTTGACGGTGACGTCGGTGGAGCCGTCGACGGTGTACGGCTTGCCGCCGAAGTCCCAGATCAGGCTGTTGGACGTGCCCGCGTCGCCGGGGTCGACGTAGGTGATCCGGACGTTCGGATCGGCGTCGTGGATCTTCTTGGCCAGCGCGCCGTACTCCTCCCACGTCTTCGGCGGCGTCGCGCCGAACCGGTCGAGGATGTCCTGGCGGTAGAACATCGCCATCGGGCCGGTGTCCTGGGGTATGCCGTAGACCCCGCCGGCGACGCTGACCTGGGACCAGGCCGACTCCGCGAACCGGTCCTTGAGGCCGGCCGCGCCGTAGTCGGCGAGGTTGACCAGGGACTTGGTCATCGCGAACTGGGGGAGTGCGAAGTATTCGATCTGAACGACGTCGGGGGCGCCCGTGCCCGCCTTGAGCGTGGTCGTCAGCTTCGTGTACTCGTCCTTGGAGCGGCCCGCGTTGACGAGGTTGACCTTGACCTTCGGGTACTTCTTCTGGAACAGCGCGACCGTCTTGTCGATGTTCGGGACCCAGCTCCAGAAGGTGATCTCGGCGGGCTCGTCGAGCGCGGCCCGCACGGCCTCGGGGTCGCTCTTCCGGCCGCCGTCGGAGGCGCCCGATCCGCCGCCGCACGCGGTGAGGGAGAGGGAGAGGGCCGCGACGGTGGCCGCGGTGAGCGTACGGGTGAGAACCGGCAGCCGCAGGAACCTGCTCATTTCGAATCCTTTCGTACTGGACGTGCACGAGGAGGGAGGGGGGAGGGGAAGGGGGAGGGGGCGGGGGCGGGCTACTGCTTGACGCCGCCGGCGGCCAGGCCCGACTGCCAGAACCGCTGGAGGAAGAGGAAGGCGACGATCAGCGGGACGATCGCCAGGAGGCTCCCCGTGATCACCAGCGGGAGGATCGGTATGGCGGCGGCGCCGGCGCCGCCCTGCGCGAGCGAGTCCCACTGGCGCAGCCCCACGGTGAGGGGGAACAGCTCCGGATCGTTGAGCACGATCAGCGGCAGGAAGTAGTTGTTCCAGGTGGCGACGAGGGTGAACAGCAGCACGGTCACGAAACCGGGGGCCAGCAGGCGCAGCGAGATGGTGAGGAAGATCCGCAGCTCTCCGGCGCCGTCGATGCGGGCGGCCTCCAGCATGGCGTCCGGGACGGCCTCGGCCGCGTACACCCGCATCAGGTAGAGCCCGAAGGGGCTGGCGAGGGAGGGCAGGAGGACCGCCCACGGAGTGTTGACGATGCCCATGTCGCTGAACAGCAGGTACGTCGGGACCGCGAGTGCGGAGGCCGGGATCGAGATCGCTCCGATGACGAGGGCGGAGACCGCCCGACGGCCCACGAACCCGTACTTGGCCAGGGCGTAGCCGCCCATGGTCGCGATGATCGAGGCGCCGCCCGCCCCGACCACCGAGTAGAGCAGGGTGTTGCCGAACCAGCGCAGGTAGATCCCGTCGTCGTAGGTGAAGACGTCCCGGATGTTGTCGAACAGGTGGAAGCCGTCCCCGAACCACAGGCCGGGGGAGTCGAACAGGGTCTGGTTGGACTTGGTCGCGCTGATGGCGAGCCAGGCCAGGGGGATCAGCGTGTACGCGAGCATCAGGCCCATCGCCACGGTCAGGGGGGTGGAACTGCCCGGACGGCGGCGGCTGCTGCGGCTGCGACTACGGCTGCGACTACGGCTGCGAGTGGGTCGGGTGGGCCGGGGTGTTGCGGTCGTCACAGCATGCGCTCCCTGCGGCCGGTCGCGCGCTGGACGCCGTACGCGACGATCACGGTCACCAGGCCGAGCAGTACGGCTATGGCAGCCGAGTAGTTGAACTGGCGCCCGTCGAAGGCGAGGTTGTAGGCGTACATGTTGGGCGTGTAGTTGGTGGAGACGGCGGCCGGCGCCAGGGACTGGAGCACGCTCGGCTCGTTGAAGAGCTGGAAGCTGCCGATCACCGAGAACGTCGTGGCCATCAGCAATGCCGGGCGCAGCGCCGGCAGTTTGATGCTGAACGCCTTGCGGAAGGCGCCGGCGCCGTCGACCTCGGCCGCCTCGTACAGCTCCTGGGGTACGGACCGCAGCGCGGCGAAGAAGATCAGCATGTTGTAGCCGACGTACGACCACGTGACGATGTTGCCGATCGACGCGAGCATCCAGCTCCCGGAGAGCAGGTCGGGCACCTCGGTGTGCAGGAGGTCGCCGATCTCGTGGGCCAGGCCGTAGCGGTCGCCGTACAGGTAGCCCCACATGAGGGCCGCGACCACACCGGGAACGGCGTACGGGACGAAGATGCCGATGCGGAAGAGGCCCGGCGCGCGCAGCCGCCCGCTGTCGATCGCGAGGGCGGCCGCCAGCGCGAGGCCGAGCATGACCGGTACCTGGATCGCGAAGAAGAGGGCGACGCGGCCGAGGCCGGCATGGAACAGGTTGTCCTTGAAGGCCTTGGTGTAGTTGTCCAGCCCTGTGAAGACCATCCCGCCGATCATGCGCTCCTGATAGAGGCTCAGGTTGACCGAGTACACCAGTGGCGCGACGACTCCGACGGCGAAGACGCAGAGGAACGGCAGGAGGAACGCGTGGGCGGTGAGGTTGCGCCGTACTGCGGCTCTCACGGGTAAGACCTCCGATGCATGTTTGCGCCAACATGGTGGCGCGGTTCGGAAGTGTGTCGACAGCTCTCGGCGGGTGTCAAGGCTTTTGGTCGACTTTTCTGTCGCATCGTCAGTTCTCATGTATTTCAAGAGATTTGGGAGACTGTGAAGGAGGCAACCAGGTGGCCTTGTTGTCCGAAGCCGCTCTGTGGCCTGTTGACCAATGAGGCATGTTCGCGCAAACATGATGCCGTTCAGGAAGATGCCCGGACAGCACAGTGCGAGAGGAACTGCACCATGGCGAAGGATGGGCAGCAGCCACGCAAGCCCCGTTCCCCGGCCGCGGACCGCCCCAGGCCCCCGTCGATGGCGGATGTCGCGGCCATGGCGGGAGTCTCGGCGCAGACCGTCTCCCGAGTGGTCAACGCGACCGCCCGCGTCGACGAGGCGACCCGCGACAAGGTCGTCCGGGCCGTCCGCATGCTCGGGTACCGGCCCAACACCGCTGCCAGGGCGCTGGCCACCGGCAAGTTCCGGACGATCGGCGTCATCAGCTTCGACCTCAAGGCGCACGGGAACGCACGCACGCTGGAGTCGATCGTCTCCGCCGTGCAGTCCACCGACTACTCGGTCAACGTCGTCGTCCCGCAGGCGCAGACCCAGGAAGCGGTACTGGAGGCGTTCCACCGGCTGAGCGGCCATGCGGTCGACGGGGTCATCGTCAACGAGGCCCAGATCCTGACCGGTTCGCTGGTGCTCCCCCTGGGGCTCCCGGTCGTCGTCGTCGACGGAGGCGACGGCCACCGCTACCCCGGCGTCCACACCGACCACGCGGCCGGCGCCGAGATCGCCGTGAACCACCTGCTGGGGCTCGGCCACACCACGGTGTGGCACCTGGCCGGCCCGCAGGACTCACACCCGGCGCGCCGCCGGGCCGAGGCGTGGCAACGCGTGCTCCGGGTGGCTGGCGCCCCGATCCCGCAGGCCGTCCACGGCGACTGGAGCGCGGACAGCGGCTACCGGGTGGGTCGGGAGCTCGCCGACCGGCCGGAGGTCACCGCGGTGTTCGCGGCCAACGACCAGATGGCACTCGGCCTGGTCCGGGCGCTCCGCGAGGCGGGGCGCCGCGTGCCCGAGGACGTGAGCGTGGTCGGGTTCGACAACATCGCCGAATCCGCCCACTTCCTCCCGCCGCTGACCACCGTGGACCAGGACCTCTCCCGGGTCGGTGCGGCCTGCGTGGACCGGCTCCTGAGCCAGATCGAAGGCGTCCCCTCGACGGACTCCTCCATCGTGTCGGTCATGCCGACCCTGGTGGCGCGCGACAGCACGGCGCCACCGCGTAGCTGACCGAAGTACCTGAAGGGGTAAGGAAGATGAACTCTCCGACACCAGAGCGTGCCCGAGCCCTCGGTGCGCGACTGGGCGGCCTCGGATTCGGCGGCGACTACAACCCCGAGCAGTGGGACAAGGCCACCCGTGCCGAAGACCTGCGCCTGATGAACGAGGCGGGCGTCAACCTCGTCAACCTCGCCATCTTCGCCTGGGCCCGCGTCGAACCCTCCCGCGACACCTACGACTTCGGCTTCTTCGACACCGTCATGGACGACCTGGCCGCCCACGGCATCACCGCCGACCTCGCCACCATGACCGCGTCGCCACCCCCGTGGCTCGCCGTCGAGCACCCCGAGATCCTGCCGGTCACCGCCGCGGGCGGCATCCTGTCCCCGGGGGGCCGCCAGCACTTCTGCCCCTCCAGCCCGGTCTTCCGCGACCGGGCCGTCCGCCTCGTCGAAGCCGTCGCCACGCACTACCGCGACCACCCGGCGCTGGGCCTGTGGCACATCGGCAACGAGTACGGGATCCATGTCGCCGAATGCTTCTGCGACGTCTCCGCCGCCGACTTCCGCAACTGGCTGACCGCCCGCTACGGCGATGTCGACGCGCTCAACGACGCCTGGTCCACGGACTTCTGGTCGCAGTGCTACACCTCCTTCGACCAGATCCTGCCCCCGCGCGCCGCCCCCACCTACCCCAACCCCTCCCAGCAGCTCGACTTCAAGCGCTTCAGCAGCGACGCGCTGCGCACGTGCTTCACCCTCGAACGCGACGTGCTGCGGCGCATCACCCCCGATACCCCGGTGACCACGAACTTCCTCGCCGGGCACAAGGCCGTCGACGTCCACTCCTGGGCGCCGGAGATGGACGTACTCGCCCTGGACAGCTACCCGGACCCCCACTGGGAGGCCGCACACATCGGCGCCGCCCTGTCGTACGACCTCCTGCGCGGGGCGGCCGGGGGCAAGCCGTGGCTGCTGACCGAGCAGGCCCCGTCCGCCGTCAACTGGCGGGGCCGCAACGGGGGCAAGAGCCCCGGCCGGATGCGCCTGTGGAGCTGGCAGGCCGTCGCGCAGGGCGCGGACGCCGTCATGTACTTCCAGTGGAGGCAGTCCCGGGGCGGCGCGGAGAAGTTCCACTCCGGCATGGTCCCGCACGCGGGGGCCGGCACCCGGGTGCACGCCGAGGTGCGCGAGCTGGGCCGTGAACTGGCCCTGGTGCCCGAGCTGGCCGGTACACGCATCCGCAACGAGGTCGCGGTCATGTTCGACTGGGACAACTGGTGGGCGCTCGAACTCGACTCGCACCCCTCGGACGGCGTGCGCTGCCTCGACCGGGTCCTCGACCACTACGCCCCCCTGTTCGAAGCCGGCGTAGGCATCGACGTCGTCCACCCCTCCGCGGACCTCTCGCCGTACAAGCTGCTCGTGCTGCCCAGCCACTACCTGCTCTCCGCCGAGACCACCGTGCGGATACGCGCCTTCGTGGCGGACGGGGGCTCCCTCCTCGCCTCGTTCTTCACCGGGATCGTCGACGAGCACGACCGCGTGCACACGGGCGGCTACCCCGCCCCGCTCGGCGACGTACTGGGCGTACGGGTCGAGGAGTTCTGGCCGGCCGCCGAGGGTGAGGCGGTCCCGCTGCGGGCCCCGGCGGGCGGCGACCCCGTGCCCGCGCCGGCGTCGCTGTGGCGCGAGGACGTGAAGCTCACCGGCGCCCGCCCCGAACTCCTCTTCGCGGGACCCGACTGGGACGACCGCCCGGCGGCCACCGTGCACACCCACGGCCGCGGGACCGCCCGCTACGTCGCGACGCGGCCCGATCCCGTCACGATGCGGGCCATCGTCGACCGCTCGCTCGCCGACGCGGGAGTCGCCCCCGTCGTGCCCGGCCTGCCCACCGGAATCCAGGCGGCGATCCGCCACGGCGCGGACCACGACGTCCTCGTCCTGCTCAACCACACCGAGGACACCTACCAGTTGATGCTGCCGGCCGCCCGACGGGACCTCCTCGACGACCAACGGCCGCTCGTCCGCCGCCTGACCCTCGAACCGCGGGGCGTCGCCGTCCTCGGCAGCTGAGGGAGTCGAGCGCCCCGTCGCCCCACCAGGCACGTCCACCACGCACGTCCCCACCCCCCCCAGGCATTCGGAGGACACTGTGAGAAGACCCGTACTGCCGGCGATATTCGCCGCGGCGCTCCTGCTCGGAGCACTAGGCGCCGCCTCCCCGACGCTCGCGTCCACCACCGCGGCCGAGACGACCGCGACCCCGGCGGCGGTCGGCGCCGCGGCGTCCCTGGCCGACTCCTGGCGGCCGCCCCTCAGCACCCGCGGCCGCTACGTCGTCGACGCCGACGGCAACCGCTTCAAGCTCAAGTCCGCGAACTGGCACGGCGCCCAAGGGTCCTGGAGCGGCTCCGGTGACATCAACGACCCGGCCAGCCACCACGACGGCGAGAAGGCCGACCAGATGCCCCTGGGCCTGGACCGCGCCCCGATCCCGCAGATCCTCGCCGGATTCCACGAACTGGGCATCAACAGCATCCGGTTGCCGTTCTCGAACGAGATGCTGCACGACCAGCGCCCCGTCTCCGACGCCTCGGTCGCAGCCAACCCGCACCTGCGCGGCAAGACCCCGCTCCAGGTCTTCGACGCCGTCATCGCCGCCACCACGGCCGACGGCTTCGCGGTGATCCTCAACAACCACACCAACACCTCACGCTTCTGCTGCGGCCTCGACGGCAACGAACGCTGGAACACCAGCCAGTCCACCGCGCAGTGGGAGAACGACTGGATCGACCTCACCCGCCGCTACAAGGACAACAAGCGCGTCGTCGGCGCCGACCTCTACAACGAGGTCCGCCGCACCGTCACCGACGACGCCAACTGGAACTGGGGCAACGACCACGACTGGTGGGCCGCGTCCCAGCGCCTCGGCGACCGGCTCCTCACCGAGGTGAGCCCGGACCTCCTGGTGATCGTCGAAGGCATCAACTGGCAGGGCATCCCCGCCGACGGACTGCCCCACGGGCGCCCCACGCTCGAACCGGTGCGCACCCTCTCGCACACCCTCGTCGCCTCCAACAAGCTGGTGTACGCGGCGCACTTCTACGGCTACACCGGACCGAACCACACCGGCGCGACCGGCATGGGCGAGACCCACGACCCGCGCTACCAGGAACTCTCCCGCGAGGACCTGTTCGCGACCCTCCAGCGCCAGGCGTTCTACGTCGCGTCCGACACGGGCAGCCACTTCACCGCACCCCTGTGGATCAGCGAGTTCGGCATCGGCAGCGACGAGACCAACCCCCAGGCGCGCGCCTGGTTCGGCAACTTCGTCGACTACCTGGTCGCCAACGACACCGACTTCGCCTACTGGCCCCTGGTCGGCTGGTCCGGACACGGCACCTGGTCCATCCTCAACTTCGACGCGGCAGGCCGCCGTTCCGGCATCCTCGACGGCGCTGACTGGCGCGCCGCCAACTGGAACCGCCTGGTCACCTCGCCCCAGAAGACCGGCCAGGTAGCCGTCCCCGCCACCTGGGACATGCTCAACCTCGACCACGCCGACGCGGTCCAGTCGGTGCGCGTACGGTCGGCCGGGGACTGGGACTCGGGAGCCCGCAAGGGCGTGTGCCCCGACGGGCAGCGGCTCGTCGGCCTGGCACACCGCGACGGGCGCGGCCTGTGCACCGATGCCGGGGCCGCGGGCCTGGCGGCCGCCGGCCCGGCGCCGACCGTCGTGACCGACGAGCGCTACGTACAGCAGGGCGACTGGGCGGGCGGCTACACGAAGTACCAGTGCGGCCCCAACCAGTTCATGATCGGCTACAGCGTGCGCGGCCAGGCCGTCTCCGCGGTCCTGTGCGCCCAGGCGGCCCGGACCCTCGGCACCAGCGGCCGTACCGTCTGGTTCGACCGCGGTGACAGCCGGCCGGCCGGAGGCCCCGGAGGAGAGTTCGCCCACGGCAACTACAAGGGGCAGTGCGCGACCGACGAGTACGCCGCGGGCATCGCCTTCACCGGAGCCTGGGCCAAGGGCAGGACACCGGACGCCCTGCTGTGCCGCAAGCTGTAGCGACCGTGACCGTGACCGTGAGCGACTGAACGAGTACGGCGCGTCAGGCGGCTCGACCAGCAGGCGGCGCCGCGCGTACCGGCAGACGATGGATCCGTGGAGACACGGTTCCGGGAAGGTCCGCCGGTACGGGCGGCCGGATGAACGAGCTCCCGGTCGACGAGCTGATCAGCGGCGCCGCGCAGGCGGCCGGCGGATGGCTGGGTGCGCTGCCGGTCGCCCTGGTGGCCACCAGCGCCGACGGAACGATCGTGCGCTGGAACCAGGTCGCGCAGGAACTGCTCGGCTACGCCCCGCCCCAGATGCTGGGACGCAACATCGCGGACCTCCTGCACCCGGGATCCGACCGCAGTCTGGGCCGCTCCCTCTGGGAAGCCGCGGCCACCGGGCGGGGCGTGATGGGCACGGTGACCGCCTGGCACCGTGACGGACACCCGCTGGAGCTGGAGATCTGGGCCTGCCCGGTGTCCGATCGCAGGCACGGTGCGGCCACGGTCCTGGTCTTCGCCGCCGACGCCCACGCCGCACGCCGCATCCGGGGAGCGTCGGCGGTGTGGGACGGCCTGTTCGCCCGCTCCCCGGTCGGAATCGCCATCCTCGACACGCAGCTGCGGTTCCTCCAGGTCAACGCCGCGCTCGAAGCCATGAACGGCCTGCCGGAATCGGCGCACGTGGGGCGCCGCCTGGCCCAGATCCTCCCGGAGGTGAACGCCCGGGAGATGGAGGAGGCCATGCTGCAGGTGCTGGAGACGGGGCGGCCGGTCCTCGACCGGCGCCGTGTCGGGCGGACGCCGGCCGAACCGGAACACGACCGGGTGTGGTCCTGCTCGTACGTCCGGGTGGAGGACCCCGCCCGGATGCCGATCGGCGTCATCGCCTCGCTCGTCGACATCACCGAGCAGCAGCGCGACCACGTCGAGGCCGAAGCGGCCCGGCGCCGGCTCGCCCTGCTCAGCGAGGCAAGCATGCGCGTCGGCGCCAGCCTCGATCTGGAGCGCACCGCGCAGGAACTCGCCGATCTCGCCGTGCCGCGCCTCGCCGATGCCGTCACCGTGGACGTCCTGGACTCGCTGGCGGGCGGGGACGAGCCCGGCATGGGGCTGGCCGGCGGGGTCGCCCTGCGGCGCCTCGGCAAGGCCCCGCTGTCCGGATCCAGGGTGACCGACATCCTCGCCCCCCTCGGCAGGGCGCTCACCTTCCCCGCGGCCGCCCCCTACACCCAGTCCCTGGCTGCCCGGCAGCCCTTCCTGGTCGCCCGCCTCGACGAGGAGGCCATCGCCCCCGCCGCCCGGCACTCGGCCAAACCCGCCCAACTGCTCGCGGTGGGAGTGCACTCGTTCGTCATGGCACCCCTGGTAGCGCGCGAGACGGTGCTCGGCGTCGCCACCTTCTACCGCACCCGCCCGATAGGCCCCTTCGGATCCGAGGACGTCACCCTCGCCGGTGAACTCGCCGCCCGCGCCGCGCTGAGCATCGACAACGCCCGGCTCTACCACCGTGAGCACGAGACCGCGGTGATCCTGCAGCGCAGCATGCTGCCCCAGCACATCACCCCGCCGTCCGGCATCGAGGTCAGCCACCGGTACCTCCCCGCCAGCGACGTCAACGAGGTCGGCGGGGACTGGTACGACGTACTCGCCCTGACGGGCGGCAAGGCGGCCCTGCTCATCGGCGACGTGATGGGCCACGGCATCGCCGCGGCCGCGGTCATGGGCCGGCTGGCCGCCTCCGTACGGGCCCTCGCCCGCCTGGACCTTCCACCCGTACAACTGCTGCACCAGCTGGAGGAAGTCCTCGGCGATCTCGCCGAGCCGATGCTGGCCACCTTCCTGTACGTCGTCTGCGACCCGGCCACCGGGCACTGCACCGTCACCCGGGCCGGACATCCGCCACCCGCACTCGTGCTCCCCGACGGCACGGTCCGGCTCCTCGACACCCCGCCCGGGGTCCCCCTGGGCGTCGGGGGCATCGACTTCTCTCCCACCGAGATCGACGTACCCCCGGGCAGCCTCCTCGTGCTCTACACCGACGGGCTGATCGAAGCCCGCGGCTGCGACCTCGACGAGCGACTGGCCGAGCTGACCCGACTGCTCGCGGACCCGCAGCGGCAGCTGGACCACCTGTGCGACTCGCTGATCACCCACCTCGTCCCGGCTGCCGCCGACGACGACGTAGCCCTCCTCGTCGCCCGCATCGGCGCCTAGCCGGTGCCGTGACCGGGAAGGTTCACCGCGCCACGGGCTCCGACACCTGCGCCCGCAGAGGATCGAGCAGTGCGTTCACCTCCTCCAGGCCCTCCGGGGAGCCGAGGTCCGCGATGCCCCGTCCCGGCAGCACCTCCAGCGCGTTGCAGTGGCAGTCGTCGAAGCGGTCGTGGAAGAGCACCATGGCGTGCATGGGCCGGTTGCGGCGGGACAGCCAGACCAGCCCCATGGCGTCGGGGGTCTGCGCCCGGATCTCGCTCGCCCACCGCCGTGCCATCGGATAGCTCCGCTCGTCGTCCAGGAGGTTGGCGGTCTGATGGACGGCGGCCAGGTCCTTCTCCTCCAGCAGTGAGACCAAGGTCAGCTCGCGCGTGGTGCGCAGCACGCTCAGCGTCCGCTCGCGCACGGCGGCGTACGGGACCTCCCGGCGGCCGCCCGTCCAGGGCACCGAGCGCAGCACGCTCTCCGCGACCGCGGTCAAGGCGCTGTTGGCCACGTACAGACTCCGGTACGGGTCCAGCACCGTGCCCTCGAAGCGGCCGCCGTTGAAGTGGAGGTCCGCGAGCGTCGGGTTGAACTGGGTGGGCCTGTACTTGGACCTGTGCACCCGCCACAGCTCCGTGCCGGCCGGGATCACCTCAAGGTTGGGGTCCAGTTCGTTCTTGATCATGGGAAAGAACTTGATTGCGGGCAGGAGGCTGCTCATCACTCTCCCTCCACGAGTGCGGTGGCCGCACCGACGAGTTCGTGGTCGGGCAGCCGTCCCAGGAACGATGCGGGGGTCCCGCCCAGCCAGGTGTTTGCGCCGAGCCACCAGGAAGCGGCGCCCCGGGGATCGATGTCCGCCAGGAGCAGCCGGTTGACTTCGAGGACGACCTCGTGCGGGGCGCCACCCCCGGTGGGGAACTGGAACCGCGGGTAGCGGTCGCCGTTCGGCGGGTCCGGCAGCCTGATCAGTTCGGGCGGTGGCGCACCACCGCAGCGGGCGGTCGCCTCGGCCGCCGAGAGCGCCGGCTCCCGCAGCAGCGGGTCGGGCGCGCGGTCGTCGCCGGCCCCCACGGCGGGCGGGGCGGCGGGAGGGGGCCCGGCGGGCACCGGATCCGGGGCGGACATCAGGTCGATCAGTGCCAGCGCCTCCGTCACGGTCGCCGGCCCGGGGGGCGCGGCCACCAGCCGTACGCCGTCCAGCGCGACGCGTACCGGATGCTCGAACGGCAGCGGCCGCAGCGCCAGCCGGACCCCCTGGAGCGCCCTGCGCACCGCCATCGTGTCGTCCGGCGGCGCCTCGGCGAGCGCGGTCAGCCGGGTGAGCAGCAGCGCGTGCTGCTCGTCGTCGAGCGCCGTGCGGATCGACTCCCGGTGCTCGCCGATCAGGGCGAGCAGCGGCTCCGCGGATGGTCCGCGGCCCTCCTCGTTCATGCTGTCCCTTCTGCTGTCTTCGTCGCACCCGGTCCCGGATGCCCCTGATGGATGAAGGCGGCCCAGAGCGCGGCCCGTTCCAGTCCCGGCCGTCCCATCTCCCTGAGCAGGTCGCCCTGGAGGGAGCCGGGGTTCTCGCGGCCGGGGTCGAGCATCCACAACTGCGCGGCCCGCAGGGCGTCCACGGGGCTGAGCCCGTCGACGACCAGATGGTGGTGGAACACCGCCATCAGCAGCGCCGAGGCGCTGTCCTGGGCGAGCCACCGCGATCCCACGACGTCCCGCGCTCCGGCGGCCGCGAACGCCGTGGTCAAGGTCAGCGCCTCGTCGTGGTCGCCCTTGCTCAGATCTGTCTGGCATGCGCTCAGGACGACCAACGGCCCGTCGGCTCCGTCCTGTTGTCCCTTCCGATCGAGCAGTCGGGTCACGGTCAACGGCGCCGGTGTGCACTGCTCGTCGGCCGCGAGGTCCAGGGCCGAGACCGTGGGGCGGGTGCCCGCCGACCCGTGCGAGACCACGTGCAGCATGGAGGTGTCGTCGCCGAGGAACCCCAGCACCGCTTCGGGCGTGCCGGGCGGCAGTTCCTCGCCGTAGAGCGCGCCGAACAGCCGGGCGTCCGGATAGAAGGCGTCCCGCAGGGCGGTGACCTCCGTGTCGGAGAACCCCAGGCTCATCGTCGGGTCGGCGACCAGTACGGGGGCGGCCACCGGGTCCCGCGGCGCCCGTCGTGCCGTCCGCAGGAACTGGCCGCCGGATGCCGCGTAACTGATGACCGCCACCTGGCAGAGCCGCTCGTGGTCCGCCTCGGCCGGGAGCCGCGCGGCGTGCCACGGCACGATCCCCAGGCGCCCGCAGGGCACCAGTACGACGCGGAGCGGCCGGTCCCCGTCCTCGCCCCCGTCGTCGCCCCCGTCCTCGCGCCCCCGCCCCTCGTCGGCCGCCGCCAGGCGCTCCTCGATGCCGCTGAGGACCGGGCCGAGCGCCTGGAACGCCCAGTCGCACAACTCCTCCAGGGCCTCTTCCCACGCCCGGGCGACGGCGGCGTCGCCGTGGTCGCGGTCCCGTGCCGCTGCTGCCTCGACGTACCGTGCCAGTGGGCCGTCCTCGCCGTCGCGGAGCTGGGGCAGGGCGCCCGCCCCCGCCCCCAGCTGCGGCCCCACCGCGATCGTCAGGCCCGGGCCCGCGTCGTCCCCGGCCACCAGGTAGAGGAGTACGTCCGCACCGGCGTCGGCGAGCCCGTCCGCGAGCTCGCTCAGCGTGGGCGTGCCCAGCAGGCCACCGTCCCGGCGGTAGCCGAGGGCGTCGAGGGCCTGGCGGCGCAGGGTGCTCGGCAGCAGACCGGGAACCTCGCCCGCACCGTCCGGCCCGCGGCCGTCGCCGGCGGCCGTCCGCCAGGCCTCCGCGAGGTCCTGGTGCCCGGCCGCGTCCAGGAGTTCGGGCACGGCCGAGGAGGTGGAGGCCGCCTGCAGCACCAGGGCCCGGCCCAGTTCCAGCGCGGCCACGGCCTCGTGCAGCTTTCCGTACGAGGCGGCGATCCGGGCCGCCCGTACGCCCCGGCTGGCTCCGGTGCGGGCGGCCAGCAGGCCGTGCTCGGCGCCCGCCTGGAGCAGGACGTCGCCGGCGAGGGCCGTCAAAGCCTCCTCGGCGGCTTCGAGCGCGCCGCCGCTGTCCGCCGGGTCGGCGGCGTCCTTCCGAAGCCGACGGCGCAGTTCGTAGGCCTCGGCCAGGTGCCACAGCGCGTCGGCCGCGATCCGCGGCGCCCTGCCCTCCCGGACCCCGTCCCGGAGGCGTTCGAGTTCGCCGATCAGGACATCGAGCACGGCCGGGTCGCGGTCGAGGCTGACGCGCACGATCAGGGAGAGCGTGGAGGCGTGGAGATCCTCCATCGAGGCGTCCGGGGGCAGCGGAACGTGGTCGTAGACCGAGCTCGTCGGCTCCCCGGCGAGGGCGGCGCGGATGAGGGCGAGGTCCCCCATTCCGTGGAGGGGCAGCTCGTCGGCGAACGGCAGTCCGCTCTCCTTGGCGCGGTTCATCGTCTGCTCCATGAGGGCCATGGTCCGCAGCAGCGTCTCCCGGTCCCGGGTGACGATCCCGAGCGCGCCGTACGCCGCGGCGAGCGCACCGTCGACCGCGAACCGGAGCGGAGCGCTCTCGGGGACGGTCGCCGCCAGGGCCTCCGCCTCTGCCACGAGCGCGTGGATCGCCGGCACGTCCTGCGCCTCCCGCGCGTCCATCGCCCGGGACCCGATGTCCATCGCACGGCCCAGGGCGGCAGGGTCACCCAGGGCCTCGGGCAGCGAGCCGGAGACCGCCTCCAGGTGGGCGATGATCGAGCCCATGTGGGCGCGGCCGGCCGACATGTCCTGGCGGGTGCCGCCCACGGCCGGACTGATGCCGAGCAGGAGCGCCCTCATGCCCTCCAGCGCGGAGGTCTGCGCCGGATCCGGGAGCGGCAGGTCCTGTGCCGAACGCAGCTTGCGCAACAGGCCGTTGAGCGCCTCGGGATCACCGCTGCGCAGGACGGGGTCCAGTCCCTGGGTAGTCGCGTGGACGGCGTCCCAGGCGCGGACCATGTTCCGCAGGGCGTCAGGAGTGAGCCCCGGCTCCGCTTCCGGCTGCGGAGGCGGGGCGGGCTCCGGCCGCGGGGGCGGGGCGGGCGGCGAGGGCGGGGCGGTCGGCGTCGTCCCGCCGTTCGCCCGACCGCCTGCGAAGCCCCCGGCGCGGGCGAACACCTGCTCCATCATCTGCCGGTACTGATCCGCGATCGGCGACCCGCCCGGCACCATGCCCGCCATCATCTCGGAGAGCCCTTGCAGGGACGGGGCAGCGAGGTTCTCCTGGAGCTGGCGCAGCTGACCCATCACCTCGTCCGGCAGGGAGAGTTGCGCCATGTCGAGCACCAGCTCGCGGATCTCCGTCGCCGAGGTCATCATCTCGGCGGGGCCCGACCGCGTGAGCCAGTCGAGATAGCCGGAGAGGTCGGGTGCGCCGCCGTATCCCTGCTGGGGCTGGATCGGTGAGACGTGGCTGATCAGGAAGAGGGCCGCCCATCGCCGCTCCTCCTCGGTCACCACCGCGCCCAGCGGTGTCGTACGGTCCCGGGCGGCCCGCAGCAGCGCCGCGGCCCGGTCCCGGTCCGCCGCCGTACCGCCCCCGTTCGCGTGCCGCACGGTCAGCGCACCCGCGAGCCATACGTTCACCGAGCCGCGCAGTTGCTCGTCGTGGTCCAGCAGCCCGGCGAGCTGTTCGAGTTCCGCGACCGAGGCCTCGCAGGCGCGGGGCGACACCGGACCGGCCGCTCCCTGGAGGCCGGCGAGCAGCCCTTTCGCCCGCTCCACCGCGTCCGACACCCAGGCGCGCAGGCCCTCGACGCCACCGCTCTCCTCCCGGCTCATCGGCAATCCGCCTCTCCGGGCCACGAACGGCCCCCACACGTCCCCAACAGCCCACGAATCCCCACTATGCACATCCGTGGCGGGGCGTGGAGGCGAGTTCTCCGCTTCTCCCGGTCAACGACCGGCTTCCGACCTCGAGGTGCCCAGATCGGCCCGCATCTCCCGCCGCATCGCGCGCAGTCGGGACCACAGCGACTCGATGGCCGCGTGTGCGGCGGCCGGTGAGTCCCCCGGGCGCCGCGCGCCGCCATCCAGCCTTCGGACCATGCCGTAGACCATTCCGAGACCGTGGCTGACGGCGGCCGCGTGATCGAGGACCCGCTCCGGCAGCCGCATCTGCGCCTCCGCGTACACCTCCCGGTGGTGGTCGCGCGCACCGACGAGCCGTTGCCGTGCGTGGGGCGCGTCGGCGTCGCGTCCCAGCGCGTACAACTGGTCGGTGAGCGCGGCCAGATAGTGCCGGCCGGAGGTGTTGAGGGCCACGTAGCACGCCCACAGGTCCTGGGCCGCGGCGCGTTGGTCCCACAACTCCTCGGTCCGCTCCTGCTCGCGCTGGCGGCTGCGATCAGCCGCCCGCTGCGTCAGCAGCGCGGACATCAGTGTGCCGACGACACCCGCGACCGCTGTCAGCGGAGCGGTCACCACACCGATGTCCACGCGGCCCCCCCTCATTCCCCGCACGACAAGCGAAGCAGGGGAGGGTGCGCCGGGTGAAGGCCCGGCCCGGACTTCGACCGGTGCCCGACCCGTTGCCGCCCAGTGGTGCCGGGAGCGGGGGGTGCCATGGGCGGTGCCGGGGTGGTCGCCGGTTGATTTCCGGTCGGGCGGGGAGAGTTGACCGCGATCGGGTACCACGGGAGCACTCCGCGGCCATCATGGGCGGCGGGAACGGGCGGACGGATCCACCGAGGCGGACGGGGTGTGGGGGCATGGCGGAGGACGGGGAGAGCGGCGGGGTACGGGCCCTTCGGGCCTGGGCCACCGAGGCGGCCGAACGCGCTGCCCGGCTGGTGGGGCGGGGAGGCGAGGGCGACCCCGTGTCCGCCGAGGAGTTCGAGGGGTCCGTCGCCGAACTCTCGCGGCTACGGACCCTCCTGGACCACGCCCCGGAGCTGCTCGGCAGGGTCACCCTGGTGCTCGGCACCCTGCTCGCCACCCGCCACGCCACCGGGCGCGGCACACCGGACGACCCGGTCCGGGCCCGGCGGCTGCTGGAGGAGGTCCGGGACCGGACGACGGCCGTCGGGGAGCGGATGGCGGAGGACGGCAGGCAGTGGGCGGCGATGTTCCTGATGATGGTGTCGGGTCATACGGAGCCGGGCCGCCCGGCGGGGGCGCCCCCGGACTTCTGGTCCGTCTTCGACCGGGCGATGGCGGCGGGGCCGGAAGGGGCCGCTGCCGAGGCGGCCCGGATGTCGGCGCTGGCCGCCGAGGTCGGGCAACTGCCGGTGCCACCGGAACTCCGGGCCCGGCTGGGGCAGATGCAGGACGCGTTGGCGTACGTGTCGGAGACCGGCCTCTCCGACCCCGAGGCCCTGCTGGCCATGCTGCCCCCCGACCTGCCGTTCCGCGAGCAGCTGCGGATCTTGACGGACATCCTGGCAACCCTGCCCGACCAAGCCGCCCTGCCCGACCAAGCCGCCCCGCCCGACCAAGCCGCCCTGCCCGACCAAGCCGCCCCGGCCGACCAATCCGAATCGCGCGAGCTGCCGGTACCGGAGGCCGCCGGCCAGGAGCCGCAGTCGGAATCCGAGGCCACCACGGCCGTCACGAGCGCGTGGTTCACCGCCATGCTCGGCCTGCCGGATGCCCTGCAAACCGGCGATCCCGAGTCCCTCAACCGGCTTCTCCACCGGCTGGGCGGGCAGCTCGACCGCCTGCCCGCGGGGCACGGCCGGGCCTCCGAGATCGAGAACCTGATGCGCATGGTGCTCCAGACGGCCGGGCCGCTGGGAGGCAGCCGGGCGGACAGCGGCGCGGCCCACGGGCAGATCGACTCGGTCGTGGAGCACTTCGCGCAGTGGACGGCCGGAGATCCCGGAGCGGCCGACCTCACCACCTTGGTGCGCGCGTACGAACTGTTCACCAGAATGAACGCGGCGCAGGAGGCGGGGAACGAGAAGGAGCACCTGAGGCTGGTCGGCGAGGTGGAGGCTCTCGAACGGGCGACGCCGGCGGAGCACGGCTTCCGCTGGCTGGTGGAACTCATCCACGGCACCGCACTCACCTCGATGGCCGAGCGCACCGGCGACAAGGAGATGCTCGTACGCGGCCTGGCGCGGCAGGAAGCCGCCCTCTCGGGCCGGGCCGCGACGGAAGCGGGCTTTCCCCCGGAGCAGATCGTGGCGCTCGGCGAAGCGCTCCGGGCCGCGCGGGCCGTGCTGGGCGACACCCCCGGCCTCATGCCCGACCCCGCTCCGCCGGCCCCGGGCGCCGACACGGGCACCCGTTACCTCGCCGCCCTGACGGCAACCCTCCGGCACTCCACCACCCAGGACCACGCCGACCTGGACGCAGCCATCAGCGGACTGGAGCAGGTCCGCGACGACATCCGGCAGGGCCGGGCTCCGCAGCTCGCGGCTTCGGCCCTGTGGCAGCTCGCGGAGAACTACCGCCGCCGCCTGGACCGCACCCGGGACCCGGCGGACCGGGACGCCGCCACGGACGCGGCCATGGAATCGCTACAGGCGCTGGCCGGTGAGGTCGTCCTGCAGGCCGGCTCCGACCACGGCCTGCTGGCCGCCCGGTCCGGCTCCGACCGCGGCGTGCGGGCCGCCGTCTGGGCCGCCTCCCAGGGCCGGGTCGAGGATGCGGTCGCCGCGCTCGAACTGGGCCGGGCCCTGGTGCTGCGCGCGGCGTCCACCTCCCGGGCCGTGCCCGAACTGCTGGAGTCCCGCGGCCACCACGACCTCGCGGGCGAATGGCGCGCGGCGGAACGCGAACGCGCCGTGGCCGGACCCCGACCCGGAGCCGGAAGCGGCGCGGCACCCGACACGGTCCTCTGGGAACTGCCCAGCTCCCTGCGGCGCCGCGCCCTGGAGGCCCTGGGCCCGCGCGAGCCGGGCGGTGTCCTCTTCCGTACTCCCACGGTCGACGAGCTCAAGGCCGGGGTCGCCGAGGGCAACGCGGACGCGCTCGTCTACCTGCTCGCGGGCGAGGGCGCCACGCCCGGCATGGCAGTGATCGTGGGCCCGGACACCGGCACCGGAGTACGGGCACTCCCCCTGCTGTCCGGCGAGCGGAGCGGCCCCCTGGAGCGGTACCTCGACGCCGCGGCCGCCCACCAGGAGCGCCCCGGCGTCCCCGCCGCCGCGCAGACCTGGGAGGACGCCCTGTCCGATCTCTGCGACTGGGCGACGTCCGCGGTGATCCTCCCGGTGATGAGCGGCATCGGGGAACGGCTCGCCGAGAACGAGAACCGGCGCAAGGACCGCCCCGGCCCGCCCAGGATCGTGCTGGTGCCCTGCGGCCGCCTCGGGATCGTTCCCTGGCACGCGGCCCGCCTGCCGGCCAAGTCCCCCAGCGACTACGCCTGCCAGATCATGGTCATCAGCTACGCGGCGTCCGGCCGCCAGTTCCTGAACACGGTCCGGCGCGCCCGGCGCGCCCCGGCCGACGCCCCCGTCCTGGTGTCGGACCCCACGATGAGCCTGCCGTACGCGGAGTTGGAGGTGGCGGCGCTCCAGCAGTCCCTGTACCCGCGGGCGCGTCTGTACGGGGAGTTCTACGAACCGCCCGCCGGGGGCGCGGCGGCCGGCACCCCGGGCGACCTCCTCGACGTACTCGCCGGCACTCCGTCCCTGCTCCACGTGGCGTGCCACGGATCGGCCGGCACCAACCCGACGACCTCCGCGCTGCGCCTGGCACCCGACGCGGACACCGACCTGCTGACCGTCTCGCGGCTGCTCGACCGCCCGACGGACGAACAGGACCGCCCGGACGGGCCGCTGGTGGTGCTCAGTGCCTGCGAGACGGACCTGAGCAAGCGCGACCACGACGAGGCGCTCACCCTGACGACCGCCTTCGTGGCGGGCGGCGCGCGGGACGTGGTGGGCTCCCGGTGGGCGACCCGGGACTCGGCCGCGGCGCTGATGATGGCCGTGTTCCACCACTACCTGACCGTCGAGGGCCTGAGCCCGGTCGACGCGCTCCACGTCGCCCAGCGGTGGATGCTCGACCCGGAGCGCAAACCCCCGGGGTCGCTCGGCGGCAGCCTCCTCGACGAGCTGACCCGCGGCCCGGACCTGAGCCGCCCTGCGACCTGGGCCGCGTTCATCCACCAGGGCCACCCGGGGCCGTCCGCCAGGCCTTAGGGGGCCAGGGGCTTGCTTACCAAACGGGTCGACCCGTATCGTAATTCGTATGAGCTCCTCTCCGTCCTCCAGGGGACGTCCCAGGGATCCCCGCTCGCACGAGGCGATCGTCAGCGCGGCCACAGAGCTGGTGACCGAGGTCGGCTACGCAGCGACCTCGATCGGCGCGGTGGCCGCCCGTGCCGGCGTCGGCAAGGACACGGTCTACCGGCGGTGGCGGGGCAAACCGGAGCTGGTCTTCGAGGCCGTGTTCACGACCACCGACGACGCTCCGGTCCCCGACACCGGAACGCTGGCCGGGGACCTGACCGCACTCCTGCGGGGCCTGATCGACGAGTTCCACGCGCCTGCCGCCGCCGCGGCCCTCCCGGGACTGCTCGCCGACTTCGCCGCCGATCCGGTACTGAAGGCGCGCATCCGCAGCGACTTCCTGGCCCCGTCGAAGGAGCGGCTGCTGATCGTCTTCGGACGAGCCGTGGCGCGCGGAGAGATCGCGGCCGACACGCCCGTGGACCTGGTCCTGGACACGCTGGCAGGAGCCGTGTTCTTCCACGTCGGTCTGATCGGCGAACACCTCGACCCGCAGCTGGCCGACTGGCTGGCCGCCGCCATAGCCAAAGGAATCGAGATCCGATGAACGGCTGGCTTCTCGCAGCGGGCATCACCGCGTTCGGTGTGGCCGCGGTGCACATCGTCGCCGGGCACCGGGACGTGGTCCGCCCGCTGCTGTCCTGCGGACTCGCGGACGAACCCAAACGCGTCCTCCACGCCGTCTGGCACATAGTGAGCGTCGACCTGGTGCTCTCCGCGGCCGCCCTGGTGTACCTGGCCCTGGCGGACGACACGTCGGCGACCGGCCTGACGGCATGGTTCGTGGCCGCACACTTCCTCGCGTACACAGCCGCCTTCCTGGTCGTCACCCTCTCGGTCGGCTGGCCGAACCCGCTGCTCCGCCTGCCGCAGTGGATCCTCCTCCTGCCGATCGCGGCCCTGACCGCAGCGGGCGCCGCGTAGCGACAGCTTGAGTGTGCGAGCCCCGTGCCCACCGGAACACCGCGTTCAGCACGACTGCGGTGAGGGTGCCCGCGACCACCCCGCTGCCCGGGACCGTACGCACCCAGCCCGGGAAGCCGTCGTACAGGCCCGGGGAGACGACCGGCAGCAGCCCCGCGGCCAGCGAGACCGCCACGACCATGGAGGTCGTACGGTCCGTGAGGTCTGCCCGGTTGAGCATCTCCACGCCCATCACCACGATCACCGCGTACACCACCAGCGCGGAGCCCGCGACGACGGGCGCCGGGATGCCCGCCAGCAGCCGGGAGACCGGCGCCAGCAGCCCGGCGCCGATCAGCAGCGCGCCCGCGCCCGCCGTGACGAACCGGCTGCGCACGCCGGTCAGCTTGCCGATGCCGATGTTCTCCGAGCTGGTCACCAAGAGGGAGGTGCCGAAGACACCGCCCAGCAGGGAGACCACGGCGTCCGCGCGGACGACGCGCGGCACGTCCCGTCCCGGTTCCGGAGTACGGCCCACGGTCTCGCTGTTGAGGACGGTCTGCCCGGTCGCCTCCGCCAGCGAGGCCAGACTGAAGATCAGCAGGGGCAGTGCGGCGAGGACGTCGAGGTGCGGGGTCCCGTACGGAAAGGGGTGCGGGAGCGCGAGCCCGGATCCCTGAGTCGGCCTGAACGCGCCCAACCCGGTGGCGGCCGCGATCCCCGTCCCCGCGGCCATGCCGATCAGCACCGCCATCTGCCGCCACACGCCGCGCAACAGCAGGTACGCGGCGAGAGTGCAGCCGACGGTCAGCCCGGCGAGGGCGACAGCGGCCGGTGCGGCGGGCCGGCCGCCACCCGGCCCGACGATCAGCTGCGCGGCGACGCGCACCATGGCCACTCCGATCAGCAGCACGGTGACGCCCATGACCAGCGGCGGGAAGAGCCGTACGATCCGCGAGTAGAGCGGTAGGACGGCCAGCAGCAGGGCCGCCGCGAGCAGTACCGCGCCGCTCGCGGTCGCCGCTCCGTGCTCGGCCGCGACCTGCAGGAAGATCGCGGTCGCGGCTCCGCCGGGCAGCATCACGAACGGCAGCCGGGCACCGACCCGCAACGTCCCGAAGGACTGCAGCAGTGCGCCGATGCCGCACAGGACCAGGGTGGCGCTGAGCAGCGACGCGGTGCGCTCGCCGGACAGCCCCAGTGCGTCGGCGGCCAGGAACGCGGTGGAGACAGGAGCCGCGATCATGGCGAGGACGTGCTGGGCGGAGAGCGGCGCGAGCCGCCGCAGGGGCAGCCGCTCGTCGACGGGGTGGACGGCGGCGGCAGGTGCGCCCGAGGCCGCGGGCGTCCCGGCGGAGGTGCTCATGGCCGCACCCCGGCAGTCAGCCATGGCAGCTGCTCGGGGCCGTAACGATACGCACGGAAGACGGCGTTCGGCTCGGCCGGGAAGAGCTGCCGCACCTCGGACTCGTGGTAGGCGCCGAAGTACGGGACCACGTACTCCCAGCAGAGGTAGCCCTCCGCCGTCACCTCGAAGAGCCGGCCCGACGGCGAGTCCGTGACGAGGGTGTTGCCGTTCGGTAGCCGCTGCGCGCTGCCCATGAAGGGCGCGAAGAAGGACTCGCGCGCCGGGTCGTGGTACTCCCACGCGATCGCACCGCTCGCCCGCTCGACCTCGATGACCCGGGAGAACGGCACGTCCCGGCCGGGCCGGAACACGCCGTTGTCGAAGATGAGGAAGTTGCCGCTCGGCAGCTCGGTGGGCGCATGCTGCTGGGAGACCGCCCCCGGCTCGGTGCGCCACAGGATCTCGCCCGTCTCCCGGCTGATGACGACGACCGCGGAGACGCTGCGCAGGCTGGCCAGGATGTTCCCGTCCGCCAGCGGCGTCACGCTGTTGATCAGCGGCCAGTGCTCGCGGGCATAGTCGCGGTGCAAGGCGTACGCGTCCCGGTCCAGGTGCTCGGCGGCCCGCCAGGACCAGAGCACGTTGCCGTCCGCATCGACTTCCCTGATGGTGTCGGCCCAGACGGTGCCGCCCTCGGCCTCCGAACCCTCGACCCCGCCGCGCACGTCCGTCGCCTCGCCGCCGCGCAGGGGCTCCAGCGCGGTGTAGAGGATGCGGCCGTCGCCGAGGTGGTGGGCGTCGTGGTGCTGGAGCGGGTCGCGGCGCTCGCGCAGGACCGTGCCGTCGGGTGCGGCTTCGAGCATGATGCCGCCGCGGTACTTGTGCCACATGGGGAAGAGGGCGGGCTCGTCCGGGAGCACGCCGTTGTAGGCGAGGTGGCCGTTGTCGAGCAGGCGGGCGTGGCGGCCCGGGCGGTACGGGAACCGCCACTCGTGTACGACGCGGCCGTGCAGGTCGACGAGGTAGACCTCGCCGGTGCCGGTGAGCGGGGCGAACAAGGTGTATCCGGGGGAAGCGGCTTCGGTGTCGATCGCGATCAGGCCAGTGCCGCGCCGGCGGCGGGCGTTCTGGTCCACGGGGGGCATGGGTGTCCCTCACATCTCTGCGGTCAAAGTTTCTTTGACAAGTTCAAGTGACTTAGACGCTAGGGGGGTTGTGTGTCAGCGCTGTGACGGCAGTACGAAATCGCTCGATGCCGCGGGCCGCCCTGCCGACCGCGGCGTCGGCGGCCGCCGGAGCGCGTTAGGGTGCGGGCAGAACGAAGCGTGGGGGTCGGGAGGGATCATGGGCGAGGCAACCGTGCCGCGATTGGGCCCCGGTGTCCGAAGGCGCAGGCGCGCGCTGGACCTCACCCTCGCCGACATCGCCGCCAGAACCGGCCTGTCCGTACCGTTCCTGAGTCAGATCGAGAACGACCGCGCCCGGCCCAGCATGCGCTCGTTGCAGCTTGTCGCGGACGCACTCGGTACGACCGCCGTGCAGTTGCTCGCCGCTTCCGAGAACCCGCGCCGGGTGGATGTCGTACGGGCCGAGGACGATCCCGGCCTCGCCGCCGCGGGCGAGGAGGCCGGCGGTACGACGAGCCGCGTACGCCCCCTCGTGCGCGGCCATCACCAGTTGCACGCCCTGGAGTTCACCGGTGACCACGACGGCCGGCGCGAGTTCCGGCACCGGAACGACGAGCTGATGTACGTCGCCGACGGTGCCGCGGAGGTCGAGGCGGAGGGGCAGGTCCACCGGCTGGGCCGCGGCGACACGCTCTACCTGTCCGGCGGTGTTCGCCACCACTGGCGGGCCACCACCCCCGGCACCCGGGTGCTGCTCGTCGCAGTCGCCGAGCACATCGAAGCCACCGCCGACCCGCACCGCTGAGGTGCGAGCCTCCGGCCCGTGATGCCCTCCGTCGGCCTACGGGCCGGGCTCGGTGCTGTCCGCGGCCACGCGGAAGCCGATGTTGCCGGGGAAGCCGCCCGCAAGGATCTGGTGGCGCAGCAGGTCGGCGAGCTGCCGGGCCTGGTCCCGTCGATGCCGACCAGGGAGGTGAACCGCACGGCAGCAGCGCCGAGGTGGTAGGCGATGTCGCTGGGTGCGTGGACGCCCAGGCCCTTGGGGTACGTCGTACCGCCGAAGGAGATCAGGGGCCCGTCGCCGGCGGCGTTCTTGCCGTTGGAGGTGTCGCGCTCCACCGGCCCCCAGCCGTTGGTGGCGCTGATCCAGGTGAGGTCGGAGAGGTGCGCGTCGCGGACGGGAGCGGGCGGCGGGGTGGGGACGGTGCCCGTCGCCGGGTAGCGGACCGGTCCGGACGGAGTTTCGGCGGTGCCTTCCGCGGTGAGCTCCCACGCGCTCGCCGGGGTGGCGTTCGCGGGCGGGGTCACCTGCCAGGAGGTGGTGAGGCGACCGCCCGCGGCGAGCCGGCCCGTCGTGGCCGGGGAGACGGGGGCCACGGACCAGCCGGTGGGGGCGCGCAGGACGAGCGCGGCGTCGGTCCAGAGCCGTGCGGAGCCGTTGTCCAGCGTGGCGGTCACGGTGAACGCCTCACCGGGGACGGCCGGCCGGGGCAGGGTCAGCCGCGTGCCGAACGGCTTGCGGGGACAGGTGTCCTTCCAGGAGGAGCGCATCAGTGCCACGAGTTCGCCGGCCACCGCCGAGTGCGTGTCGATGACGTTGCGGGTCTCGCCGGGGTCGGTGGCCAGGTCGCACAGCTCCACCTGCCACTTGTCGTCGGGGAGGTTGTGGTCTCGTTCGGGGGCGAAGCGGACGGCCTTCCAGTCGTCCCTGCGGGCCGCCTCCGCCAGCCACGTGGCGCGCTTGTTGTCCTGCGCGTTGGCCCGGCTGGTGACACCCCACTCGTCGCGGAACCAGTACAGGTGTCCGTGGCGGGCCGAGTCGGCGCTGCCGGCGAGCAGGGGAGCGGCGGACAGGCCGTCCACATCGGTGGGGGAGGGGGCGCCGCCGAGTTCGGCGAGGGTGGGGAGCAGGTCGGTCAGCGGGGTCGGACGGTCGCTGGTGCCCTGCCGGACGCGGCCGGGTCCCCAGGCGATGAGCGGGACCCGTACGCCGCCCTCGTAGAGGTTGCGCTTGTAGCCGCGCAGTGGGCCGTTGGCGTCGAACAGGTCCGGGTTGATCCCGCCCTCCTCGTGGGGGCCGTTGTCGCTGGTGACGAGGACGACGGTGTCGAGGTGGCTGACCTGGGCCGCGTGCCCCTGGTTGGCCACGGTCCAGCCGCGGTCGGCGTAGGCGCTGGTGTCGGGTACGTCGCTGGGCGCGTGCGACACGTTCGGGGTGAGCAGCAGCAGGAACGGCTCGTCGGCGTGGGCGTCGATGAACTCCAGGGCGCGCCGCTCGATCAAGTCCGGGGCGCAAACGGCCTTCGCGCCGCCCCCCGACGCCGAGGACGCGTCCATCTGCCACTCCGTTGGCACGCACCCGCGAACCGAGGCATCACCCCCGCCGCCCTGGCCCGGCCCACGGACCCGCTCGTCACCACCCGACGTAGGTTGCGGCGCTCGGACACCAAACGTCGGCCGGTTGTCTCCCCCGGCGCAGAGAGGATCGCGCGGGCAGCAACCGGCCGGTACATGTCGCAGAGCCGTCACATGGGGTCGACGTCCCCGCTGCCCCTGCCGCTCTCCATCTTGCTCTGTTCCAAGATCCGGCGGGCCTTTTCCTTCAGCCGCTGACGCTCCGCCGGGTCGGTGGCACGCTCCGCGGCCTGCTCAATCTTCTGCGCCTGGTCACGCATCTGCTGGGCACGGCTGCCGGACTCGCCTGCAACACTCATGATCGCTCCTTGGATCTGGGGAGAGCGAGCGGATGCTCCGATGCCAGCGAGACAGCGCCCCCGATCCCGCTATCCCCGCAGCACAGGCCAGGCGTAAGGAGTCACCCGGCCTACGGATCGCACGCTTCTCAGCGGAGTCGGCGCCGACCGGTGCGCCGCCCGTGCATGCCCAGGTGGACGAGGGCGGACACGAAGACCAGGATGCCGACGATCAGCAGGTAGAGCAACCCTTCGACGGTGGCGCCGATGATGCCCAGCACCATCGCCACGATGACCAGGACCAAGAAGACCTTCACGACACGGACGCCTCCTCCGGTACGCGGCGCTCAGCGGCGGGCGAGCTGCCGCTCACCATGGGCGCCGGGCCGGTAAGTGAGGTCGTAGTACCGGAAGACGGCCTCCTCATCCTCGGCGGGCAGGACGTCGTCCGTGCCGATCGACGGGCTCTTCTTCACCAGCGCCTTGTCGTAATCGACCTTGACGTAGCCCGGCCCGACGATCGCGCCGTCCAGCGGGACGAAGACCAGCCGGTGCCGTGTGGGCAGCCCCACCAGCACGGTAGCCATGGCCGGCTCGTCCGTGCTGGTGTCCACGTAGACGGCCTCCAGCGCGCCGATCCTGTGCCCGCCCGAGTCGACTACGTCGTGAGTACGCCACTCCCGGACATCCGCTGCCTGGATCATCCTCATGCCCTCTTCCCACGCTCACAGCCCGGCCCGTGTACCTCTCAGCCTGCTCCCGCCTGACCGAGGACACCAACTCGGCACATCCAGCAATTCCCCCTCCTTCGTGACGGTGCCGGCCGGAAGCATTCGGTCTGCCGGCACCGCGGCAGGTACGCGCGACTGAGGTCAGCCACGCGGTCGCTGGTAGTAGGAGCCCAGGCGCTGGTGGTAGTCCGGGTCTCCCAGGTGCTTGTCCTTGTCGAACTCCGGCGCGTCCTTGATCTCGTCCTTCGTCCGGGACACGTACACCTTCTGCTCGGACGTGTCCACGCGCTCGATGACGCCGGCCGGCAGGAGCACGTCCTTGCCGAAGACCCACACACCGGTGTCGACCACGATGTAGGCCGAGCCGACCTGGTCGGAATGTCTGACGATCTTCCCGATGCTGCCGTCGGTGGCTTCCACCTTGAAGCCGACCAGCATGTTTCCCGCGTTGTGGCCGGCGGCGGGAGCGTAACCCCAGAGATCACTCACGAAATTCCCCTCCTTGCATTTCATCAGAACAGCAGGGCAGATTCCTCATCCCCACCCTGCCGCTGGCCGAGTCCCCCCATCTCGCGTCACCAAACATCCCGCCCGCGGTGCCGCTCGGTGGGCTCGAGCCGTCACAGGCGATCGGCTGTGTGAAGGCGGCGGAAGGCATCCCGCAGCGCACGTTGCAGTCCGTCGGGGAGCGCCTCGCCCTCCGTGCTGCCGACCAGAGCCGCAGCTACGTCCCTGAGCTTGACGTTGCGGTGCTGCGATACGTCCACCAGAAGATCCCAGGCCTTCTCGCCGGAACACGGCGCCAGGGCCATCACCATGCCCCGTGCCTGATCGATCACCGCACGGCTCTCCAGAGCCCTGCTCAACTGCTCAACCTCAGCACGCAACTCGAGGACCTCGGCGATCAGCGCGTCATCCGCCAACGAAGCCGCATCCGTCAAGGTCCGCGGCGCTTCATGGATAGTGATCGTTCGATGCATCATGCGTACCTCGCATCACAGTCATCGCGTCCGGCCTGAGCGAAAAACACCCCGGAACACCTGACACAGGGTCATCGGATGGGGTTGGAGGAAGCCGAGGAGAGCACCGCGAGGATGGCAAGCGGGACGAACATGACGTGCCTCCCCGGAGCGGAACAGGTCATCACTGCCAGGGGCTGGGGCTGCTCGGAGGAGCGTAGCGTGCCCAAGGGCACCGATAGGGCCTTGTCGACTCGTACTGCCTCGTGTGGATGACTACGTGACATCGGCTCCGCGAATGCGGGGAGGGGGCTCTCCGGCCAACGTTGTCCCGCCCGTACGCCGCAGATGATCCTAGTACGGGACAGCCCTGTCGGTCGCCGAATGGCCGCCTTGCGCCTGTTCAGGGGGCGTGAGGAGGACTGGCGTGCGTGGTGCGGCCCCGCCCCCGGCCCCCGGCCCCGGCCGACGCACCCAACCCTCCAGCAACCCTGCCCCGTTGACAACGATCGCCGCCCGGCGTTGACTGACGCCGACGGCGTAGGGCTGTGTGGTGCTCCGGAATTCCCGGGCAAAGCCTTCACCTTCGCTTCGCCCAGACCCCGCGGAACGCAGGACATGTCCCTGTGACCGCGTGGAGGCGCAGCCACAATGGTCTGGATTCTTCTCCTTCTGCTGATCCTGCTTCTGTTCGGGATCGGCTTCACCACGCAGATCCTCTGGTATGTCGCGGTGGTACTGCTCGTCGTCTGGATCGCCGGATTCGCCATGCGTGGCCGCGGTCGCAGTCGCAGTCGAGGCGGGCGCCGATACGGCTGAAGCCGCGGGTAACACGTACCGGGCCGCCGCCCCACCCGCGGGAATGGTGAGTCGTACGGCAATCACGCGCGGGAGCCTCACCCCCCGAGACGAGCAAAGGGCAGTCGTGAGCTTTGAACAGAAGATCAGGAACAAGGCACAGGAACTCAAGGGTCGGATCATGGAGGGCATTGGCCGGGCCACCCGCAACACGCGGCTGAAGAGGCAAGGCAAGACCGACCGAGCCGCCGGCAACCTGAAGCAGGCCGGGGGCAAGGCCAAGGACGCCTTCAGGCGCTGACCACTGCCCCGGGTGGTGTCCACCTCTCCGTGGGCATCGCCCGGCAGGCACCGATGCGGTCACACACGGACAAGGAGCAGCCGCTGCCGTCTGCGGCCCGCGAGCAGTACGTGGCCCAGCAGGCCGGACCTCAGGAGCAGCTCGTCGACTCACCTCAGAAGGCGCAGACAATGACGTACGGCCCGAACGCGCACAGCAGCCCTGGACCAGAGTCCCCGTCTCACTGAGGAGAGCGCCTCGCGCCCACCTTGAACGGCTCGCAGGCGCGGCGAGCCGGTGATCGGCGCCGGCTGCCCCGCCCGATGGCCCAGGCGGTCGGCGCTATGAGTAGCCGATCCCGCAGAGGGACCCAGGCAAGCCGGTCACACGTCTCCACTAGGCCGTTTCGGATGCTCCGGGCGAAGTCCTCCTCCTTGCGCGTCGCCGGGACCCCGCGGAACACGGGAAGACTGCCGCGACCTGGAGTCCTGGACACGCTTCTCTGGATCCTCTTGCTGATTCTGTTCGGGTTGGGCTTCTCCACACTGATCCCCTGGTGCACAGCGGTCGTACTCCTGGCCGTCCGGATCCTCGGCTTCGCCGTCCGCGGTGGAGGCCAGTCCGCCTGTTCGCGTCGGGGGCGTGTTCTGCGGATGGTCCCCCGTGAAACGGACGCCGACGGTGAGCAAAGCAACGGCTTCGCACCCCTCGTAGACAGCTCCGGTTAGGGTGGTGGCGGGTTGCTGAGAACAATGGCTTTCGATCGTCCGTCGGACCGGGCTGAGGGCCATGCCGCACAGTCGGCTGCGGGAAGCGGATCTTCCGTCCGATCACCTGCCGCACTCCTTGGAGGGGAACAGGGCGGGTATCCCGTCCCGGTACACGGGCCGTCGGCCCGGCTTCCCTGCCACGCCCGGACTTGGTGGCCCTTGTGATGCCGCGAAGCCGGTCGGCGCGGATCCGCGTGCTGGTGGCCGAACAGGCGGCGCTGCGCGGCGCGCGGGTCGGTGTGGTGGATGTGTGTACCGCGGCAGTGGCTGCGCTTCCGGTCTGCGGGGCCGGGCTGTCGGCGATGTCCCGTGCCGCGGCCAGCCACCCGTTGTGCAGCACCGACGACATCAGTCAGCAGTTGGAAGAACTACAGCTGACTCTGGGAGAAGGACCGTGCGTGGACGCGTTCGCCGTCGGCGCGGCCGTTTTGACACCCGACCTGCGCACCAGTGAAGTTCAGGGCCGCTGGCCCTTGTTCGCCCAAGCCGCCACGCACGTCGGGGCGGGCGCGGTCTTCGCGCTCCCTCTGCAGATCGGGGCGATCAGCCCGGGAGTTCTTGGCCTCTACTCCAGCGTGCCGGTCGAGCTGGACACGGAGGACTTGGCCGATGCGATGGCCTTCGCCGACACCGCGACCCTGGTGCTGCTCGACGCCCGGATCGAAGAGTCGCATCGACTTCCCGGCGGGCACCCGCAGCCCAGGCGATGGGAGGACTTGGGCGGATTCCGGGCGGAGATCGATCAGGCTGCCGGCATGCTCACGGTGCAGCTCGGCGTCGGCATCGAAGAGGCATTCGTCCGGCTGCGCGCCCATGCCTATGCCCATGGGCGCCGACTCGCTGATGTGGCGGCCGACGTGGTGGCCCGCCGGCTCCGCTTCCTCCCGGACACGGACGCGTGTCCAAGCGGCGAGGATGGCTGAAGCCGTTTCCCGCCGATGAACGCCGGACTTCCCGCCCCTCCTCGGCGGGAGTATTTCGACAGAGGGAATGCACGATGAATGATCAGCTCCTTGCCCGGACATTCGTCGAACTGGCCGACAACCTGGTCGCCGACTTCGATCTGATCGACTTCCTGCGCCTGCTGACCGACCGCTGCGTCGGCATGCTCGGCGCCAGCGCGGCCGGCGTGCTGCTCGCCGACCGGGACGGCGAACTCCGCGTCATGGCAGCCTCCAGCGAACAAGTACGCCTGCTCGAGCTCTTCCAGATCCAGAACGACGAAGGCCCCTGCCTGGAGTGCTTCCGCACCGGCGCTCCCGTGACAGTCCCCGACCTGAGCACCGAGGCCGACCGCTGGCCGCGCTTCGTCGCGAAGGCCCGTCACAGCGGGTTCTCGGCGGTCCAAGCCCTGCCGATGCGCCTACGGGACGACGTCGTCGGCGCCCTGAACCTCTTCCGCGCAGCCCCCGGCCCCTTCGACCCGGTCGGCACCCCCATCGCACAAGCCCTTGCCGACGTCGCCACCATCAGCCTCCTGCAACAACGCTGCACCCAACGCAGCAACGTCCTCAACGAACAACTCCAGACCGCGTTGAACAGTCGCGTACTGATCGAACAGGCCAAGGGCAAACTCGCCGAACGCCAGGGCATCGACATGGAACAGGCCTTTACCGCACTGCGCGGCTACGCCCGCGCCCACAACCGCCGCCTGTCCGATCTGGTCCGCGCCTTCATCGATGACACAGAACCCCTCACCGGTCTGGGCACCTGACCATCACCACGGCAACTGCCCACTCCCGTCCCGGTCGAGGGCCTCATACAGCAACCCGGCGCGGTCGGCATCCAGCGATCGGTGAGCTGCGGCGCGTGGCGTCCATGCCCTTGGCCTCGTACGGGTCGAAGCAGGCCTCGGTGCAGAAGAGCGCCTCTGACGCATGTTGCCGGCCGACGATGTGTTCGCCGCCCTCCACGACGACTGCCGGCCGCGCGGGCGGCGCTTTCAGGCGGCCTCGGCCATCACCTGTGCGCGCAGGGACTCGCAGATGCGCCGGATCAGGCGGGAGACGTGCATCTGAGACATGCCGAGCTCTTCGCCGATGCAGCTCTGATTCATCTCGCAGAAGAACCGCAGGTAGAGGATCCGCTGGTCACGCTCGGGCAGCGCCCGCAGCAGGGGCCGCAGTGCCTCACGGTCGACGATCCGGTCGAAGCCGGGATCCGCACAGCCGAGGGTTTCCGCCAGTGGGTATTCGCCGTCGGAGCGACTGTGCGCGGCTTCCATGGACAGGGTGGTGAAACTGTGCAGAGCCCCCTGGCCTGTCCGTACCTCCTGCTCGGTCAGACCGGTCACTGCGGCGATCTCGGATGCTGCAGGGCCGTCGCCGTCGAGCGAAGGACACAGTTCCCTGTCGGCCGCACGGACCTGGATGCGCAGCTCCTGGACACGTCGCGGCACGTGCACCGCCCACAGGTTGTCGCGGAAGTGCCGCTTCACCTCGCCGACGATCGTGGGGATGGCGAAGGCCTCGAAAGCGGTGCCGAAATCCGGGTCGAAGCGGGAAACCGCCTTGATCAGACCCAGTTGGGCGACCTGCCGGAGGTCCTCGATGGGCTCTCTGCCGTTGCTGAACCGCCGTGCGAGCCGTGCGGCCATCGGCATCCAGGCACACACCACCTCCTGCCGCAGAGCGGACCGTTCCGGTCCTTCCGGAAGAGATGCGATACGGCGGAACGCGGCCGCGGTGTCCGGGCCGTCATCGTGAGGATGCTTGCGCCGGGTGCTGTGCATACCTACGTGCGTCATGGGCACGCGTCTCCCTGGCTCGGTGGTCAACACTCACCGTGGGAGCCGACAGACGGCAGCACACTGAGGAGCAGCGAGAGTTGCTCCCACGGCGCGCCTCCGGTCCGAAGCACACAGGGCGGCTTCCCTGACAACGCACCCCCAAACCGGATACAGGGCCGTACTTTCGCGGCTTTTGGTGCGCACCGGCGGGCCTCGGGCATGCCGCCGCCCCCCCAGCATGTCCGGCGTTCCCTCGTACGGCGGATGCCGGTGCAACTCCGGCTGCTGGACGGCCTGCTGCATCGCGGCCACGATCGAGGGCGGCCTGGGCAGGTCGCAGTCCCCAACACCAAGCGGAATCGGTGCGACCGCCCCGCCCGTGGGGCCGGCGCGCAGCTTGTCGATGCAGTCGAACAGGTAGCCGTCGCCGGTATGCAGTCGTGAGGAAGCCTTCATCCGGGCATGATCGCCCGCCAGCCCCACCCACGGCGCCTCCCCTGCTGCCGTGCCCCCCAAGACGGCCGGAACCGGCCGCTCACTGACACGGATCCCAGGGCATAGACCCTCGCTGGGCACTCCCGCACGCCCGTCCGGACAGCCGACACGTGCGTTATGTCGTCGGTCCTGTGTCGAGGAGTTTGGCTGCCGTGCCGATCGAGCCGGGCATGAGGGGGCGGTGGATCTTGGAGGTGCGCTTCGGCAGGCGGAAAGTCGTCTTCATGAGGCGGTGCCGGGGAAGAGCTGGCGCACCGGCCTGACGGTGCGTCGGAAAAGTCAGCAGTTGGTCAGCGTGAGTCCTGAGAGAATTGGGGAAAGCTGACCGAACATGCGAATCGTTGTAGGCTGCCGAGAACGCCCTTGACCTGCGGGAAGCAGGCAGGGAGCAGACATATCGGGAGTATTCGTATGCTTCGTACCATGTTCAAGTCCAAGATCCACCGGGCCACCGTCACCCAGGCCGACCTGCACTATGTGGGTTCCGTGACCGTCGACGCGGATCTGCTCGACGCGGCCGACCTGCTGCCCGGGGAACTGGTGCACATCGTGGACATCACCAACGGTGCGCGGCTGGAGACCTACATCATCGAAGGTGAGCGCGGGTCCGGGGTCATCGGGATCAATGGGGCCGCCGCCCATCTCGTGCACCCCGGGGACCTCGTCATCCTCATCAGCTACGCGCAGGTCGAGGACGCCGAGGCCCGGGCGCTGAAGCCCCGCGTCGTGCACGTCGACGCGGACAACCGGATCATCGAACTCGGCGCGGACCCCTCCGCGCCGGTGCCGGGGACGGACCAGGAGCGCAGCCCCCACGCGGTGGCTGTCTGACGGGAGCGGGGACCATGCCGCAGAGCACGTCGATCGAGTTCCAGGACGACCGCGAGGCCGGGCGGCTGCTGGCCGTCGAGGACGGGGCGGCGGTCGGCTCCATCGCCTACTTCGTGCTCTCCGGGCCGCCCCACGCCCTGGTCGCGGTGCACACCATCGTCGAGCCGGGGCACGAGGGCCGCGGCATCGGCGGGGATCTGGTGCGGACCTTCTACGGGATCGCCGCCGCCGAAGGGGTGCCCGTGGTCCCGCTCTGCCCGTACGCCGCGAGCTGGGCCGCCAAACACCCCGAGGAAGCACCCGAGGCGCCGGCCGCGGTCGTGGCCGCCGCCAAGGCGCAGCTCGACAGCGACTCCGACCTGTGGTGACGCGTACACCGGTCATGCGGGCTGATTGATCGCTCCGTGGATGTCGATCACTCGGATGGCTTCGAGACCATCCGGGCAACATCTGGAGTCCGCATGTCGAAAAGAATGTCGGCCGCCGCGATCTCGCTGGTCCTGGCCGCGACGGGGGGCGTCGCCCTGGCGCCCTCGGCGGTCGCCGCGGAGCCGGCCGTACGCGTCGCGGGCGCGGGGGAGACGTCCGCCGCCGCGCAGGGTTGGACCCGGGTGTCCAGACGGCGCGGCGGACCTGTGGGTGCGCGACGACGCCTCCGGCGACGTCCACCTCGTCAAGGGTGCCAAGGGCACCGACGGCCGGACCGCCTCCGCGGGCTGGGGCGCCGCCGGGAACCGGGTGAAGATCGCCTCGGGCATCGCCCCGGCGGCCTTCCCGACGCTGCTCGGCGCCGGTGACCTCACCGGTGACGGCGTGGCGGACCTGGCGGCCGTGGCGGCCGACGGCACGACACACCCGGAGCGGCGTCCCGTCAGGGGCGCCGCTCCGTCGTCGTGCTTCGTCGTCGTGCGGAGCGGCGGGGAACGGCGGAAGCTGGAACACATGGACCACGAAGAGCGGACGCGGGCCGAGCAGACGCAGCCGCCGCCTCCTGAACCCGATCCGACCCCGCCGCCGCAACCCCCCAACCCGTTCCCGGACCCCGATCCCATCCCGCGTCCGGTACCCCCCGAGCCCGTCCCCTTCCCGGAGCCCGACCCGGTGCCCCCGCCGCCCGGACCCGCGCCGCTGCCGCAGCCCGGGCCCTGGAGCTGAGCGGGCTCAGTCCGTACGGACCTCGGAGCGGTCGCCGCCCCACAGCGTGTGGAACGAGCCCTCGCGGTCGGTGCGCCGGTAGGTGTGCGCCCCGAAGAAGTCCCGCTGGCCCTGGGTGAGGGCCGCCGGGAGCCGCTCCGCGCGCAGCGCGTCGTAGTACGCCAGAGAGGCCGCGAACGCCGGGACCGGGATGCCCTGGCGCACCGCCGCCACCAGCACCGCACGCCAGTCGTCCTGGGCGGCGCCGATCTCCTGGGCGAAGCCCGCGTCGGCCAGCAGGCTCGGCAGCCCGGGCCGGGCGTCGTAGGCGGTGCGGATCCGGTCCAGGAACGCGGCCCGGATGATGCAGCCGCCGCGCCACAGGGAGGCCACCGCGCCGAGGTCCACGCCCCAGCCGTACTCCGCGCTGCCGGCCTGGATCTGGTGGAAGCCCTGGGTGTACGAGACGATCTTCGAGGCGTACAGGGCCTGCTCCACCCGGGCGGCGAAGGCGTCCGCCGCCTCCGGTGACAGCGGCGCCGCCGAGGGCCCCGCGAGCCCGCGGGCAGCCGTACGCAACTCGCCGTGGCCCGAAACCGCCCGGGCGAAGACCGCCTCGGCGATGCCCGACACCGGCACCCCCAGGTCGAGGGCGATCTGCACCGTCCAGCGGCCGGTGCCCTTCTGCTCGGCGGCATCGGCCACGACGTCCACGTACGGGCGGCCGGTCGCGGCGTCCGTGTGCGCGAGGACCTCCGCCGTGATCTCGATCAGGTACGAGTCCAGCCGGCCCCGGTTCCAGGCCCGGAACGTTTCCGCGATCCTCGAGGGCGAGTAGCCGGCCACCTCGCGCAGCAGGTGGTACGCCTCGGCGATGAGCTGCATGTCGGCGTACTCGATGCCGTTGTGCACCATCTTGACGAAGTGCCCCGCGCCGTCGGGACCCACGTGCGAGGTGCACGGCGTGCCGTCGGCGGCCTTCGCCGAGATCTTCTCCAGCAGCGGGCCGAGGGAGGCGTACGACTCCGCCGAGCCGCCGGGCATGATGCTCGGCCCGAGCAGCGCGCCCTCCTCGCCGCCGGAGATGCCCACGCCGACGAAGTGGAGCCCCAGCTCGCGCAGTTCGCGCTCCCGCCTGCGGGTGTCCTCGAAGTGCGCGTTGCCGCCGTCGATGACGACGTCGCCCGGCTCCAGCAGCGGGGTGAACTCGCGGATCACCGCGTCGGTCGGTTCGCCGGCCTTCACCATGATGATCAGGCGGCGCGGGCGTTCCAGCGCGTCGACGAACTCCTTCGCGGACCCGGCCGCGACGAAGTCGCCCTCGTGCCCGAACTCCTCCACCAGAGCCGTGGTCCTGGCCGCCGTGCGGTTGTGCACGGCGACGGTGAATCCGTTGCGGGCGAAGTTCCGGGCGAGGTTGCTGCCCATCACCGCGAGTCCCGTGACTCCGATCTGGGCGCTGCTGCTGGTCATCGTCGGTCTCCTGAAGGGGTGGGGCACCGCGGAACCACCGACGCTACAGCGACACCGGAACGGACCGGCCGCCTGTCACTCGCAGTCACTTCAACTCGCGCTTGAGTGCGCCCTGTTGCGCCCCTTGTCATGCTCTGGTCGCAGCGTTAAGTTGTGCGGTTCCTGATGTCTTCAATGGGGGCTCCCATGGGTGTACGGGGCCGGCACCGCCGGTATCAGCCGAGCAGCATCAACCGGGCCTCGCTCGCCGTCACCGCCGGCGGCGCGGGCATAGCGCTCCCGCTCATCGGCGCCGGAGCCGCCCACGCCGCGTCCGTGGACACCTGGAACAAGGTCGCCACCTGCGAGTCCACCAACAACTGGCAGATCAACACCGGCAACGGCTATTACGGCGGGCTCCAGTTCAGCCAGAGCACCTGGCGGGCCTTCGGCGGCACCGCGTACGCCGCCCGCGCCGACCTGGCCACCAAGGACCAGCAGATCGCGGTCGCGGAGAAGGTCCTCAAGGGGCAGGGCCCGCAGGCCTGGCCGGCCTGCGGGAAGAAGGCCGGGCTCAGCCGCAGCGGCCCGACCCCCGCCGTGAGCCTCCAGTCCCGGCCTCAGACCCAGCCCCAGGCTCAGATCCAGTCCCCGCGTCAGTCCCAAGTGCCGCCCCCGCCCCAGCAGTCGGCCGTACCGCGCCCGACCGGCACCTCCGTGCTGCCCAACCCGTACGTCGTCGCGCCGGGGGACTCGCTGTCGGCCATCGCCACCGAGCAGCACGTCGAGGGCGGCTGGCAGGCGCTGTACGAGACCAACCGGGCCACCGTGGGCGGCAATCCGAACCTGATCTTCCCCGGTCAGCGGCTCACCCTGCGCATCACCGCCGCACCGCCCGCCCCGAACCCGGAGAAGCCGCCTCGCACGGCCGAGCCCGTCAAGCCGGTGGAGCCGGCGGCCGGGAAGGCGGTCGAGAAGCCCGCTGAAAAGCCGGTCGAGAAACCTGTCGAGAAGCCCGCGGAGAAGCCGGTCGAGAAGCCGGCCCCGCAGCCCGCCTCAGTGAAAGAGCAGTCGGCCGCGGGCGGATTCTTCGCCCCCGTCGACGCCGGCCTCGGCACCGCGTACCGCGTCGCGGGTTCCTCCTGGTCCAGCGGCTACCACACGGGCATCGACTTCCCGGTGGCGACCGGGACGGCCGTCAAGTCCGTCGGCTCCGGCCAGGTCGTCTCCGCCGGCTGGGCCGGCGCCTACGGATACCAGGTCGTGATCCGGCACGGTGACGGCCGGTACTCCCAGTACGCGCACCTTTCGGCGCTCGGGGTCAAGGCCGGTCAGCAGGTCTCCGGCGGGCAGCGGATCGGCCGCTCCGGCTCGACCGGCAACACGACGGGACCGCACCTGCACTTCGAAATGCGCACGGGGGCCGGCTACGGCACCGACATCGACCCGCTGAAGTACCTCCGCGGACACGGGGTCGACATCTGAGCCGAGGCGTACGAGGGGCTCGGACCCGGATCCCGGACCGGACGGGCCCGCGTGGGCGAGCACGGGCTCGGCGGGAGCGGTCTCTGAGCCGCGCACGTGCTGCGGAACGACCGTGAGCAGGATCAGCCCGGCCGCCGCCAACCCCGCGCTCGCCAGCGCGGCGGCGGTGCCGGCCGCCCCGTAGCGGAAGCCCTCGTCGAAGAGCGAGATTCCGACGGCGGCCGCGATCACCGGGTTGACCACCGTCACGGTGGCCAGCGGCGCGGTCAGCCCGGCACCCCGGTACGCGGCCTGGGAGAGCAGCAGCCCGACGGCCGCGAGCGCGGCGATGGCCGCCAGGTCCGGCCACAGGGTGGTCAGGGCGTCGAGGCTGAAGCCCTCGGCCACCGACTTGGTGAACACCGAGGCCATCCCGAAGGCCGTTCCGGCGGCCGCGGCCAGCAGCACGCTGCGCAGCACCGCCCGGTGCATCCGGTGCGCGGCCAGGAACAGTACGGCCACGCCGGCGCCGGTCGCGGTCAGCAGCATGGTCTGCTCACTACCGACCAGCGTCTGCTCGTCCCGCCCGCCACCGCCCGTCAGGGCCAGTAGCCCCGCCAGTCCCACGGTGGCCAGTACGGCCCCGCGCCAGGCGGCCGCGCCGGCCCGGCGGCGTACGAACACGGCGGCCATCGGCAGCGCGAAGACGATCGTGAGCGCCCCGAGCGGCTGCACCAGACTCAGCGGCCCGTACGCGAGCGCCAGCACGTGGAGCAGCGCGCCGAGGCCGTTCAGCGTGATGGCGGCGTACCAGCCGCATCGGCGCACGGGGGCGTATGGCCGGCCCGTCGTACTC
Organism: Streptomyces sp. NPDC037242; assembly: GCF_055604165.1. Taxonomy (NCBI): domain Bacteria; kingdom Bacillati; phylum Actinomycetota; class Actinomycetes; order Kitasatosporales; family Streptomycetaceae; genus Streptomyces; species Streptomyces sp. NPDC037242. Next base: position 144,146 of record NZ_JBVJUY010000020.1, read on the forward strand.
GACGCGACCCGTTCCTGGACGATCGCTCCACCCGCGTATGCCACGGCGGACACCAAGCAGAGGAGGACCGAAAGCACTAGGGCACTCATGAAATCCACAATGCCCCACCTGCGCGGGCTATTCCTCCCCCTGGAGGACGTCCTTAGTCATGCTCAAGGCATACTCCAGAAGCAGTACATGAGGGCAGAACGCGGTGCTTTCAGCCACCTCGGGCACGGGAATTCCATCCTCCGCTACCGGGGTCGCAGCATGGCCCGGGTGCGCCCCCGGTGCGCCCGTCGCATTCACGCCGACCGGGCCCCGCGCCCGGCCCCGGGGAGGGGGCGTACGGCGCCGCGCGCCTCCACCGGGATTCGAGTCCGGGCGGACCCCGTCGGTACCGCGGCCGGCCCCCCGCGCGAACGGATCGCGAACCAACCCCGAACCAGTCCCGAACGAGCGCGGAGCGTGATGAATGCCCCCATAACGTGACAGCCCGCTCGCGGTCCGTGAGGCGGCCGCTCATGAGTTTGGTCCCGGGCGCGGGGGATCCGTACAGTTTCCCTTTTGGGGCCTTCCGCAGCAGGCGGATGCGGACGAGCGAGCAAGGAACGGCAGCGGCCATGACGGTGACCGAAGACAACCACGTGACCGGGGAAGACCACGGCTACGGGCCGGGCATCGACCCCGACCGCCTGGCCCTGTGCCTCAGCGTCCTCGACGAGCTGGACAAGCTCGACGTCGACCACCCGGACGCCATCACCGTACGCCGCGCCACCGCCGGTCTGTACCGCACGGTCAAGCAGCGCCGCCGCCAGGAGCGCCGCGCCGCCAAGACCGCGAACGACAAGGCCGTCACCGAGGCGACCGCGACCGGCTCCGCCGAGCGCATCGACGACGAGACCGAGGGCATCCTGCCCTCCTCGGTCACGGAGGCCGGCCGGATCGCCGGGATACTCCAGCGCCCGCGCTCCTGCTACGTCTGCAAGACGCGGTACGTCGAGGTCGACTACTTCTACCACCAGCTCTGCCCGGAGTGCGCCGTCGAGAACCGGACCCGGCGGGAGGCCAGCGCCGACCTCAGCGGCAAGCGCGCGCTGCTCACCGGCGGCCGGGCCAAGATCGGCATGTACATCGCGCTGCGGCTGCTGCGCGACGGCGCGCACACCACCATCACCACCCGCTTCCCCAAGGACGCCGTCCGCCGCTTCAAGGCGATGGAGGACTCGGCGGACTGGATGCACCGCCTGGAAGTCGTCGGCATCGACCTGCGCGACCCGGCCCAGTCGGTGGCGCTCGCCGACCAGGTGAGCGAGGCCGGCCCGCTCGACATCCTGATCAACAACGCGACGCAGACCGTGCGCCGCCTGCCCACCGCCTACGCGGCGCTGGTCGAGGCGGAGGCCGCTCCGCTGCCCGCCGGTGAGCTCCCGGCCCACCACGTCATCGGCGCCTTCAACTCCGGCGCGGTCGACGGCCTGGCGGCGCTGCCCCTCGGCGTGAGCGGGCTCGAAGCGCAGAAGGTCGCCGACTTCGCCCTGGTCGCGGGCAATGCCAGCCTGGAGCGGCACCTCGCCGGCACCGCCATCGACGCGGGCGGCCTGCTGCCCGACGTCGTCGAGAGCAACACCTGGGTGCAGACCATCGACCAGATCTCCCCGGTGGAGCTGCTCGAAACCCAGCTGTGCAACTACACCTCGCCGTTCATCCTGATCAGCGCGCTCCGGCCGGCCATGGCCGAGGCCGCCCGCAGGGCGTCCAGCGGGCGTGCGTACGTCGTCAACGTCTCGGCGATGGAGGGCGTCTTCAGTCGCGGCTACAAGGGCGCGGGGCACCCGAACACCAATGCCGCCAAGGCCGCGATGAACATGGTGACGCGGACCAGCGGCCAGGAGATGTTCCAGACCGACCGGATCCTGATGACCTCGGTCGACACCGGCTGGATCACCGACGAGCGCCCGCACTTCGACAAGCTCCGCCTCGCCGAGGAGGGCTTCCACGCCCCCCTCGACCTGGTGGACGGCGCGGCCCGGGTCTACGACCCGATCGTCCGCGGCGAGCTCGGCGAGGACCTGTACGGCGTCTTCCTGAAGGACTACGCCCCCGCCAACTGGTAAACGGCGGAGCGCGGCCGGGGCTCCCGCCCCGGCGCCGGGGTCACGAGGGGCTCACGCCGTACGGTCGTACGCCCTCGCCGCCACCAGCTCCAGCACCGGACGCCAGTCCTCCATCACGCCCGCGTCCAGGCCGACCACCTTCCCCGCGTCGTCGGCCTGGCGCAGGAGCACCGCGGCCTCCCCGTCGGGATCGGCCGCGAAGGCGCGCACCTCGGCCGCGCCCATGACCCCGCCCTGCGCGCGCAGCGTCAGCGCGCTCTGCGGCGACAGCGCCCGCTCCGGCTCCACGGCGGCCAGATAGCGCTTGGCCGGTACGTGCAGCCGCACCAGCCGGGCCACCCGCTCGCCCAGCAGCGGACGGATCGCTTCCGCCGCGTGATCGGCGTGCCCCGCGTCGTCCCCGGGGAACAGCAGATGGCCCAGGTCGTGGACCAGGCCCGCGACCTGCAACTCCTTGTCGAAGGGGTGCGAGCGGCGCAGCAGCGCCGCCGTCTGGAGCCCGTGGTCGTGCAGATCGACCGGATCCCCGCTGCGGTCGGGCGTGTCCCACGCCCCGCGGCAGGCGAGCAGCAGGTCCATCAGCTCCTCGACGGTCCCGATCACCCGCGGCACCCCGGACTCCGACACCTTTCGCTCCCTCCGTCGCCCCCACGTCCGCGCCCGAGCAGACCATCCTCCGTCGACACTCCGGCGTACGACTGGCTGAATTCGGGGCGAAAACGAGTAGGCGGGGCGGATTTTGCCTTTCCATCGAGCGGGGGTCCGCTCATATGTGTACTCTGAGGGACACGGACGGCCCCACCAAGGCCACCCTCCGTATCGAGAACCATGGCGCCACCGCGTCCGGAAAACCTTTAATCCTGCCCCGGGAGCGGTCCGCCCCCGGGTTACGCGACACAAAGGAGTGCGCGGTGACACCAGAACTGACGACGACCGACCAGGCGTTGATGGAGCGATCGGGTCCGCGGAACAGCAGCCGCCCCGACAAGCTCGGCAACCTGGAGGTCTGGGCCCGGTCCGCACCGATCCGGCTCGCCGGTTACGAGGACGACCTCGCGGAGCCGCACATCCTGCCCGGCATCGACTGACCGTCGAGCCGTAGGCCGAGACGAACCCGGTCACGCCGAGCCCCCGCGCCGACACAGGCGGCGGGGGCTCGGGCGTTCCCGGTACCCCGGAGCTCCCGGTACCCCGGAGTTCCCGGCTGCCGTACGCCGTGAGCGTCATCGCTGTCGGCGATCAAGACTTCCCCCGCCCCGCCCCTGCGGGCAGGCTCACCCGCATGAAACTGCTGATGCTGGGTGGCACCGAATTCGTAGGACGCGCGATCACCGAAGACGCCCTTGACCGGGGCTGGGAGGTGACCGTCTTCCACCGCGGGCACCACGCGCCCCCGCCCGGCACCACCGCCGTGCACGGGGACCGGACCGCCCCCGGCGGCCTGGACGCCCTCGCCGAGGGGGAGTGGGACCTCGTCGTCGACACCTGGGGCGGCGCCCCCACCGCCGTGCGGGACAGCGCCCGGCTGCTGAACGGCCGCGTCGGCGGGTACGTGTACATATCCAGCCGCTCCGTGTACTCCTACCCCGCTCCGGCCGGGCTCGCCGAGGACGGCCCGCTGGTCGACGGCTCCCCGGACGCCGAGTCCATCGCCTACGCCGAGGACAAGCGCGGCGGCGAACTCGCGGCCCTGGCCGCCTTCGGCGACCGCGCCCTGCTGGTCCGCGCCGGCCTCATCATCGGCCCGTACGAGAACGTGGGACGGCTGCCCTGGTGGCTCAACCGCACCGCCCGCGGCGGCCCGGTGCCCGCCGCCGGTCCGCGCGAACTGCCGCTCCAGTACATCGACGTACGGGACCTCGCGCGCTGGACCCTGGACGCCGCCGGGGCCGGGCTCGGCGGTGCGTACAACGCGGTCTCCCCGGTCGGACACGCCACCATGGGCAGCCTCCTCGACGCCTGCTCGGCCGTCACCGCGGGCGGCGCGGAGCTCCGCTGGATCGACCCGGCCCGGATCGAGGAGGCCGCGGTGGCGCCGTGGACCGAGCTGCCGATCTGGCTCCCCGAGGGCGAGATGCACGACTACATGTTCGGCGGCGACGTGGCCAAGGCCCGGGCCGCGGGCCTGAAGTGCCGGCCCGTGGAGGAGACGGTGGCCGACACCTGGGCCTGGCTCCAGGAACTCGGCGGCGTGGCCCCGCAGCGCCCCGACCGGCCCGCCCCGGGCCTGTCCCCGGAGCAGGAAGCGGCGCTACTCGGGCTCTGAGGGCATCGAGCGCGCCGGCCGTGCGAGCCGGGTGGGCGGCAGGTACTCGCGCAGCAGCCTGCGGTGCCACCATTCGCCCGTCTCGCGCAGCTCCCGCCAGGTCGTGAACCGGTAGCGGTACAGCCGGGCCCTGATGTAGGTCGGCGGGGCGTCCGGGAAGGGGTTGTGGCGGATCAGCCGCAGCGTGTCCCGGTCGCCCGCCAGCAGCCGCTCCACGAACGGCCCGAACCAGTCCCGGGCGTAGCCGGGGGACAGCGCCGCGAACCACATCAGCCAGTCCAGGCGCAGGTGGTACGGGGCGAACTGGCGCGGGACCCTGCGCAGTTCACCCGGTTTGCCCTTGAAGCCGTACTCGCGCCACGCGCCGTCCTCCCGCGGCAGCGCGTCGGCGGTGCCCTCCACCACGATCTCGTCGCGGATCCGGCCCACCGTGCCGAACGCCCCGTAGGTGTTGACCAGGTGCAGCGAGTCGAAGGAGCGGTTCATCACCTGGCGGCGCGAGACCATGTTGGCCACCGGGTGCCGGCTCAGGACCAGCACCAGGGCGGTCACCGCGCACACGAGGACCACGAACCAGACCGGGCCCTGCCGGGAGGCCGCGGCCGGGGGCGGTCCGGCGAGCCCGGTGAAGTCGACGGCCGGCAGGGCGAGCGTGATCGTCAGCCAGTTCAGCCACGCGAAGTTGCCCGACAGCACCAGCCACAGCTGCGTCGCCACGATGATCCCGGCCGCGTAGGAGGCCACCGGCTGCGGAGTGAACAGCAGCACCGGAACGAGCAGCTGCGTCACGTGGTTGGCCGCGCACTCCACCCGGTGCAGCGGCCTCGGCAGATGGTGGAAGAACCAGCTCAGCGGCCCCGGCATCGGCTGCGTCTCGTGGTGGTAGTACAGGCAGGTCAGCCCCCGCCAGCAGGCGTCCCCGCGCATCTTGATCAGCCCCGCGCCGAACTCCACCCGGAAGACCACCCAGCGCAGCAGCCACAGCACCAGGACCGGCGGTCCGGTGCGCGCGTTGCCGAGGAAGACGGCGAGGAAGCCCGCCTCCAGCAGGAGCGACTCCCAGCCGAAGGAGTACCAGGTCTGCCCCACGTTCACGATAGACAGGTACAGCAGCCACAGCAGGGCCCACATGCCCATCGCCGCGCCCAGCGGCACCGCGTCCCCGGCCCCCGCCGCGAGGGCCGCCGCCAGCGCGGCCCCGCCCCAGGCGCAGGCGGCGAAGAAGCGGTCGGAGTAGTGGAGTTGGAAGAGGCTCGGGGCGTGCCGGAAGGGCGCGTACCGCACGTAGCGCGGCACGGGTGTCATGCCGTGCGCCCCGATCAGTGCGCGGAACTGCAGGGCGGCGCCGGCGAAGGCGACGAGGTAGACGCCGGCCAGGGCCCGCTGGAAGACCAGCCGGCCCAGCCAGTATCCGGGCGCCGTGAACCAGTCCATCGCCTCCAGTATCAGGCCGCCCGGGCGCCACCGGCCAGCTTGCGCAGGGCGCGGCCCAGCATCCGGGCGTACGCCTTCTGCAGCACGGGCACGACCGGGCCCGCCAGGCGGGTGTACCAGACGCCCGGGCGGCTGAAGGCGGTGACCTCGAACCAGACCGCGCCGTCCCCGTCGAGCCGCACGAGGAAGGACTCCTCCCCGGCCTCGGGATGCCCGGTCAGGGTTCCGTAGGCGAATCCGGCCAGGTCAGGCTCCTCGGGGGTCCACAGGACCCGGCACGGCACGGTGATGCGCAGCAGCCCGTAGCCGAGGCCGATGTCCACCCGGGTGCCTGGCCGCGCGGTCTGCGCATCGGCCCGGACGACCGCGCCGGTGGCACGGTGCATCGCGAAGCCGCACACCGCCGCCCCGGCGGCCTCGAAGACGGCGCGGCCGTATCCGATCCGGGTCCGGTGGTGCAGGTGCTGGTAGGCGGCGGGCAGCGGGCGCCGCCGGGTCGCGCCGACGTCGGGGTAGTTGAAGCCGGGCCCGGCCGGGGTGGGGCGCCCGGTGTTGAGGAGGCGGGTCATGGCAGGGTCTCCATTCGGTCGGCGGCCAGGCGGCGCCAGGCCAGTACCGAGCACAGGGCGAATCCGAGCGCGTTCCCGAGGCCGTGGGTCGCGGCCATCCAGGTCAGGGTGGGGTGCACGACCCCGATGGCCTCGCCGAGCGCCCACCACAGGGCGAGCAGCATGGTGGCCACCAGCACGGCGGCCGAGGTGGCGAGCAGTGCCCCGGTGGCGCGGTCGCGGGCACCGGGCCGGATCTCCCGCCAGGTCAGCAGGGCCACCGCCCACATGCCGCCGGTCAGCACCACCGCACCCACCAGCTCGGCCCAGTCGTCGACGAAGTAGCCGATGAGCACGAGCAGGGTGCCCGCCGGGACGCTGTACGCCGCCCAGCGCGCCAGCCCGCTCGCGGCCCGGGCCCCGACGCCGCGGCACACCAGGCCCGCGACCAGCGCGGCCGTGAACCCGGCGAAGTGGAAGTGCGGCACGGTCAGCGCCAGGATGTCGAGGTCGAAGCCGAAGAGCCGGTACCCGGCGCGTTCGGCGACCAGCGCGGTCCCGGCCACCGACGGCGAGAGCAGCGCCGTGAGCACCGCGACTTCGGGCGGGGCGAGCGGGTTCCCGGCGGCCCGGGTCCGCAGCAGCCGGGCCGGGGCCCGCGCCGCGAGGGCCAGGGTGGCCGCCGCGTAGAGTACGGCGAGCGCCGTGGCGGCGGTCCCGCGGGGCAGCCACAGGCACAGCGCCCCGGGGGCGGCGGCCAGCGGCCAGAGGCGGGCGGTCCGGCGCAGTCCGGCCGGGTCGATCAGGCGCAGGCCCGCGGGGACGACGTAGAGCATGCCCAGGGTGACGATCAGGTTCACCAGTACCGTCACCGTGGACTCCCCTCCCGCACGAACGCATTGAACGCGTTCAACTCATGGTCGTGACCCTACGGGGTTCCTTGAACATGTTCAAGCCGCCGTTCGGGCCGCCCGTCGGCGCTCCGGTTGCGGTGATCGCGCGGATGCGGCAGACAAGAGGAGTCAACCGGGGCGAAAAGGGAGAACTCACGTGCACGCACCGACACCTCCGACACCTCGTCAGGCGCCGAGTCGTCACACACCGGCCCGCGCAGCCCTCTTCACCGCCCTCGGGCTCCTCGCCGCGGCCTGCGGAGCCTCCGGAGAGGACGGACAGACCAAGGGTCCGGCCGCCGAGAGCCAGGAGGTCCACCTCCAGCCCGTGGCCTCGGCCGGCCCCGACCCCTTCACCACCTCCTCCGCCACCGGCGAGTCGGCCCCCGTCCAGCCCCCGCTCCCCAACCCGACCGGCCAGGGCATCCGTACCGTCAACGCCGCCACCCCCGGCCTCTACGGCGGAACCCACCGCCTCGGCAGCTGCGACGTGGAACAGCAGGTCCGCGCCCTCACCGAGGACGACGCCAAGGCCCGCGCCTTCGCAGAGGCCTCCAACGTCGAACAGGAGAAGATCCCGGACTTCCTGCGCGCCCTCACCCCGGTGGTACTGCGCGCCGACACCCGGGTCACCAACCACGGCTTCAGCGGCGGGCGGGCGAACAGCTACCAGTCCGTGCTCCAGGCCGGAACCGCCGTCCTCGTCGACGACCACGGGATGCCCCGGGTCCGCTGCGCCTGCGGAAACCCGCTCCAGGCCCCGCGCTCCGCCAAGGGCTCCCCGGTGCAGAGGGGGGACACCTGGAGCGGCTACCACCCCAACCAGGTGGTGGTGATCGAGCCGACCGTCCAGGTGATCCACAACCTGGTCATCGTCAACGTCTCCAACAACACCTGGATCGAGCGCAAGAGCGGCGACGACGGAGCCCAGGACCGCATCCCCCGCACCCCGCCCCCGTACGACCCGGCCGACGGCATCCCGACCGGCCCCGCCACCCCGCCCGGAACCTCGCCGGTCGACCCGTGCCCCACCCCGGACAGCAACAGCCTGGCGCGCACCTCCCCGCCCGGCGCGAGTCCGAGCCCGACGCCCGCCCGGACCGACTGCCCGCCGAACGTACCGGCCACGCCCGACAGCAGGGACATGCAGCGGGACCCGAACGTTCCCGGCGTCCCGAACGACCCCCGCGTCCCGAGCGCACCCAGCGTCCCGGGGGTGCCCACCGCGCCGCGGCCGCCCGGGGAGGTCTCCCCGGACGTCTCCCCGGACGTCCCCACGGACATCCCCTCGGACCTGCCGCCCCAGTTCCCCAGCGACCCGGGGGTCCCGCTGGAGCCCGACGGCCCGCTGTCCCAGCCGAGCGATCCGTACGGGCCCGACGACCCCTACGGCGTCCCGGACCAGCAGCAGCCGCCCACCCCGGACACCGGCCCCTACCTGGAGAGCGCCTGACCGGCCCGTGTGTCATGGTGGACCGGTGCCGACCACCGTATCGCTGCCGGACGACTGGCCCGCACACCCGGACCGGTCGCTCTCCCTGAACCGCATGGGCAGCTTCGACTGGGACCTGGTCACCGGGCTCATGCACATGGACTCGGCAGCCCTCGACGTCTTCGACACGGCCCCCGAGGAGTACGACGGCCGGCCCGAGTCCCTCGGTCCGCGCGTCCCGCCCGCCGAGTCGACCCGGCTCGACGCCCTCGTCTCCAGCGCGCTCAAGAGCGGCGTCGACAGCTACGGCGCGTACTTCCGCATCCGCTGCCACGACGGGCGGCTGCGCTGGACGCACACCCAGGGCCGCGTCATGCGCGGCCCCGACGGGCGCCCGTACCGGATCATCGGCATCGTCCGGGACGCCACCGAGGAACTCAGCCACTCGGCCGAGCGCATGGGCCTCGACGAGGAACGGCGCCGCCAGACCTCGGTCGTCGAGAGCACCACCGCCGCGCTCGCGCACGCCCGTACGGTCCAGGACGTCATCGACGCGCTCGGCGACGCCCACGGCCTGGAACGGCTCGGCTCGATGGGCATGGTGATGGGCCTCGTCGAAGCCGGCCGGATCCACCTCGTCGCCGAGGGCCCCGAAGGCAGCTTCGTCCCCGGCACCCGCTACACCCGGATCGACGAGCAGTACCCGATGAGCGAGGTCGTGCGCTCGCTCCAGCCCCGCTTCCTCGATTCCGCGCAGGAGTTCGCCACGGGCTACCCCGGGCTCTGGGCGAAGATCTCCTACATGGACATCTCGGCGGCCGCCTATCTGCCGCTGATCGCCCAGGCCCGGCCGATCGGCGCCATCGGGCTGCTCTACCAGGACAAGGCCGGCTTCACCCAGGAGGAGCGCAACCTGCTGGTCGCCCTCGGCAGCAGCATCGCGCAGAGCCTGCAGCGCGCCATGCTCCTGGAGCAGGAGCACGACCTGGCCGAAGGCCTCCAGCAGGCGATGCTGCCCCGGCGCATCCCCTCGGTGCCGGGCGGCGAGATCGCCGTGCGCTACCGCTCCGCCCGGATGGGCCAGGACATCGGCGGCGACTGGTACGACGTCATCCCCCTGCCGGGCGGACGCGTCGGCGCGGTCATCGGGGACGTCCAGGGCCACGACACCCATGCGGCCGCCGTGATGGGACAGCTGCGGATCGTGCTGCGCGCGTACGCCGCCGAGGGGCACTCGCCGGCCACCGTCATGGCCCGGGCCTCCGTCTTCCTGCACGAGCTGGACACCGACCGCTTCGCGACCTGCACGTACGCCGAGGCCGACCTCGCGACGGGGGTCCTCCAGCTCGTCCGGGCCGGCCACATCGACCCCCTGCTGCGGACCCGCGAGGGGGACTGCCGGCGGGTGCCGGTGGAAGGCGGCATGCCGCTCGGCCTCTCGGCGGAGTTCGGCCGCCTGGAGTACCCCGTGACCACCGTGGAACTGGATCCGGGGGAAACGCTTCTGCTGTGCACGGACGGCCTGGTGGAACAGCCCGGCGCGGACCTGGACGACGGGATCCACCTGCTGACCGCCCTCATCCGCAGCGGACCGTCGGACCTCCAGCGGCTCGCCGACCGGCTCTGCGAGGTCGTGGACGACCGCGGCGGGGACGACGACATGGCGCTCCTGCTGCTGCGCCGCCACGTGGAGGACACCCCGCAGGGCGGCGGCCGCCTCCAGCAGCACGTCGCCCCGGGCGACCCCGAAGCCCTGGTGGCGGCCCGCCACATGATCGGGGCCGCGGTACGGGCCTGGGGCGCGCGGGAACGCGCCGACGAGATCGAGCTGGTGGCCGACGAGCTGATCGTGAACGCCCTCATGCACACCGACGGCCCGGCGATCGTGACCCTGCGCGTCCTGCCGGGCCCCCAGCGGCGCCTCCGGGTGGAGGTGGAGGACCGGTCCAGCGCACTGCCGAGGCGGCGCGAGGCGGGCGAATCGGGGGTGTCGGGGCGCGGGCTGCTGCTGGTGGACCGGCTCGCGGACGGCTGGGGAGTGGAGTCGCGGGGCAGCGGCAAATGCGTGTGGTGCGAGTTCGTGATGGGGTAGGGGCATGCCCGAGCTGCCGGAGGTCGAGGCCCTGAGGGAGTTCCTCGACGCGCACCTCACCGCGCGGGTGGTCGAGCGAGTCCTCCCGCTGGCCGTCAGCGTGCTCAAGACCTACGATCCGCCGCTCACCGCCCTCGAAGGACAGCCGGCCGGGCCCACCGCCCGGTACGGCAAGTTCCTGGCCGTCGCGATCGGAGATCTGTACCTCGTCACCCACCTGGCCCGGGCCGGCTGGCTGCGCTGGCAGGACTCCCTGCCCGCCCAGCCGCCCCGCCCGGGCAAGGGGCCGCTGGCCCTGCGCCTCGTACTGGAGGGCGGCGGCGGGTTCGACCTCACCGAGGCGGGTACGCAAAAACGCCTCGCCGTGTACGTGGTCCGCGACCCCGCGCAGGTGCCCGGCATCGCCCGCCTCGGGCCCGACCCGCTGGCCCCCGGCTTCGACCGCGCGGCCTTCGCGGCGCTGCTCGCGGGGGAGCGGCGCCAGATCAAGGGCGTACTGCGCGATCAGAGCGTCATCGCCGGCATCGGCAACGCGTACAGCGACGAGATCCTGCACAGGGCGCGCGTATCGCCCTTCAAGCTGGCCGCCTCCTTCGACGAGGGCCAGGTCGCCCACCTGTACGCGGCCGTCCAGGACACCCTGCGCGAGGCCGTGGAGCGGTCGCACGGAGTGGCGGCGGGCCATCTCAAGGCCGAGAAGAAGAGCGGGCTGCGCGTGCACGGCAGGACCGGCGAGCCCTGCCCGGTGTGCGGGGACACCGTCCGCTCGGTGTCCTTCGCCGACTCCTCGCTCCAGTACTGCCCCACCTGCCAGACCGGCGGGAAGCCCCTGGCCGACCGCCGGCTGTCCCGGCTCCTCAAATAGCCCGGCCCTGCGTAGACTCCGGCCCCATGGCCGAGGAGCAGCAGTCGCCGCCCCGGCGGGAGATCGTCACCGGGGTACCGCGCGGCACCCGCCGGCGGCCGCCCGCGCACGCCCCGGCCCGCTCCGAGATCTCCGAGCAGACCACGCTCGGCGCGACCTACGTCCGGGCCCTGATGCGCAGCCAGTTGCGGGCCGCCCTCGGCGCACTGGCCGCCCTCGCCCTGCTGGTCGGGACGCTGCCGCTGCTGTTCCTGCTGCCGGGCACCGCGTCGGGTCCGCTGGTGTGGGTGGCGCTGGGCCTGCTGGTGTACCCGGTGCTGTGGCTCATCGCGCGCTGGTACGTGACCCGGGCCGAGCGCAACGAGGCCGATTTCACCGGCCTGGTCACGGACCCCTCCGATGCTCCGGCGGGGCCGCGCCGGGCGGACCGTCCGTAGCGCTTCAGAACAGGTGCATGGCCAAGTGGCCGAGGGGGAGTCCGAGTTGCCAGGCCGGGGTCCAGACGCGGGCGTTCTCGTCCAGTCCCGGCGGGGTGTCGGCGTGGCCGTGGCGGCCCGGGTCGAGGTTGGTGGCGAACAGTTCGGTGCGGTCCAGCCAGTTCCATGCGGCCCGGGCGAGCTCCAGGTCGGGGTCCTCGCCGCGGCCGCGCTCCCTGGCCTCCTCGCCCAGCGCCAGGAACCGGGTGTGGACCCAGTCGCGCCAGGGGTGGCCGTACGCCGTCAGCGAGAGCCATTCGTCGAGCTGGGAGACCACCCGGATCCCGGAGAGCTCGCCGGCGGCGTCGGAGAGGTAGATAGTGAGCGCGAGCGTGTCGCGGCCGGCGCGGAACTCCAGGGTGCTGACCGGGATCAGCCGGCCGGTGCGCAGCAGTTCGTCGGCGATGTACTCCGCGTACAGCCACGCCATGGGCACCGCGAGCCCGCCGTCACTGGTGCCGTTCATACCCTCGGGCTGCACCGTTCCACCTTCTCCCGCGCGTCGAGCATTCCCGTCGTCAGCCAAGAGCCTTCACCGAGTGGCTCGCGGAGCGGGGGATGTTTACTCAACTTGAACGGTCTGATGCCGATTTCGATGCGGTTCATGTCCGATTGGGGTGCATTCCGTTCGCCGGCTGAGTGCTCTCAGGCGCCGAGCCCGTACCCGTACCCTTGGAGTCCCTTCTTGAGGGCGCGCAGGGCGTAGTAGGTCCGGGATTTGACCGTTCCTGTCGGAATCCCCAATTCCGCTGCGGCCTCGGCCACGGAGCGGTCCCGGAAGTAGACCTGCATCAGCACCTCCCGGTGCTCAGGCCCCAGACACCCCACCGCGCGCCGCACGTCGATGGCCGTCACCGAGCCGGCCACCGCGTCCTCGGGCGACGGCGCCTGCTCCAGCCCCTCCGGGTCCACCTCCAGCGGCCGCGACAGCCGGGCCCGCCGCGCGTCGATCGCGAGGCGCCGGGCCACGGTGAACAGCCAGGGCCGCAGGGATTCGTGACCGCTCGCCAGGACCTCCGGATGCTGCCAGACCCGTACGAGCGTCTCCTGTACGAGGTCCTCCGCGCGCTGCGCGTCCCCGGCTGTGAGGCCGAGGAGGAATCCGAACAGAGCCCGCCCGTGTTCGCGCTGGAGTTCGGCGAGCGTCTCGGGGTCCGTGCGTTCGAGGGTGGGGGAGAGGGGCACGAGGGGCTCCTTCCAGGGGGCCGTCCGGGTCCGACGCGTCAACCCTGACCTGCACCGGGCCGCCCGGGAACCGTCCGGCCCCGGCGGTGCGCCCAAGCCCCCGGGTCGTCCGGTGGGCGGCCGCGCGCGGCGACGAACGGTCGAACGGCGCGGCGAACGGCCAATGGGGTGAGGCTCGGGCCGGCGGCGGGGCCGTCTCTTGACTTGGGACTCCCACTTCTATGGATTGCAGGTAATCGGATAGTCCTACTTAAAGAGAGCCGGGACAGATGACCACGTGCACCCCTCGCACCCGTCGCACCCGCCACGCCGCCCTCGCGCTCCTGTCCGCCGCCCTGCTGTCGGCGACCGCGGCCTGCTCCACGGCCGGCGACTCCGCACCGAACCGCCTCGGGAGCCCCCGCCAACCCGGCTCCGGACCGGGCTCCGGTCCGCAGGCCTCCCCCAGCGCCGGGGCCCCCGCCACCGCCGCCGGCCGGGGGTTCACCCTGGTCGCCAGCGGGGACGTCCTGCCGCACGACTCCATCATCAAGCGGGCGGCGGCCGACGCGGAGGGCTCCGGATACGACTTCCGGCCCATGTTCTCCGGTGTCAAACCCCTGGTCACGGCCGCCGATCTGGCCCTCTGTCACATGGAGACCGTCTACGGCGAGGACGGCGGTCCCTTCACCGGCTACCCGGCCTTCCAGTCCCCGCCCGAGGTCGCCGACGCGCTGAAGGACGCCGGGTACGACGGCTGCTCCACCGCCTCGAACCACACCCTGGACGACGGGGGCGACGGCCTGAAGCGCACGCTCGACAAGTTCGACAAGACCGGCCTCAAGCACGCCGGTTCCGCCCGCACGGCGGCCGAGGCCGCCACGCCCACGATGTACACGGCGGGCTCCGCCAAGGTCGCACACCTCGCCTACACCTACGACACCAACGGCTACCCGCTCCCGGAGGGGCAGCCGTGGGCCGTCAACCTGATGGAGCGCGAGAAGATCGTCGCCGACGCGCGGGCCGCCCGGAAGGCAGGCGCGGACGTGGTCCTCGTCAGCCTCCACTGGGGCACGGAGTGGCAGACCGAGCCGGACGAGAAGCAACTCTCCCTCGGCAAGGCGCTCACTGACTCGCGGACCGGCGCACGCCCCGACATCGACATGATCCTGGGCACCCACGCCCACATCCCGCAGGCCTACGAGAAGGTCAACGGGACATGGGTCGTCTACGGCATGGGCGACCAGGTCGCCGGCGAGATGTTCAACTACTCGGGCGCGCGGGACATGCGCGGCAACTACGGCTCGATCGGCCGCTTCACCTTCGCCCCGCCGGCCGCCGCCGGGCAGCGCTGGCAGGTCACCAAGGCCGAGTTCGTGCCGCAGATGATGGACCTGTCCGCGGGCAAGGTCGTCAACCTGCCCGCCGCCCTCGCCAAGGACCCCGGCCAGGACGAGTACCAGGACGCCCAGGACACCGTCACCGAGGCCGTCCTCAGCCGCGGCGCGGCCAAGGACGGGCTCACCATGGCCGAGTAGCGCGCGCCCGGCCGGTCGCGGACACCGCTACGGGACACCCGCTACGGGACGACCGTGACCGGCCAGCGGCCCGCCTTCACCAGGCGGACCGCCACCGAACCCACGATGCGGTGGCCGGCCTGCTCCGAGGCGCCGACCACCACCGCGTCCGCCGTCAGCTCCTCCGCCGCGCTCACCAGGCCGGCGTACGGGTCGCCGCGGAAGGTGTGGAACTGCCAGCGCACGTCGTAGACGCCCTTGAGGCGCTCGGCCGCCTCCCGGATCTCCGCCACCAGACCCTCGGCGATCTCCCCGGTGGTGTCGGCGACCGGCGCGCCCAGCGAGGCCCCGGCCGGCATCACCGGCTGTACGTACACCAGCGCCAGCAGGGCGTTCTGCCGCCGGGCCAGCCCCGCCGCGTACGCCGCGGCGCGGAGCGAGGACTGCGACCCGTCGACCCCGGCGAGGATCACCTTCGGACCGTCCGTACCGCGTTCGAATCCCGTGTTCACGTGCTCAGTCACCCTCCCGAGGCTATCCGGCTCGGCGCGCGGACCGGCGCATGCCTCCCTACAGTGCGAACCATGAGTGCCACCGTGGAGGAGACGCGCGGGACCCGGAACCGCTTCCTGAACCGGGTGCCCGACGCCTTCGGCGCGTTCTTCGGAACGCTCGGCCTGCTGTGCGCCGTCCTGGCGCTCTCCCCCACACTGCGGCGGCTGCTGAGGCACATCGTCCGCTTCCTCGACGAGATCGTCGTACCCGTCAGCGCGAACCTCGCGTACGCCGTCTTCCTCTTCCTCCTCGCCGCAGCCCTCGGCACCCGCAAGAAGGTCGCCTGGTGGATCGTCGTCACCTATCTGGCCCTGCTGGTCCTCGTCGACGTGCTGACCATGGCCGTCGGGGACTACTGGATCGGCGTCCCCTCCATGGCGCTCGCCGTCGCCGCCCTCGCGGTGCTGATCGCCGCCCGCAAGGAGTTCTACGCCGCCTCCCGCCCCGGCGCCCTGTGGCGGGCCATGATGGTGCTCGGCCTGGGCCTGCTCGCCGCAGTGCTCCTCGGCTGGGGGCTCGTCGCGCTCTTCCCCGGCACCCTCCCGCGCGGCCAGTGGCTGGACTGGGCCGCCAAGCAGGTCTTCGGCGGCCTCTTCTCGGCCCGGCAGTTCGACGGCCGCCCGCCCCGCCCGCTCTACTTCCTGCTCGGCCTCTTCGGCGCCCTCGCCCTGTTGAACGCCGCCTCCGCCCTCTTCCGCTCCCAGCGGCTCACCGCCGCCCTGCACGGGGACGAGGAACCCCGCATCCGCGCCCTCCTCGGCGCCTACGGGCGGGCCGACTCCCTCGGCTACTTCGCCACCCGGCGCGACAAGGCCGTCGTCTTCGCCCCCAATGGCAAGGGCGCCGTCACCTACCGCGTCGAGGCCGGAGTCTGCCTCGCCAGCGGCGACCCGGTCGGCGACCCGGCCGCCTGGACGCCCGCCATCGACGCCTGGCTCGCCGTCGCCCGCCGCTACGGCTGGCAGCCCGCCGTCATGGGCGCCTCCGAGGAGGGAGCGACCGCGTACGCCCGCTCCGGACTCAGCGCCCTGCAACTCGGCGACGAGGCGATCCTGCACGTGGCCCACTTCGACCTCGACGGCCGCGACATGCGGGTCACCCGCCAGGCCGTCAACCGCGTCCAGCGCACCGGCGCCACCACCGTGATCCGCCGCCACTCCGCCCTCACCGAGGAGGAGATGCGGCTCATCGTCGACCGGGCCGACAAATGGCGCGACACCGAGACCGAGCGCGGCTTCTCCATGGCGCTGGACCGGCTCGGGGACCCCGACGACGGCGACTGCCTGCTCGTCGAGGCCTTCGACGCCCAGGGCGAGCTCATCGCCCTGCTCTCCTTCGTGCCCTGGGGCAAGGACGGTATCTCCCTCGACCTGATGCGCCGCGACCGCTCCGCCCCCAACGGGGTCATGGAGTTCATGGTCGCCCAGCTCTGCGCCGCCGCGCCGGGCCTGGGCGTGCGCCGGATCTCCCTCAACTTCGCCGTCTTCCGCTCCGCCTTCGAGGAGGGAGGCCGGATCGGCGCCGGCCCCGTCCTCAAGCTGTGGCGCAAGCTCCTGCTGTTCTTCTCCCGGTGGTGGCAGCTGGAGGCGCTCTACCGCTCGAACGTCAAGTACGGCCCCGAGTGGTACCCGCGGTTCCTCTGCTACCAGGACGCCGGCTCGCTCGCCCGGGTCAGCCTCGCCTCCGGCATCGCCGAGGGGTTCGTCTCCGTGCCCAGCCTGCGCAAGCTGTGGGGCAACGGCCACCCCAAGGGCCTCACCGCCCCCGCCAACACCGCGGGCCTGCCGTCCATCGACTCGCTCGGCCTGGAGCTCGTGGGGGAGGAGGGCGAGGCCGCCCGGGGCGAGCGGCTGCCCGAACAGGTCCGCGTCCGGCACGACAAGCTGGAGCGGATCCGGGCCGCGGGCACCGACCCGTACCCCGTCGGCATCCGGCAGCGCACCCACACGGTCGCCGAACTGAAGGCCGCCCACCCCGGGTACCCGCCCGGCACGCGGACCGGCGAACAGGTCACCCTCGCCGGGCGCGTGATGGTCGTGCGCGACCTCGGCGGCGTGGTCTTCGCCGTGCTCCGCGACTGGTCCGGGGACGTCCAGCTGATGTTCACGCGGGACGAGGCCGGGGCCGCGGTACTCGACTCCTTCACCTCCCAGGTCGACTTCGGCGACCACGTCGTCGCCGGCGGCGAGGTCGGCGCGAGCAAGAGCGGCGAACTGTCCGTCGTGGTCCGCTCCTGGCAGCTCACCGGCAAGTGCCTGCGACCGCTCCCCGACAAGCGCAAGGGTCTCGCCGACCCGGAGGCCCGGGTCCGGCGCCGCTACCTCGACCTGGTCGCCAGCCCCGAGGCGCGCGACGTCGTGCGGGCCCGCTCCAGCGCGGTGCAGGCACTGCGCCAGGGCCTGCTGGAGCGGGGCTACCTGGAGGTCGAGACGCCGATGCTCCAGCAGATCCACGGCGGCGCCAACGCCCGGCCGTTCCGCACCCACATCAACGCCTACGACCTCGACCTGTACCTGCGCATCGCACCCGAGCTGTACCTGAAACGGCTGTGCGTGGGCGGCATGGAGAAGGTCTTCGAGATGGGCCGGACCTTCCGCAACGAAGGCGTCTCCTACAAGCACAACCCCGAGTTCACGATGCTGGAGGCCTACCAGGCCTTCGCCGACTACGACGTCATGCTCGACCTCACGCGCGAGCTGATCCAGGGCGCCGCCACCGCCGCCTTCGGCTCGCCCATCGCCCACAAGGCGGGCCCGGACGGCAAGCTCGTCGTGCACGACATCTCCGGGGCCTGGCCGGTCAAGACGATGTATGGGGCGATCAGCGAGGCCCTGGGCGAGGAGGTCGACGCGGACACCGGGGAACAGGTGCTGCGACGGCTGTGCGACCGGGCGAAGGTGCCGCACACCCCCGAGAACACGCGCGGCGACGTCGTGCTGGAGATGTACGAGCGGCTGGTGGAGGAGCGGACCAAGCTGCCCACCTTCTACAAGGACTTCCCGACCGACGTCTCGCCGCTCACCCGGCAGCACCGCAAGGACCCGCGGCTCGCCGAGCGCTGGGACCTGGTGGCCTTCGGCACCGAACTGGGCACCGCCTACTCCGAGCTGACCGACCCAGTGGAGCAGCGGCGCCGGCTGACGGCCCAGTCGCTGCTGGCGGCAGGCGGCGACCCGGAGGCGATGGAACTCGACAACGACTTCCTGGACGCACTGGAGTACGCGATGCCGCCGACCGGCGGACTGGGCATCGGCGTGGACCGGCTGGTCATGTTCCTCACGGGTCTGACGATCCGCGAGACGCTTCCGTTCCCGCTGGTGCGCCGCGGCTGAACGGGTGAGGGGGAGGGGGAGCGTCCGCGCCTCTCGACATCTTCGGCGATGTCGTTGATACGTAGTAGTAATGAAAAATGACGAGCCGACAGTAGGGCGACGCGTGCTCCTGCGCTCCGCCGTCTTCCTCGGAGTCGCTGCCGCCGCCGGTCTGATCACCACCGGAAGCGAGGGCGGCGCACCCGACCCGGGCTCCGGCCTCGGCGCGGGGCTGGGCGCCGGATCGGGGCCGGGTCCCGGCGCTCCGGGCGCCCCCGTGGCCGGTGCGCCCGGGCTGCGCGCCCAGGGGCTGTCCGAGAAGTCCTACCGGCTGCGGCCGATGACCGCCGAGGCCCCCGCCAGGCCGCCCGCCGCCCGCCCGGCCGTCCGGACCCGGCCGATCCTGGAACTCCCGGCCGGCGCCTCGGCGAGCGACATGGTGCTCACCTTCGACGACGGCCCCGATCCCCGCTACACCCCCGGGATCCTCGATACCCTCTCCCGGTACGGCGTACGCGCCATGTTCTTCGTGTGCGGGGAGATGGCGGGCGAGAACCGGGACCTGGTGCGCCGGATGGCCGCCGAGGGCCACGTCATCGGCAACCACACCTGGACCCACCCGCTCATCCCCAAGCTCAGCCGGCCCGCCCTCGCCTCCGAGATCGGACGCACGAGCGAGGTCGTACAGCGGGCCGTGGGGGAGGCGCCCCAGTGGTTCCGGGCACCGTACGGGGCGTGGAACCGGGCCGCGTTCGAGATCGGGGCCGAACTGGGCATGGAGCCGCTCGCCTGGACCGTGGACAGCCTCGACTGGAAGGAGCCGGGCACGACCGCGATCGTCTCGCGGATCCTCAAGGGCGCGGCCCCCGGCGTGATCGTGCTGAACCACGACGCGGGCGGCAACCGCTCGCAGAGCGTCCAGGCCCTGTCCTCGTACCTGCCCCAACTGCTCGCACGCGGCTACCGCATGACCCTGCCCGTGCTGCCGCCGCGCTGAGGATACGTTCCCTCGGTGCGGCGGCAGCGGGGGGCGGCGGCGCTGGTGGGGCGGCCCGTCAGCGGGTCGCCACCATGCGGGCGAAGACCACGACGTTGCCGTCGTAGCCCTTGGCCTTCGAGTAGCCGCCGCCGCACGTGATCACCCGGAGCTCCGGCTGGCCGGTGTCCCCGTACACCCGGGCTCCGGGGAACGTCTCCTTCGAGAACACCTCGACGCCGTACACCTCGAACACCGCCGTGCGCCCGTCGTACCGATCCACCTCGATGTGGTTGCCCTTCTGCACCGAGCCCAGGCCGTAGAAGACCGCCGGGCCCTGCGCGTTGTCCACGTGGCCCACGAGCACCGCCGAGCCCGACTGGCCGGGCGAGATGCCGTTGAGGTACCAGCCGGCCAGGTTCGGATCCTGCGGCGGCGGCGCGTCGATGTAGCCCTGCGCGTCCAGCCCCACCGTCATCACCGGGGCATCCACCTTGATCGCCGGGATCCGGATGCGCTGGACCGACGAGTGCTCCAGCAGCTCCAGGCCCGGCGGCGGCGCGGGCTGCTCCGCGGCTCCACCGGGCTGCTGATCGGACTGCACGGACACCGCCGCCGCGGCGGCCGGCTGCGGCGGGCCGTCGTCCACGCTGGCCCCGTTGCGCATCATGGCGAGGCCGCTGAGCATGACCAGCGCGATGGCTCCCCAGGGGGAGCGCCTCCTCGATGGCCTCTCACTCTCGTCCTCGGTCATGGCTCTCCCTTCCCGACGCGGGGGTCCCGACCCGCGTTCTTGTCCCACCCCTGTACGCCCTACTTCACGCACGCTAAGGGTGCGCGCGTGGGACGGCGATCGGTGGAGGGCGAACGGGTGGTGGGGCCGGAAGGGGTGCGCCCATCCAGGTAATCGTCACATAAATGCCTGACAGGTCGTGACCTGCGGATCCGTCAGCAGACCCGTCCGCTCCTCGGCGTGTCGCTCAACCGGGCGGCCCAAAGGTGGAAATGCGCTGGTTGCGAGTCGACGTGAGGGTTCGTCATGGGAGGCGTTCTCGTCGATCTGCCCGGGCCACCGCTCCGGGGCGCTTCCCGCTGGAGGTTCCACCATGCGTGTTCTCCGCGCTCTCACCGTGACCGCGGCGGCCTGCGCCGCGATCGGCCTCAGCGCTCCGTTCGCCACCGCGAACCCGGCAGGCGGCCCGCCATCGGGCGGAAACGGCGGTCCCAGCAACGTCACGGTCAACCCGTACTCCGTGCACCAAGGCGCCTCGATGCAGGTCAGTGCCGCAGGCTGCGGCCACGGCGGCACGGTCTGGTCGCACGGCAACTTTCCCCAGACGAACCTGTCGGCCGGCTCCATCGGGTTCGCGACCGTCCGGATCTTCAATCACGCCTCGCCCGGCCACCACACGCTGTCGGTCAAGTGCCACGACAACAGCCTGGTCGCCACGCACCGATTCACGATCCTCCCCGGCAACGGTGCACAAGGCGGCATCGGTGGCTCCTTCGGCCCGTCCGCCGCCGAGACGGCCATCGGCGCGGGCCTCGTCGGGGCGGCGGCGCTCGGCGCCGGCGCCCACGTGATCCGCCGGCGCCGCCCGATCCGCGGCCGGGCCTGATCGGCCGACCTCCCCGGTCGACCCGGAGAACCGGCGGGGGGGGGGGGGGGGGGGGGGGGGGGGAGAGGGGGGGGAGGGGGGGGTGGGGGGGGGGGGGGGGGGGGGGGGGGGGGGGGGGGGGGGGGGGGGG
>NZ_JBVJUY010000021.1:0-39720 GCF_055604165.1 Streptomyces sp. NPDC037242
AAAAAAAAAACAAAAACAACCGATTGAGGTTGTTGGCCCAAGGCACGCCGGGCCGGGGGGGGGGGGGGGGGGGGGGCGCCCCCCCCCCCCCCCACCACACGTGTCGCGCCAGTGTACTGACCGGCTGTCAGGCCCGTTGCAAGAAGGGCCGTCGCACCGATGTCGAACAGTCGTCCGACGGACGGTCAGGTCGCGTCGCCCGCCTCGATCTTGGTGAGGTCGACGATCGTGCCGGTGCTCTTCTTCGACTTCCTCAAGCGGCCTTCGAGCCAGGAGGCGAAGGTGGTGAGGGCGAAGTTCACCGCGATGTACAGCAGCGCGATCACGAAGAGCGTCGCGATGGTGTTGCTGTAGTTCGCCGAGATCTGCCGGTTCATCGACATCAGTTCGCCGAGGTGCAGCACCGCGCCACCCAGCGCGGTGTCCTTCAGGATCACCACGAGCTGGCTGACCAGTGCCGGCAGCATCGCGGTGACGGCCTGCGGGAGCAGCACGTGGACCATGGTCTGGCCCTTGTACATGCCGATCGCCTTGGCGGCGTCGGTCTGGCCGGACGGCAGGGAGAGCACGCCCGCCCGTACGATCTCGGCGACGACGGCCGAGTTGTAGAGGACCAGGCCCGTCACCACGGCGTAGATCGACCGGGTGTCCGTCGGGACGTCGGTGAACTGCACGTACAGCTGGTAGCCGAACAGCATCAGCATCAGCACCGGGATGGCGCGGAAGAACTCCACGACGGCGCCGACCGGTACCCGCACGAAGGCGTGGTCGGACAGTCGGCCGATGCCGAGCAGTGCACCCAGCGGGAGGGCGATCACGATGGAGATGGCGCCGGCCTTGAGGGTCTCCAGCAGGCCGGGAATCAGGAACGTCGTCCAGATCTTGCCGTCGGTGAAGAAGGGGCTCCACTTGTCGGCGTCGAGCTGGCCCTTCTCCGACATGAGGCCCAGCGCCCACCACAGGGCGAGTCCGACCAGCACGACGAAGACGGCGGAGTAGATCCAGTTCCGGGCCTTCGCCTTCGGGCCCGGAGCGTCGTACAGCACGGAGGTCATCGCTTCACCGCCACTCGCTTGGCCACCCAGCCCAGCAGCAGGCCGGTGGGCAGGGTCAGCAGGACGAAGCCGAGGGCGAAGACCCCGAAGACGGCGAAGAGCGCGTCCGCCTCGTTCTCGATCATTTCCTTCATCAGCAGGGCCGCCTCGGCCACGCCGATGGCCGCAGCCACCGTGGTGTTCTTGGTGAGTGCGATCAGTACGTTGGTGAGCGGCGCCACCACCGCGCGGAAGGCCTGGGGGAGCACGATCAGGGTGAGCACCTGGAAGAAGCTCAGACCCAGTGCGCGGGCCGCCTCGGCCTGGCCGACCGGCACGGTGTTGATGCCCGAGCGCAGCGCCTCGCAGACGAAGGTGCCGGTGTAGGCGGTCAGTGCGAGGATCGCGACCCGGAAGCCGGTCTCCTTGAACGTGCCGCCGCCCAGCGTGATGCCGAGCGTCTGGCTCAGGCCCAGCGAGGCCCCGATGATCAGGACGGTGAGCGGGGTGTTGCGGACCACGTTGACGTACGCGGTGGCGAAGCCCCGCATCAACGGGACCGGACCGACTCGCATCCCGGCCAGGACGGTGCCCCAGATCAGGGACCCGACCGCCGAGTAGAAGGTGAGCTGAACCGTCACCCAGAAGGCTCCGAGCAGGTCGTACTGCCCAGAATCAAGAAAATCGAACACGATGCCCTGCGCTCTCCCCAGGATGGCCGGTGAGGGGCGCCGCCGCCCGTGACAGGCGGGCGGCGACGCCTCTCACCGATGAATCAGCTGCCTTCGGTGATCTGCGGGGCAGGCTCGTTCTTGTAGTCGGCCGGACCGAAGTTCTTCGTCACGGCCGCCTGCCATGCGCCGTCCGCGACCATCTTCTTGAGCGCGGCGTTGACCTTGCCCTGGAGCTCGGTGTCGCCCTTCTTCAGGCCGATGCCGTAGTTCTCGTTGCTCAGGCTCAGCCCGACCAGCTTGAACTTGCCCTTGTTCTTGTCCTGCGAGGCGTAGCCGGCCAGGATCGAGTTGTCCGTGGTCAGCGCGTCAACGGCCTTGTTCTCCAGGCCGGTCAGGCACTCGGAGTAGCCCGGGAACTCCTGCAGGTCGGCCTCGGGGGCCAGCTTCGTCTTGACGTTCTGCGCCGAGGTGGAGCCCGTGACCGAGCAGAGCTTCTTCTTGTTCAGGTCCTCGGCCTTGGTGATGGACGTGTCGTTGGCGCGGACCAGCAGGTCCTGGTGCGCGAGGAAGTACGGGCCGGCGAAGCTGACCTTCTCCTTGCGCTTGTCGTTGATCGAGTAGCTCGCGACGACCAGCTTCACGTCACCGTTGGAGATGAGGTTCTCGCGCTCGGAGCTGATGGCCTGCTTGAACTCGATCTGGTCCGGCTGGTAGCCGAGCTCCTTGGCCACGTAGGTCGCCACGTCGACGTCGAAGCCCGTGTACTTGCCGTCGGGGGTCTTGAGGCCCACACCCGGCTGGTCGAACTTGATGCCGATGACGATCTTGTCCTTGTTGCCGCCGCCGCTCGGACCGCCGTCGCTGGCGGCCTTGTCGCTGTCGCCGCCGCACGCGGTCGCGGTCAGGGCAAGGGTGACGGCGACGGCCGCGGCCGCACCGGCCTTGAAAAGCTTCATGGTGAACTTCCCTCGGATGAGACGTTGTTGAACGACGAGCGACGTGTGCGACGCACCGCCGGCCGGACGGGCCGGCCCGGAGGGCCGACCTGGTGATCCGTCACCGGATCACTATCACCACGAAGGTCAGTGGTGCAGGATCTTCGACAGGAAGTCCTTGGCGCGGTCACTGCGCGGGTTGCTGAAGAACTGCTCGGGCGTGGCCTCTTCGACGATCTTTCCGTCGGCCATGAAGACGACACGGTTGGCCGCAGAGCGGGCGAAGCCCATCTCGTGCGTGACGACCACCATGGTCATGCCCTCGGCGGCGAGCTGCTGCATGACTTCCAGCACCTCGTTGATCATCTCGGGGTCGAGCGCCGAGGTCGGCTCGTCGAACAGCATGACCTTCGGGTCCATCGCCAGCGCGCGGGCGATCGCCACGCGCTGCTGCTGGCCGCCCGAGAGCTGCGCCGGGTACTTGTCCGCCTGCGAGGCGACCCCGACCCGCTCCAGGAGTGCCATCGCCTTCGTGTGGGCGGTGCCCGAGTCCGTCCCGCGGACCTTGAGCTGGCCCAGCATGACGTTCTGAAGCACCGTCTTGTGCGCGAAGAGGTTGAACGACTGGAAGACCATCCCGACATCGGCGCGCAGCCGTGCCAGCTCCCTGCCCTCGGAGGGCAGCGGATTGCCGTCGAGCGTGATGGTGCCCGAGTCGATCGTCTCCAGGCGGTTGATGGTCCGGCACAGCGTGGACTTGCCCGACCCCGAAGGGCCGATCACCACGACGACCTCACCGCGGGCAATGCTCAGATCGATGTCCTGAAGCACGTGCAGCGCGCCGAAGTGCTTGTTGACGTTGCTCAGCACGACCAGGTCGTCCGCGGCACCGGCCGCGTCCTGCACGTCCTTGGTCACTGATACTCCGCTCATCGGCTTCTTGCTCCGTCCTCCTCGGTTGGGAGGACAGTAGTGATGAGGCGCGCACACCGTCATCACATCTGAGGGAGAATTGAGCATAACGATCCGGCCTCGCCCGGATACGCTCCGTGCGGGCACAGGAGCATCGGCCCCCTTGCTCGTACCGGGTGCATAACGGAAGACGCGCCGCGGCGGAACCCGCTTGACGTGGGCGTCCCCATCGGCGTGGATGCATGGTGGCCCGGATCATGATGCCGGGACGTCAGGATGTCGGGAACAGGAGTGGGGGACGCCATGAGACTGCTGCTCGTCGAGGACGACGACCACGTCGCCGCCGCCCTGTCCGCGATCCTGTCCCGGCACGGCTTCCAGGTGACCCACGCCCGCAGCGGCGAGGAGGCCCTCCAGGCGCTGCTGCCCGCCGGAGCGCCGCCCCAGGTGGCGTCCTACGGGGTGATCCTGCTCGACCTCGGACTGCCCGACCAGGACGGGTACGAGGTCTGCGGCAAGATCCGCAAGCGCACCGCCACGCCCGTCATCATGGTGACCGCGCGGGCCGATGTGCGCTCCCGCATCCACGGCCTGAACATGGGCGCCGACGACTACGTCGTCAAGCCCTACGACACCGGCGAACTCCTCGCCCGCATCCACGCCGTCGCCCGGCGCACCGGAGCCTCGGCGGAGGAAGTCACCGCCACCGGGACCGGATCGCCGTCCGTCGTCCGCCTCGGGCCCGTCAGCGTCGAGCTGCCCACCCGCCGCGTCACCGTCGACGGCGCCGATGTGCCGCTCACCCGCAAGGAGTTCGACCTGCTGGCCCTGCTCGCGCAGCGCCCCGGCGTCGTCTTCCGCCGCGAACAGATCATCAGCGAGGTGTGGCGCACCAGCTGGGAGGGGACCGGCCGGACCCTCGAAGTCCACGTCGCCTCACTGCGGTCCAAGCTGCGCATGCCCGCCCTCATCGAGACCGTCCGCGGGGTGGGCTACCGGCTCGTCACCCCCGCCGCCCCCTAGCGGGACCCGCAGTGCGCGCCCGGCTGCTCCCGCTGCTCGTCATCCTCATGGCGGGCACGCTGCTCGCGCTCGGCTTCCCGCTCGCCGTGAGCCTGGCCGCCGGACAGCAGCAGCGCGTGGTGGTCGACCGGATCGACGACAGCGCCCGCTTCGCCGCCCTCGCCCAGTTCGTCATCGACGCCGAGGGCTCCAACGCCACCGGCGCGGACGAGCGCCGCGAGACCCTCCAGCACGACCTCGCCCGCTACCAGGAGCTGTACGGCATCCGCGTCGGCATCTTCAACCGCGACGACAACGCGATGGCCCGGGCCCCCGGCTGGTGGGAGCTCCCCAAGTCGGGAGAGGGCTCCCGCGCCTTCACGGACGCCCTCGCCGGGCGGCGCAGCCACGACCCCGGGCAGGTCTGGCCCTGGCAGACCCACGGCAAACTCCTCGTCGTCTCCCCGGTCGTCCTGGACGGGGACGTCGTCGCCGTCGTCGCCACCGAATCGCCCACCGACCAGATGCGGGCCCGGATCCTGCGCGGCTGGCTGCTCATCCTCGCCGGGCTGGCGGCCGCCATGCTCGTCGCCTTCGGCGCCGCGCTGCGGCTCACCAGCTGGGTGCTCAAGCCCGTCCAGACCCTGGACGCGGCCGCCCACGGCATCGCCACCGGGCGGATGAACTCCCGGGTCGCGGCCGCCGGCGGGCCGCCGGAACTCAGGAGGCTGGCCCACTCGTTCAACGAGATGGCCGACAACGTCGAAGAGGTACTGGAGCAGCAGCGGGCGTTCGTCGCGGACGCCTCCCACCAACTGCGCAACCCGCTCGCAGCGCTGCTCCTGCGGATCGAGCTGCTCGCCCTCGAACTGCCCGAGGGGAACGAGGAGATCGCTTCCGTCCGTACCGAGGGCAAGCGCCTGACCCAGGTCCTGGACGACCTGCTGGACCTGGCGCTGGCCGAGCACGCCTCCGCGGAGATCAGCCTGACCGACATCGGGGGCCTGGCCGCCGAGCGGGTCATGGCCTGGCGTCCCTACGCCGAGGAGAAGGGCGTCCGGATCACCGGTACGGGCCGGTCCGCCGTCACCGGCTGGGCGGACCCCATCGCGCTGTCCAGCGCCCTCGACGCCGTCATCGACAACGCGCTGAAGTTCACCCCTGAGGGTGAGGAGGTCGAAGTCTCGGTCTCCGTGGAGGGGCGCACGGTACGCGTCGTCGTCGCGGACCGGGGGCCCGGCCTCACCGACGAGGAGCTCCTGCGGATCGGCGACCGGTTCTGGCGCAGCGGCCGCCACCAGAACATCAAGGGCTCCGGGCTCGGCCTCTCCATCTCCCGCGCGCTGCTCGCCGCGGGCGGCGGGTCGCTCTCCTACGAGGCGAACCCGCCGCACGGGCTGCGCGTCACGGTGACGGTGCCGCGTACGGACCCGCACACCACCTGAGGGCTGCGGCGCCGGCGGGCGGCGGCGGGTGCTGTGTGCCTTCTACGGGGCTTCGGCCCAGGTCAGCGCGGTGCGGGCCGGGCCGGAGACGACATAGAGCTCGTCCACTGCCCGCACCTCGAAGACGGCCTCCCGTTCCCGCCCGGCGCGGGCGACGGCGGGGAGGTGGACCGCGGTACCGCAGGTGCCGGTCAGGAAGCGGCGGGTGCCGTCGGGGAGCACCCGCGACACCTCGTAGTGGCGGACCGGCCCGGCTGCCCGGCGCCACGACAGCCGCAGCGCCGCCCGGCCGGCGTGCTGGGTCGAGGCGTCCACGGTGGGCGTGCCCGGAGTACCCGGCCGCCGCCCCGGGGACGCGTCGCGCACCGTCACGGCTCCGAGCCGCCAGCGCACCGGTTTCGTACCGCGCCCGGTGATCCGTACGGCAAGGCCGTGGGCGGTCCTGCCCGCCAGCGTCGACAGCCGGACCCGGGTCGTGCGCCAGCCCTGCCGGGTGCCGAGTGCCTCGCCCCTCAGCCAGGTGTACGGAACCGGTTCGCCCGGGGCGGCCGGTTCGCGGGTGGCCACGCCGACCTCCACCGTGACCGGGCCCGACTCGGTCGCGTGGACCAGTTCCAGCACCGTGGAGCGGGTGAGCGGCAGGCGGGTGCAGTGCAGCCCGACCGCGGCCGGGGCGGTGAGGCGGCCCGAGACGAGCAGGCTGGAACCGCCGCGCCAGGCGGCGGCGAAGTCGAGGGCGACCTCGGGGCGCTCGCCGGTGGTCTCCACGACCCAGCGGCGGCCCGGCAGCCGGTCCTGTAGGCCGAGGTGGTTCCACGGGGTGTCGGAGACGGCCCTGCCCTGCTCGTACCAGCGTTCGCCGTGCCCGGTGTTGAAGGAGCAGGCGAAGGGCAGCGCGGTCACGGTGGAGCGGTCGGCGACGGCGGTGGCCGGTGCGCGCCAGCCGGATGCGGGGGCCGGGTGGGCCGGGTGGGCCGGGTGGGCCGGGTGTGCGGGGTGGGCGGGGTCCAGGGATTCGCCGGTCCAGAACCGGTCGTCGGCGCGGTGGAAGGCGCCGGGGGAGCGGTCGGTGAGGTGGTTGCGGGTCCATTCGGGCCGGTAGAAGCCGTAGCCGACGACGTGGTCCCGCCCGGGGTCGCGCGGAATGATCGCGTCCCAGTCGACGGCCGAATCCCAGCCGCGCGACTCCGTGTCCACGGCCGCCCACAGCTCGTACCGGGAGCGGCCCAGCCGGTCCGCGAGCGCACCCGACTCGGCCAGGGTCCGGGAGGTCCAGCGGAAGTCCACGAACATCGTGTCCGCGACCGCGCCCCGGCGGTCCTCGAAGAACTCCTGGTTGAGCTCGTTGAGGGCGCCCTGCCAGCGGACCCGGCCGGTGGAGTCCATCGCGTCGTACCAGGTGATCCGCAGGCCGTGCGGCTCCCCGTCGGCGCGCAGGGCGCGCAGGAACTCCCGCATCCGGGCGGCGAGTCCGCTGTCCCCGCCGTCGGTCTCGGCGTTGACGAACCAGCCGTCGAAGCCGTACGCGGTCGCCACCCGGACCAGCTGCTCGGCGATCGGGAAGCGGCCGAGGGCGTCGCGCTGGACCAGGTCCCGGGTCCACTGGAGGTCGCCGCCGTAGGCCACGGGCGGCAGGAACACGTTGCCCAGCACCCGCACGCCGTTGCGGTGGGCGGCGTCGACCACGGGCGCGTTCGGGGCGAGCACGATGCCCTCGCCGGCCGAGCCGCCCCAGAACACCAGCTCGTCGATGTAAGCCCAGTGGCCGAGGGCGTAGTAGTCGGCGGTGGCGGAGCCCTGGGAGGGGTTCCCGGCGGTCGGACCGAACGACACGAGCGAGGCGATACGGGCCTGCCCGGCGCGCGCGGACGCGTTCGGCGGCACCGGCGTGAACCGGGTGGCGAGCGGCACCGTCGCGGTGTTGTGGGCGAGGTCCGGATCGGACTCCGGGGTCCACTGCTTCAGCGAACGCCAGGTGATCCCCGGGCCCGGGGAGCCCTCGGGGAGCGAGTCCGGGAACCAGTAGGAGGCGTACGGGGCCAGTTCGGCCAGTTCGGCCAGTTCGGCCGGGTCGGCTACGTCGGCCCGGTCGGCCGGAGGCCCCGGCCGCGCGGCGGCGGCCGGGGCCGCGGCGTGGGCGGGTGCCCCCGGCAGGGCGGTGACGGCCGCGCCCCCGGCCGCCGCGAGCAGCAGCCCGCGCCGGGTCGGTCTCGCCGCGGGGGCGGCGGGGGCCGGGGCGGCGGTGGACGGACGGGGGTCGACGCCGTTGCCGGTCTGGTTGCCGTTCTCGTTGCCGGGCTCGGACACGTCAGGCTCCTTCGGTACGGACGGTCAGATGACCTCGCGAACGCTCAGCACCTCGGTGATGCCGCGCGCGGACAGGTGCGCCGGGTCCTCGGCCAGCTCGGCCAGCACCACCGCCGGCCGCACCCCGGCCGCGGTGAGCGTGGCCCAGGCCTCGAAGAACGCCCCGCCCGGCGCGCACACCGAGCGCTTCGGCGCCGCCTCCGCCCCGCCCACGTCCACGGCGAGCGCGGTGGACCGTACGGCCGGGCGGTGCTCCCGGCCCCGCCACTGCTCGGTGATGCGGGCGATGGCCTCGCCGGCGGGCTTGGTCCCGCGGTCGTTGGTGAGCAGGCCGAGGCCGTACTCCAGCTCCGGGAAGTCCGCCAGCTCCCGGGACACGTCGTGCGAGCACCACCAGGTCACGCCCCACAGGTCGGGGCAGTCCAGCGCGTTCGCCACCGTGGCCTCGGTGAACCGCGCCGCCCGCTCCGGCCGGATCAGCGGCGCCGGCGCGCCCACCTCCTGGAGCCACACCGGGCGGTGCGGGTCACGGGCCCAGGCCTTGGACAGCTCGACCAGGTACGCGGCATGGTGCTCGGTCGCCGTCCCGGTCGGCCCGTGGCGCTGCGCGGTGCCGTTGAACACCCAGGAGTGCACGGCGGTGGCCCCGCCCAGCCGGGCGGCCTGGGCCACGGTGAAGGGGTGCCCGTCCCGGTACCAGGCGGCGTCGTACTCGGCGTGCACGTGAAGCCGCCCGGGCGCGCCCGCCTCGCAGGCGGCGAGCATCCGCTCCAGCCAGCGGCCCGCCTGCTCCTGGGTGATCCGGTCGGGGGAGGGGTGCGGGTCGTCGGAGAACTGGTTGACCTCGTTGCCCACCGTCATGCCCAGGAAGTTCGGCCGGTCGGCAAGGGCGGCGGCCAGCGTGCGCAGGTACTCCTCCTGCCCGGCCACGACGTCCGGGTCGCCGAAGATGCTGCGCCGGTGCCAGGTCCCGGTCCACGCGGGCAGGAAGTCGAAACTCGACAAGTGCCCTTGCAGCCCGTCGACGTTGACGTCGAGTCCGCGCTCGGCGGCGGCGTCGGCGAGCGCGACGAGCTGCTCGACGGCGCGCGGGCGGATCAGCGTCCGGTTCGGCTGGAAGACGGGCCACAGCGGGAACACCCGGACGTGGTCGAGGCCGAGCGCCGCGATCGAGTCCAGATCGGCCCTGACCTCGTCGAGGTCGAAGTCCAGCCAGTGGTGGAACCAGCCCCGGGTCGGGGTGTAATTCGCGCCGAAGCGGAGGGTTCTGGGGGCGGGGTGCATGAAAGGTCCTGGAGTTCAGGGGAATTCGCCGGACGCGGCTAACCTGCACCGCCCGGTGGGGGAAGTCAACAGGGCCTCGGAGGAGTCGCTACTTATGCGCTTCAGTCCCGTTGACAGAAGGGTTCTGATTGCCGAGGCTGATGCAGCTAATGCGGTTTAGTTCCGGCGTCTCATGCAGAAATGGACAGTGGTATTTCGGCCGCGCCGGCCACCACTCCCGGGCGCCCCCGACCGCCCCGCCCGAGGAGCACCGGGCGGTGGCCCGGGCGGTGGCCCGGGCGGTGGTCCACGCGGTGCTCCAGGCGGTGTGCCCGGGCGGGATCGCGTACGGTCCGGCCATCGCCGTTCGCATCACCGGAGGTTGAGGCAGGCCATGGCCCGCAGACCCACCATCAAGGACATCGCCCGCCGGGCCGGGGTGTCGGAGAGCGCCGTCTCCTTCGCGCTCAACGACCGGCCGGGCGTGTCCCAGGACACCCGCGCCCGGATCCGGCGCGTCGCCGAGGAGCTCGGCTGGCAGCCCAACAGCGCCGCCCGCGCCCTGTCCGGCGAACGGTCCGGCGCCGTCGGCCTGGTCCTCGCCCGGCCCGCGCACACCCTCGGCGTCGAGTCCTTCTTCCTCCAACTCGTCTCGGGCATACAGGAGGTCCTGGCCGCCGAACGCACCGCCCTGCTCTTCCAGGTCGCCCCGGACCTCGATGCCGAATGCGCCGTCTACCGCCGCTGGTGGGCCGAACGGCGCGTGGACGGGGTCCTCGTCGTGGACCCGCGTACGGACGACCCGCGCCCGGCCCTCCTCGAACAGCTGGGCCTGCCCGCGGTCACGGTGGGCCAGAGCGACCCGCCCTCAGCCCTGACCTCGGTGTGGGCGGACGACGCCGGCGCCATGGCCCAGGTCCTGGACCACCTGTACGGGCTCGGCCACCGCCGGATCGCCCACGTCGCCGGGCTGCCCGGCCTCGCCCACACCGCCCGGCGGATCGAGTCGCTGCGCACGCAGGCCGAGCGGCGCGGACTCGGCCCGGACCGGGTCCGCTCGGTGCTCACCGACTACTCCGACGCCGAGGGCGCGGCCGCCACCCGGCGGATCCTCGCCGAACCGGAGCCGCCGACCGCGCTGGTCTACGACAACGACGTGATGGCGGTGGCAGGCATCGCCGTCGCCGCCGAGCTGGGCATCCCGGTGCCGGGCCGGCTGTCGATCGTGGCCTGGGACGACTCCGCGCTCTGCCGGGTCACCCACCCCCGGCTGACCGCCCTGGTTCGGGACACCGCGGGCTTCGGCCGACTCGCCGCCGAGGAACTCCTCGCGGCCCTGGCCGGCGGCCCGCCGCGGTCCCGGGAGAGCGAGCGGCCCCGGCTGGAGCCCCGTGAGAGTACGGCTCCGCCACCGGCGGCATACTGAGATCAACCCTTCCTGGAGCCGCCACCGTGACCACGCCCGCCCCCACCTCCGCCTTCCCCGCGCCGCGAGCCGCCGCCCCGGCCAGGGGCCTGACGGTGGCGATCGACATCGGCGGCACGAAGGTCGCCGGTGCGCTGGTGCACCCCGACGGCACGATGACGGCCACCACCCGCCGCCCGACCCCGCGCGGCGCCGACGGCGACACCGTCTTCGCGGCCGTCGCCGAGGTCGTCGGGGAACTCGCCGCGAGCCCCCTGTGGCCCTCGGCGGTGCGCTGCGGCATCGGCAGCGCGGGTCCCGTGGACACCGCCCTGGGCACCGTCAGCCCGGTGAACATCGGGGCCTGGCGGCAGTTCCCGGTGCGGGCCCGCGTCGAGGCGGAGCTGGCACGCCACGGGGCGAAGCTCCCCACGGTCCTGGCCGGCGACGGGGTGGCGATGACCGCCGCCGAGCACTGGCTGGGCGCGGCCCGCGGGCACGCGAACGCGCTGTGCATGGTGGTCTCCACCGGCGTGGGCGGCGGACTGATCCTGAACAACCAGCTCCACCCCGGCCCCACCGGCAACGCAGGCCACATCGGCCACATGAGCGTCGCCTTCGACGGGGAGCCGTGCGTCTGCGGAGGCCGCGGCTGCGTCGAGTCCATCGCCTCCGGCACCGCCATCGCCGCGTGGGCCCTCGCCCAGGGCTGGACCGGCCCCGACCCCACGGCCGCGGGCGTCGCCGCCTCCGCCGAGGCGGGCGACCCGGTCGCACTGGCCGCCTACGACCGCGCGGGCCGAGCCCTGGCCGCCGCCATCGCGGGCACCGCGACCCTCGTGGAGACCGACATCGCGGTCATCGGCGGCGGGGTCGCCGCCAGCGGAGACACCCTCTTCGAGCCGGTCCGGCGGCACCTGGCCTCGTACGCGACCCTGTCCTTCGTCTCGGACCTGCGGGTGGTCCCGGCGAGCCTCGGCACCCACGCGGGCCTGATCGGTGCGGCCGCGGCGGCCCTGATGCTGCTGCCCGCGGAGTCCGCGGCTACGGCTTGACCGAGCGGTAGTAGCGCATCGCGCCCTCGTGCAGCTCCAGCGGATCGGTGTAGATCGCCGTCCGCAGGTCCACCAGCTGCGCCGCGTGCACCTCGTGCCCGATCCGGTCGCGGCTGAGGATCACGGTACGGGTGAACTGCTCCGTCAGCTCGGCGCCCGTGTCCTCCCGGGTCACCAGCAGGTTCGGTACGGCCAGCGTGGCCACCGACGAGGTGTTGCGGGCCCGCGCGTACGCGTCCTGCGGCATCACCGCGGCCCGGTAGTACCGTGCCGGGCTCCCGCCGGCCTGGAGCTCCTCCACCAGGTCCCCGAGCTGGACGAGCCGGATCTCGAACCGCTCCGACAGCTCCCGCACCGCGTTGGTGGGCAGGCCCCCGGACCAGAAGAACGCGTCGATCCGGCCGGCCTGGAGCTCCGCCGGCATGGTGTCGATGCCGATGGACACCGGGACGACGTCCCGGTGCGGGTCCAGCTTCGCCGCCGTCAGCAGCCGTTCCGAGATCAGCCGCACCCCGGAACCGTCCTGCCCGACCGCGACCCGCTTGCCCCGCAGGTCCTGCGCCGACTGCACCGGGGACCCGGCGGGCACCACCAGCTGCACGTAGTCGTCGTACAGCCGCGCGCAGCCGCGCAGCCGCTCCGCGCCGGGCTTCCCGTCGAGCCGGTACTTGGCGACCGCGTCCGCCGTCGCCACCGTGAAGTCGGCCTCCCCGGCCGCAACCCGCTGGAGGTTCTGCTGGGAGCCCTCGCTGGTCTCCAGCCGGACGTCCACCCCCGGCAGGTCCCGCGCGAGCTCGGGCTGCAGGAGCTGGCCGTAGCGGTGGTAGACGCCCGTACGGACACCGGTGCTGAACACCAGCTCGCCCTTCAGCTCCGGCTCCCCGAAGGGCCGCAGCCACCACACCAGCGCCCCGAGCACGACGAGTACGGCCACCAGGGCCCGCAGGGCGTGGCGCCTGCTGATCCGGGGCGGTACGAGAGGCATGTCCGCGATCCTGCCACCCGCCCGCCGTCCTGTCACGGGCCGCCCGACGGCGGCCGCGACCGGGGCCCGGGGCCAAGCCTTACCCTTGTCGGGTGAGTGTCGAGGGCGAGGCTGCTGTTTTGAAGACGTACGAGGTGCGCACCTACGGGTGCCAGATGAACGTGCACGACTCCGAGCGACTGTCCGGTCTGCTGGAGGGTGCGGGGTACGTCCGGGCCCCCGAGGGCGCGGACGGCGACGCCGATGTCGTCGTGTTCAACACCTGCGCCGTGCGGGAGAACGCCGACAACAAGCTGTACGGCAACCTCGGCCGGCTCGCCCCGATGAAGACGAAGCGCCCGGGCATGCAGATCGCCGTCGGCGGCTGCCTGGCCCAGAAGGACCGCGAGACCATCGTCAAGCGGGCCCCCTGGGTCGACGTCGTCTTCGGCACGCACAACATCGGCAAGCTGCCCGTCCTGCTGGAGCGCGCCCGCATCCAGGAAGAGGCGCAGGTCGAGATCGCCGAGTCGCTGGAGGCCTTCCCCTCCACGCTGCCGACCCGCCGCGAGTCCGCCTACGCGGCCTGGGTCTCGATCTCCGTCGGCTGCAACAACACCTGCACCTTCTGCATCGTCCCGGCCCTGCGCGGCAAGGAGGAGGACCGCCGCCCCGGCGACATCCTCGCCGAGGTGGAGGCCCTGGTCGCCGAGGGCGTCTCGGAGATCACCCTGCTCGGCCAGAACGTGAACGCGTACGGCTCGGACCTCGGCGACCGCGAGGCGTTCAGCAAGCTGCTGCGCGCCTGCGGAGCCATCGAGGGCCTGGAGCGGGTCCGCTTCACCTCCCCGCACCCGCGCGACTTCACGGACGACGTGATCGCGGCGATGGCCGAGACCCCGAACGTGATGCCGCAGCTGCACATGCCGCTCCAGTCCGGCTCGGACACCATCCTCAAGGCGATGCGCCGCTCGTACCGCCAGGAGCGCTTCCTCGGCATCATCGAGAAGGTCCGCGCCTCCATCCCGCACGCGGCGATCTCCACCGACATCATCGTGGGCTTCCCCGGCGAGACCGAGGAGGACTTCCAGCAGACGATGCACACCGTGCGCGAGGCCCGCTTCGCGAACGCCTTCACCTTCCAGTACTCCAAGCGCCCCGGCACGCCCGCCGCGGACATGGAGGGGCAGATCCCCAAGGAGGTCGTCCAGGACCGCTACATGCGCCTGGTCGCCCTGCAGGAGGAGATCTCCTGGGAGGAGAACAAGAAGCAGGTCGGCCGCACCCTGGAGGTCATGGTCGCGGAGGGCGAGGGCCGCAAGGACGGCGCCACCCACCGCCTCTCCGGCCGCGCGCCCGACAACCGCCTGGTGCACTTCACGAAGCCGGACGCGGAGGTCCGTCCGGGTGACGTGGTGACCGTGGAGATCACCTACGCCGCCCCGCACCACCTGCTGGCGGAGGGCCCGACCCGGGAGGTGCGCCGCACCCGTGCGGGCGACGCCTGGGAGAAGCGCAACGCCGCCCCGGCCCAGCCGGCGGGCGTCATGCTCGGCATCCCCACCCTGGGCGTGCCCGCGCCGCTGCCCGTCGCCACCTCGGGCTGCGCGATCGACTGACCCCTCCGGGGACCGCGGCGGCTAGGCTGCGGATCATGCTCGTAGCCGCCGCCGTCTGTCCCGCCCCGCCGATGCTCGTGCCCGAGGTCGCCGCGGGGGCCGCCGCCGAACTCGGTGATGCCCGCACCGCATGCTCCGACGCGCTCGCCGTGCTGACCGCCTCGCGGCCGGATCTGCTCGTGGTCGTCGGATCCGCCGACCTGGAGCACTGCGGGCCCTACCCCCAGGGAGCGCGCGGCAGCTTCCGCGGGTTCGGGGTCGGGGCCGACGTACAACTCGGTCGGGGCGAGGAGGGGCCGCGCCTGCTGCCCACCTCGCTGGCCGTGGGCGCCTGGCTGCTCGGCCGCGCCGGCTGGGGCGCCGCGCCCGTGGAGGGGCTCGGGGTCCCCGAGCAGCTGGAGACCGCCGGCTGCCTGGACGCCGGCCGGGAGCTCGCCGGCCGCGACGCCCGCGTCGCCCTGCTCGTCATGGGCGACGGCAGCGCCTGCCGCACCCTGAAGGCCCCCGGCTACCTCGACGAGCGCGCCGCCGCCTTCGACGCGGCGGCGGGCCGGGCCCTCGGCGCCGCCGACGTGGCCGCCCTCAGCGCCCTGGACGCCGGGCTGGCGCACGAGCTCATGGCCGCCGGACGGGCCCCCTGGCAGGTCCTCGCGGGTGCCGCGGAGGGCGTCGGGCTGGACGGGCGGCTGCTGTACGAGGACGCCCCGTACGGGGTCGGGTACTTCGTGGCCGCCTGGTCCTGAACGTCCGTACCTGCCGTCCCCGCGCGTACGGGAAAGGGGGCGCGGGACCGTGTGGTCCCGCGCCCCCTTCTGTTCTCCGGTCTGTTCTCCGGTCTGTTCTCCGGGATCGCCTCAGGAGGCGGCCGGCGGAGTCGGCCCGCCGGGGGTGTCCTTGTGGGCGATCTTGCCCAGGGCGTCCTTCGCCTTGTCCGTACCGCTCGAAATCTGGCCGTGGTACTTGCCCTTGGTCTTGGAGTCCACGGCCTTCGCCATCTTGTCCAGACCCTGGCCGATCCTGCCCTCGTGCTGCTGCGCGAGGTCTCCGACCTTGTCCTTCGCCGGCGCGAGCTTGGCCTTCAGATTGTCCAGCAGGCCCATGGGTCACCTTCCATTGGCGGTGGCTACGTACGGGCGCTCTCACCGGCCTCGCTGTCCGCGGCGGCCTGCGCCGACTGCTGCTTCGGGATCTCCACGGCTTCCGCCGCGGGTGCCTCGGCCACAGCCGACCCGGCCTCGGCCTCCTCGGCCGCCTCGGACTCCGCCGTCAGGGGCTCGGTCGCTTCCTGCTCCTGCGCGACCTCATCCTTGTTGCGAAAAAACCGGTCAAAAATGCCCATGTCTACTCCCGTAACGTTACTCGTGTGAGTGAAGTTCCGCGTTGGCCGGACCGGCGTCCGCCACGTACGCGCCGGCCGTGCGCCGAGCGCACACCAGCCGGAACCTCGCAAGGGCAACGACCCCGTCCACAACCCGTCACGTAGCTCGATCGGGTACATGCCGGGGTCTTGACCGGGGGCTGCGAGACTGGGGCGGTGAGGAAAGCAGCCCCCGCCCCGCGGGTCATCGCCGTCGTCGGTCCCACCGCCGCCGGAAAGTCCGACCTGGGCGTAGCCCTGGCCCGCCATTTCGACGGCGAAGTCGTCAACGCCGACTCGATGCAGCTGTATCGCGGGATGGACATCGGCACCGCCAAACTGACGACGGAGGAACGCGGCGGCGTCCCGCACCACCTCCTCGACATCTGGGACGTCACCGACACCGCCAACGTCGCCGAGTACCAGCGCCTCGCCCGCATCGAGATCGACAAGCTGCTCGCGCAGGGCCGCACCCCCGTCCTCGTCGGCGGATCCGGCCTCTACGTGCGCGGCGCGCTCGACGCGATGGAGTTCCCCGGCACCGACCCCGAGGTACGGGCCCGGCTGGAGGACGAGCTGA
The DNA here is from genome assembly GCF_055604165.1 of Streptomyces sp. NPDC037242. Lineage (NCBI taxonomy): Bacteria > Bacillati > Actinomycetota > Actinomycetes > Kitasatosporales > Streptomycetaceae > Streptomyces > Streptomyces sp. NPDC037242. The sequence goes on from NZ_JBVJUY010000021.1 coordinate 16,553, forward strand.
CCCTCCGCGGCCCCGGCGCCCTGCACGCCCGCCTCGCCGCCGCCGACCCGGCCGCGGCCCAGGCGATCCTGCCCAGCAACGGCCGCCGCATCGTGCGCGCCCTGGAGGTCATCGAGATCACCGGGCGCCCCTTCACCGCCAACCTCCCCGGACACGAGTCGGTCTACGACACCGTGCAGATCGGCGTCGACGTGGCCCGGCCGGAACTCGACGAGCGGATCGCGACGCGGGTGGACCGGATGTGGGAGGCCGGGCTGGTGGACGAGGTCCGCGCGCTGGAGGCCCGGGGACTGCGCGACGGAATCACCGCCTCCAGGGCGCTCGGCTACCAGCAGGTGCTGGCCGCGCTGGCCGGGGAGTGCACCGAGGACGAGGCCCGCGCCGAGACGGTCCGCGCAACGAAACGGTTCGCCCGCAGGCAGGACTCCTGGTTCCGCCGCGACCCGCGCGTGCACTGGCTGAGCGGCGCCCTCGCAGACCGGCCGGAACTCGCCGGACTCGCGCAGTCGTTGGTCGAACGAGCGGTCACAGCCTGATCACGTGATGGCATCGGGACGCCCCGGGCGCCCGTCCGGGGCCCGGCGGCGTGCCATCATCAAACTCCAGCCGGTGCGGTCACCGGCGGTGAACGGCGGCGTACGAAGTCCGAGTGGGGAGGGCGCGTGGCGATGGAGGCCGGCCCTCGAGACACCGGGCGGGACGAGACCCGGCGGGAAGCGGACCCGATGGTTCTGGGCGGGCCCGCGTCCGGCCCGGACGACGGTCCCGCGCTGCGCGACGCCCACGGCGCCGCCGACGGGCTGGGACTGCCCGCAGAGCCGACGCGGCTGAGCCCCGACGGCCCCGACGTACCGGACCCCGCAGAGGCGCAGGCCGCCTCGGGTCCCGAGTTCGAGGTGGAACTGCGCCCGCAGCGCCGGCTGCGGCTGTGGCAGATCGCCCCCATCGTGGTGCTCGCCGCCTCCGGCTCCCTCATGTTCGCCTTCCCGCTCGCCTTCGAGTTCGGTGACGGCGGCGCGGTGGTCGCCATGCTCGGCTTCCTCATCTGCTGCTGCGCCGGCGGCTGGGGCATGATGGCCGCGCGCCGCGTCGGCTACGCCCTGCCCGGACTCCCGGCCCGCGGGGCCGGGCTGCGCCCCGACTGGCGGGTGGCGGCGCTGTACGCGCTGGTCGCGCTGGCCGTCGTAGCGCTCGCCGTGTACCGGGTGGCCCGCCTCCGGTAGGCCGGCGGGGCGCGGGGTCGCCCCGGGGCGTCTCACTGGTCAGTCGGGCCGGTCGGGTCCGGCGCACCCTCGTTACGATGGCCTCGTGACGCAGACCAGCATCTTCTTCCTCAAGGGCCACGGCACCGAGAACGACTTCGTGATCGTCCCGGACCCGGACAACGCCATCGAGCTGCCCGCGTCCGCCGTCGCGAAGCTGTGCGACCGGCGGGCTGGGATCGGCGCGGACGGAGTGCTGCACGTGGTGAGGACCGCCGCGCACGCCGACGCGGCGCACATGGCCGACGAGGCCGAGTGGTTCATGGACTACCGCAACAGCGACGGCTCCGTCGCCGAGATGTGCGGCAACGGCGTCCGCGTCTTCGCCCGCTACCTCCAGTACGCCGGGCACGTCGAGCCCGGCGACCTGGCCGTCGCCACCCGCGGCGGCGTCAAGCGCGTCCACCTCGACAAGGCGGGCAACGTCACGGTGTCCATGGGGCGCGCCGCGTTCCCGGAGGGCGAGGTCACCGTCTCCGTCGGCGAGCGCTCCTGGCCCGCCCGCAACGTCAACATGGGGAACCCGCACGCGGTCGCCTTCGTTGACAGCCTGGACGATGCCGGCAACCTGTACACCCCGCCCCCGTACAGCCCGGCATCCGCCTACCCGACGGGTGTCAATGTCGAGTTCGTCGTCGACCGCGGCCCCCGGCACGTCGCCATGCGCGTCCACGAGCGCGGCTCGGGCGAGACCCGCTCCTGCGGCACCGGCGCCTGCGCCGTCGCCGTGGCCGCCATCCGGCGCGACGGCGCCGACCCGGCGCTCGGCGGCGAACCGGTCACCTACACCGTCGACGTCCCCGGCGGCACCCTCGCCATCACCGAACACCCCGACGGGCAGATCGACATGACCGGACCGGCAGTCATCGTCGCCACGGGCGAGTTCGATCCGGCCTGGCTCACCGAAACGGCTTTCGCCTGAAGCTTCCCTCTAATGGGTGATCCGTTTCACGCTGAGCGAGAGGTGGACTGCGCCACGTGGTGGGGTCGGTAGCATCAGGCACCGGCCCTGAGGGCTCACCCCATGCCCACCACCGCCGGTCGAAGCCGCCGGAGGTGCCCATGAGTGCAGAGGCCACGAACCCCGAAGCACGCCCCGAAGCGCGCCCTGAACTCCGCAGACGTGGCCGGACCAGGCTCGATCTGCGCCGGATCGGGCGCGCCGCACTGCTCGGACCCGCGTCCCGCGACCGGCTTCCGGACGCCATCGGCCATGTCGCCGAGGCACACCGCGCCCACCATCCGGACGCCGATCTGTCCGTCCTGCGGCGCGCGTACCTGCTCGCGGAGACCTCGCACCGCGGTCAGATGCGCAAAAGCGGTGAGCCGTACATCACACATCCGCTCGCCGTCACCCTCATCCTGGCCGAACTCGGGGCCGAGACCACCACCCTGACGGCCTCTCTCCTCCACGACACCGTCGAGGACACCGACGTGACCCTCGATCAGGTCCGCGAGGAGTTCGGCGAGGAGGTCTGCTTCATCGTGGACGGCGTCACCAAGGTCGAGAAGATCGACTACGGCGCCGCCGCCGAACCCGAGACCTTCCGCAAGATGCTCGTCGCCACCGGCAACGACGTCCGCGTGATGTCCATCAAGCTCGCCGACCGGCTGCACAACATGCGCACCCTGGGCGTGATGCGCCCCGAGAAGCAGGCCCGCATCGCCGTGGTCACCCGCGACGTCCTCATCCCGCTCGCCGAACGGCTCGGCGTCCAGGCCCTCAAGACCGAGCTGGAAGACCTCGTCTTCGCGATCCTGCACCCCGAGGAGTACGAGCACACCCGCGCCCTCATCGCCGCCCACGCGGGCGAGCGCGACCCGCTGCCCGCCATCGCCGACTCCGTACGCGCCGTCCTGCGGGACTCCGGCATCGTCGCCGAGGTACAGGTACGGCCCCGGCACTTCGTCTCCGTACACCGGATCGCCCTCAAGCGCGGCGAACTGCGCGGTTCCGACTTCGGGCGCATCCTCGTCCTCGTCGGCGAGAACGCCGACTGCTACGGGGTGCTGGGGGAGCTGCACACCTGCTTCACCCCGGTCGTCTCGGAGTTCAAGGACTTCATCGCCGCCCCGAAGTTCAACCTCTACCAGTCCCTGCACACCGCCGTCGCCACGCCCGAGGGGTACGTCGCCGAGGTGATCGTGCGCACCCGGCAGATGCACCGCGTCGCGGAGGCCGGGGTGGTGGCGCTGGGCAATCCGTACGCCACCGCTCCGGGTGCCGCGACCGCCGCGGGCACTGCTGTCGGCGCCGTGGCGCTGGGTGAGCCGGGTGTGCCCGCCGAATGCGACGAGGAGCGCGTGGACCCCACGCGGCCCGGCTGGCTTTCGAGGCTGCTCGACTGGCAGCAGTCGGCGCCCGACCCCGACACCTTCTGGAACGTGCTGCGTTCGGAACTGGCGCAGGACCGGGAGATCACCGTCTTCCGCGCCGACGGCGGGACGCTGGGCCTGCCGGCCGGTGCCAGCTGTATCGACGCCGCCTACGCGCAGCACGGCGAGGCGGCCCACGGCTGTATCGGCGCCCGGGTCAACGGGCGCCTCACCTCCCTGTCCTCCCCGCTCTCCGACGGGGACACCGTCCAGCTCCTCCTCGCGCACGACGCCTCCTCCGGTCCCGCTGCCGACTGGCTGGAGCACGCCCGGACCCCCGCCGCCCGTATCGCCATCGGCTCCTGGCTGGAGTCCCATCCCGACGGCGCCGGGCCCGCCGCGGCGGTGCCCCGGGCGCCGCTGTCCGTGATCGGGGCCCGCGGCGGCGGGGGCAACGCCGTCGCCGACCTCCCGGACGCCACCGTGCGGCTGGCCGGGTGCTGCACCCCGGTGCCGCCGGACGCGGTCGCGGGGTTCGTCGTACGGGGCGGCGCCGTCACCGTGCACCGGATCCACTGCGCGACGGTGGCCCAGATGCGCGCGGTGGGCCGTACCTCCGTCGCCGTGCACTGGCGGGCGACCGCGGACTGCCGGGTCACGCTGCTCGCCGAATCGTTCGGCCGCCCCCATCTCCTGGCCGACCTGACCGAGGCCATCGCCCGCGAGGGGGTCGAGGTCGTCTCCGCGACCGTGGAACCGCCCGTCGAGCAGCGCGTCCGGCACACCTACACCCTGCAACTGCCCGACGCCACCGGGCTGCCGGCGCTGATGCGCGCCATGCGCGACGTACCCGGCGTGTACGACGTCAGCCGGGCGTAGCCGACCGCGCGCGGTGTCCCCGTTCGGGTGGACCCGTCGCGCGCCGTTCGCCGCGGCACGGCGGGCGCTGGTAAGCGGTGGGGGATGCAGCTCACCTCCCCGCGCCTGCGCGCCGCCCTGCTGGCCGCGGCCTCCCTCTCCCTCGTCGCCGCCGCGCTGCCCCCGCCGACGGCGCTGGGCATCGGCGACCGGCTGTTCCCCGAGCTGGGGAACCCCGGGTACGACGTGCTCTCGTACGACCTGTCCTTCACCTACAAGGACAACCGCACCCCGCTCGACGCCGTCACGGTCATCGACGCCCGCACCCGGCAGCCGCTGGACCGCGTCAACCTGGACTTCGCCCGCGGAACGGTGGCGTCGGTCGAGGTGAACGGGGAGCCCGCCCGCTTCGAGAGCGCCGGGGAGGACCTCGTCCTGACGCCCGCCCGGCCGCTGACCGGCGACTCGCCTCTGCACATCACCGTCCGGCACACCAGCGACCCGCGCGCCGCGGGCGACGGCGGCTGGGTGCCCACCGACGACGGCCTCGCCATGGCCAACCAGGCCGACGCCGCGCACCGGGTCTTCCCGTGCAACGACCACCCCGCCGACAAGGCGCTCTTCACCTTCCGGATCACCGCTCCCGCGGGGCTGACGGCCGTCGCCAACGGCGTGCCGGGCGCGCTTCCCGCACCCCGGGCGGGAGCCGCCACGACATGGACGTACCGGACGCTGCACCCGATGGCCACCGAGCTCGCACAGGTCTCGATCGGCGCCTCGACCGTGGTGCACGGCACCGGACCGCACGGGCTGCCGCTGCGCGACGTGGTCCCGACCGCGGACCGGGAGAAGCTGGACCCCTGGCTGAAGAAGACCGCCGGGCACATCGAGTGGATGGAGCAGCGCGTCGGCCGCTACCCCTTCGAGAACTACGGGGTGCTGATCGCGCGCGCCAAGACGGGTTTCGAGCTGGAGACGCAGACGCTGTCGCTGTTCGAGAGCGGCCTGTTCTCCGGCCAGGGCTACCCGGAGTGGTACGTCGAGTCCGTGATGGTGCACGAGCTCGCCCACCAGTGGTTCGGCGACAGCGTCTCCCCGCGCACCTGGTCGGACCTCTGGCTCAACGAGGGGCACGCCACCTGGTACGAGGCCCTGTACGCCGACGGCCTCGGAAAGTACTCCCTGGAGCGGCGCATGCGCGAGGCGTACCAGCGCTCCGACCAGTGGCGGGCGGCCGGCGGGCCCCCGGCGGCGCCGAAGGCGGCGGCGCCCGGGCAGAAGATCGGGCTGTTCCGGCCGGTGGTCTACGACGGGGCCGCGCTGATCCTGTACGCCCTGCGCCAGGAGATCGGTGCTGCGGCCTTCGACCGGGTGGAGCGGCGCTGGGTGAGCGAGCACCAGGACGCGGTGGCGGGCACGGAGGACTTCGTACGCCTGGCTTCGCAGGAGGCGGGCAGGGACCTGACGGCCTTCCTTCAGCCGTGGCTGTACGGGAAGACGACCCCGGCGATGCCGGGCCACCCGGAGTGGGGCGGCGCGGCGGCGGGCGCGTCGGCCGGCGCGGCGAAGAAGGGCTCGGGGGCCGAGAAAAGGGTGTGACGGGCCGGGAACGGGCATGCAACCATCGACGAGGCCGCGCTGCCGGCGGCGGGACACGGACCGGGTTCCGGGTTCGGGTCCGGACTTCCGGGCTCCGGGTTGCTGTTTCCGGGAATCGTCCGGCGGTGTCACACGTTGGACGTGACAGTGTTATGTCACGCGTGGCAGTAGCTTTGGCCTTGGCTCCGCCCCGGCCGATGCCGACGCGGACACAACGGAACGAATCGAATCGACGTAAGGATCCAATGACCTCCTCTTCTTCCCCTTCCCAGGACGCGCGGGACGCACAGGACGTGCCGGACTCGCAGAGCTTCACCGAGAGCCTTCGGGCCGACGCCCTGATGGAAGAGGACGTCGCCTGGAGCCACGCGATCGACGGAGACCGGGACGGCGAGCAGTTCGAACGCTCCGAGCGCGCGGCCCTGCGCCGCGTGGCCGGACTCTCCACCGAGCTCGAAGACGTCACCGAGGTCGAGTACCGCCAGCTCCGCCTGGAGCGCGTGGTGCTCGTCGGCGTCTGGACCTCCGGCACGGTGAACGACGCCGAGAACTCCCTCGCGGAGCTCGCCGCCCTCGCCGAGACCGCCGGCGCCCTCGTGCTCGACGGTGTCATCCAGCGCCGCGACAAGCCCGACCCGGCCACCTTCATCGGTTCCGGCAAGGCGCGCGAGCTGCGCGACATCGTCATGGAGAGCGGCGCCGACACCGTCGTCTGCGACGGCGAGCTCAGCCCCGGCCAGCTCATCGCCCTCGAAGACGTCGTCAAGGTGAAGGTGGTCGACCGGACCGCCCTCATCCTCGACATCTTCGCCCAGCACGCCAAGTCCCGAGAGGGCAAGGCACAGGTCGCGCTCGCGCAGATGCAGTACATGCTGCCGCGGCTGCGCGGCTGGGGTGCCTCGCTGTCCCGGCAGATGGGTGGCGGCGGCGGTGGCGGCATGGCCACCCGCGGCCCCGGTGAGACCAAGATCGAGACCGACCGGCGACGGATCCGCGAGAAGATGGCGAAGATGCGCCGGGAGATCGCGGAGATGAAGACCGGCCGCGACATCAAGCGGCAGGAACGGCGCCGCAACAAGGTGCCCTCGGTCGCCATCGCCGGCTACACCAACGCGGGCAAGTCCTCGCTGCTCAACCGCCTCACGGGCGCGGGCGTCCTGGTGGAGAACGCCCTGTTCGCCACCCTCGACCCGACCGTGCGCCGGGCCGAGACGCCCTCCGGCCGGATCTACACCCTGGCCGACACGGTCGGCTTCGTCCGGCACCTGCCCCACCACCTCGTCGAGGCGTTCCGCTCCACGATGGAGGAGGTCGGCGACTCCGACCTCATCCTGCACATCGTGGACGGCTCGCACCCGGCGCCGGAGGAGCAGCTGGCCGCCGTTCGCGAGGTCATCCGCGAGGTCGGCGCGGTCAACGTGCCCGAGATCGTGGTGATCAACAAGGCGGACGCGGCCGACCCGCTGGTACTGCAGCGCCTGCTGCGCATCGAACGGCACTCCATCGCCGTCTCGGCGCGCACGGGCATGGGCATCGAGGAACTCCTCGCGCTCATCGACACCGAACTGCCCCGGCCCGAGGTCGAGGTGGAGGCCCTGGTGCCGTACACGCGCGGCTCCCTGATCGCACGGGCACACGCCGAGGGCGAGGTCATCTCCGAGGAGCACACCCCGGAGGGCACCCTGCTCAAGGCGCGGGTCCACCAGGAACTCGCGGCGGACCTGGCTCCGTACGTACCCGCCAAGCAGTAACGCGCGACATGTGAGTGAGGGCCCCCTGCGGTGCAGGGGGCCCTCACTCATGCGGTCACGGTTCCTGGAACCCGACTGCTACTTGAACTTGCCGCTCACCGCGTCGAAGATCCCCTTGGCCTCGGGCCCCAGCCGGGGCCCGGCCAGCCAGCCCGCCTTGGCCGGGCCGATCGAGGTGTTCGAGACCAGCGCGGGCTTGCCGTCCGCACCCGCCGCGACCCAGCCGCCGCCGGACGAACCACCCGTCATCGTGCAGCCGATGCGGTACAGCACCGGGTCCGCCTGGTTCAGCGCCAGCCGCCCCGGCTTGCCCGTGCACTGGTACGCCTTCTGGCCGTCGAACGGCGCCGCCGCCGGGTATCCGGTGGCCGTCATGCTCGACACCTTCGCCACCGCCGGGGCGTTGAACTCCACCGGCAGTGCCGTACCGACCGTCTCCTCCAGCGACTTGCCGCCGCCCCCCTCGGGCGTCACGTGCAGCACCGCGAAGTCGTACGGCGCGCCCGCGCCGCCGGTCGGACCGCCGGTCGAGATCCACTGGTCCGAAGTCTGCGCCCAGTCGCTCCACCACACGCCGTACGGGGCCACCTCCGCGCGGGGCGCGCCCTTGAGCTGCGCCGCCGGCTTGCCCGCGTTGTTGTACGACGGGACGAAGGCGATGTTGCGGTACCAGCCGCCGGCCTTGCCCGCGTGCACGCAGTGGCCCGCCGTCCAGACCATGTTGGACTTGCCGGGGTGGGCCGGGTCCTTGACGACGGTCGCCGAGCAGACCATCGAACCCTCGGGGCCGTCGAAGAAGACCTTGCCGGACGCCGGAACGCTCTGGTGGTACGGCGCGTTCGCGGGCTTGGCCGCCACCGGCGCCGGGGTCGGGTCCGTGACCCCCTGGTCCTTGCCGGCGTCCGGGTCGACGGCCGGAGGCTGCGGAGTCTCGGCGTCACGCATCCGGTCCGGGTCCCAGAGGCCCTCGATGATCGGGTTGATGTAGTCGCCCGCCTCGCGGAGCCAGTCCTCCTTCTTCCAGTCCTTCCACGCACCCCCCTTCCACTTCTCCAGGTCGATGCCGTGCTGCTTGAGCTTGTCCCTGAGCTGGTCCGGGATCTTGATCCCGTCCACCCCGCCGGGAAGGCTCGCCGCCACGGTCGGCTTGGCGTCGGCCTCACCGTCGCCGGGTCCGCAGGCCGCGGCGGTCAGCGAGAGGGCGGCCGCGCACAGGGTCGCGATGACCGGTCGGATCGGTCGCATGTCGTGAATCCCCCTGATGGTTCTGGAAATGACGCGTGTGAAGTGGTGGTACGTGGCGCCGTTGCAGCCCCCCACTATGCCGCTGTGGTGGTGGACGGCGCAGCCCGGGGCGCCGGTTCCAGGGGCGGGAGCCCCAAGCCGACGCCGGGCCGAAGTCCCGCCGGGGCAAGGATCTTGGGCCCACCCGTGATCCGCCGCCGCCACCGTCGTTGGTACGTACGGGGGACGGGGGAGCAGCGTTCATGTTCGAAGCGCACTCCGAAGGAGCAATCCGTGCGGGAGGACCGACACTCGTGGCTTTGACCGAGCAGGCCGCGGCCGCGGCGCACGTCCCGCCGCAAGCGGGCCGCGGATCCGCAGCGGGAGGCGAAGCGATCCTGCGCAGGCAGGCCCAACGGGAGTCCGCCGCCCGGACGTACGCTCGCTCCCTGCCCATCGTGCCGGTACGCGCCCGGGGGTTGACCATCGAGGGCGCGGACGGGCGGCGCTACCTCGACTGCCTCTCCGGCGCCGGCACCCTCGCCCTGGGGCACAACCACCCGGTGGTGCTGGAAGCGATCAGGGGAGTGCTCGACTCCGGAGCTCCGCTGCACGTCCTGGACCTCGCGACCCCCGTCAAGGACGCCTTCACCACCGAGCTGTTCGCCAACCTGCCCCCGGGGCTGGCGGCGGACGCCCGGATCCAGTTCTGCGGTCCGGCCGGGACGGACGCCGTCGAGGCCGCGCTCAAGCTGGTACGCACCGCCACCGGCCGCTCGGGGCTGCTCACCTTCACCGGGGCGTACCACGGTATGACCGCGGGGGCGCTGGAGGCCTCGGGCGGAGCCTCGGACGTACGGGTGACCCGGCTGCCCTACCCGCAGGACTACCGCTGCCCGTTCGGGGTCGGCGGCGCGGAGGGCGCCCGGCTCGCCGCGCGGTGGACGGAGAGCCTGCTCGACGACCCCAAGGGCGGGGTGGCGGCGCCGGCCGCGATGATCGTCGAGTCCGTGCAGGGCGAGGGCGGTGTGAACCCGGCGCCGGACACCTGGCTGCGCCGGATGCGGGAGATCACCGCGGCCCGGGGCATCCCGCTGATCGCCGACGAGGTCCAGACGGGAGTGGGCCGCACCGGCGCCTTCTGGGGCGTCGACCACGCCGGGGTGGTGCCCGACGTGATGGTCCTGTCCAAGGCCATCGGCGGCAGCCTGCCGCTCGCGGTGATCGTGTACCGCGCCGGGCTGGACCTGTGGGCCCCCGGAGCCCACGCCGGCACCTTCCGCGGCAACCAGCTGGCCATGGCGGCGGGCACCGCCACGCTGGCCTACGTCCGGGAGAACCGGCTCGCGCAGCGCGCGGCCGAACTGGGCGCCCGCATGCTCGCCTCCCTGCGCGGCCTGGGCCCCGACCACCCCTGCATCGGCGACGTCCGCGGCCGCGGCCTGATGATCGGCGTCGAACTGGTCGACCCCGAGACGGGCTGCGCCGACCCTGCCCTCGCGGCGGCCGTCCGCCAGGAGTGCCTGGACCGCGGCCTGATCGTCGAGCTCGGCGGCCGCCACGCCAGCGTCATCCGCCTGCTTCCCCCGCTGACCCTGACCGACGAACAGGCCGCGGCCGTCCTGGACCGCCTGGCCGACGCCATCCCCGCCGCCACCCGCCGCTAAGGACCCCCAATGCCCGACCCCCACCCCCTCACCCCGGCCCCGGCCCCGGGCCCCACCCCGCCGCCCCTCGCCTCCCCGCCGCCGTCGTCCCCCGCCCCGGCCACCTCCCCGCCGGCTTCCCCTGCGCCGCCCTCCGTCGCCTCCCCGCTGCTGTCTTCCCTCGCGCCGACCTCGCCACCCCCCGCCCCGGCTCCAGCCGCTTCCCCGCCGCCCCTCGCAACGGGCCCAGCCGCCTCCCCACCGCCGCTTTCCCCCGCGCCGGGCTCCGTCCTCTCCCCGCTGCTGTCTTCCCCCGGGCCGACCTCGCCGCCGTCTTCCCCCGCGACGGCCCCCCTCGCTTCCCCGCCTCCCCTCGCCCCGGGCTCTGCCGCCTCCGCGCCGGGCTCCGTCGCTTCCCCGCTGCCCGTTGCCGCCTCTGCGGGCGCCGCTTGGCCGTCGGTCGCTGCCCCGGGGGCCGGTGTGGCGCCGGACGCCGCCTCCGCGGGGGCCCTGCGGCCTGGCGTCGCCGCGGACCCCGGTCCCGTACCGGGCTCGGGCTCTCAGCCGCCCGCCGCCGTTGCCCCGGAGGCCGCCCTGCCGTCGCTGGCCGCGTCCGCTCCTTCCTCCGAGCCGGGGCACGCCTCGTCGCCCGCGCTCGACTTCGTCGCGCCGGTCAGCCCTGCCGCGCCGCTGGTCGGTGCGGCGTACCCGACGGATCCGACGGGTTCCGGCCCCGTCCGCCCGGACCCGCAGGCGGGCAGCCCGGTGCGGCCCGACTCGGGCGGCGACCCGGCTGGTGCCCCGGCGTGGCCGGCCGCCGGGGTGCCGCCGACCCCGACCGGTCCGCCCGGCCACGCCACCCCGGCGGGCAGCGCGCCGCAGCCCGAGGCGGCCACCGTGCCGCGGCAGAAGGACGGCACCGCCAGACCCCGGACCGTCGCGGCGGAGGGCGCCGGACTGCCCGACCCGCTGGACCACCCCGACCCCGCAGCCGCCGCCGAGGCCGCGGCCGTGGAGAACCTGCTGCGGTGCTGGGTCCGCGAGACCGGACTCGGACAGCCCGCCGGGCCCGTGCTCCGCATCCCGCTTCCCGCGTCCGGCGCAGCCCTGCTCGTCGCCGTCCGCTACTGGTCTCCCGCGGGCTGGCACCGCTTCGCCCAGGTACGCCTCGAAGGCACCCCCTGGGACGCTCCGGCCGTCGACGCCGTCACCCTCGCCGCGCTGATCTCCCGCGAGGGCACCGGCGCAGGCACCGCGGCCGCCACCGCCACCGGCGCCTGCGACCTCGTCGGCCGGGTCGCCGACTCGGCCCACCGCACCGCCGAGTTCATCGCCGACCGACGCCGGCGCCCGACCGCCCCCCTCCCCATCGCCCTGGACCGCTTCCTCAGCGCCGAACAGTCCCTCCTCCTCGGCCACCCGCTGCACCCGACCCCGAAGAGCCGCGAGGAACTCTCCGCGGCCGAGGTGCGCCGCTACTCACCCGAACTCCACGGCTCCTTCCCCCTGCACTGGATGGCCGTCGCGCCCTCCGTCCTCGCCACCGACTCGGCCTGGACCGAGCGCGGCCGCCCGATTCCCGCCGCCCAACTGCTCGGGCGGCTCGCCCCCGGCCTCCCGCTGCCCACCGGCACCACCCCCCTTCCCCTGCACCCCTGGCAGGCCCGCGACCTTCTTGAGCGCCCCGCCGTCGCCGCCCTCCGCGACGCGGGACTCCTGCACGATCTGGGCCCGTACGGCGAGCCCTGGTACCCGACCTCCTCCATCCGCACCGCCCACCGACCCGGCGCCCCCGCGATGCTCAAGCTGTCCTTGGGCCTGCGCATCACCAACTCCCGCCGCGAGAACCTCCGCAAGGAGCTCCACCGAGGCGTCGAGGTGCACCGGCTGCTCCGCACCGGCCTCGCCGAGCAGTGGCAGGCGTCCTACCCCGGCTTCGACATCGTCCGCGACCCCGCCTGGCTCGCCGTCGACGCCCCGGACGGCCGCCCCGTCCCCGGACTCGACGTCCTGCTGCGCCACAACCCCTTCCGCTCGGGCGACGACGCCCTGTGCATCGCCGCACTCACCGCACCCCGCCCATGGCCCGGCCGGACCACCATGCGCTCCCGGCTGGCCGAGACCGTTACGCGGCTGGCCGCCGCCACCGGACGTACGACCGCAGCGGTCTCCGCCGAGTGGTTCCTGCGCTACCTCGACCACGTCGTCCTGCCGGTCCTCGCCTTCGACGCGCTCGCCGGCATCGCCCTCGAAGCGCACCAGCAGAACACGCTGGTCCTCCTCGACCCGGCCGGCTGGCCGGTCGGCGGCCGCTACCGCGACAACCAGGGCTACTACTTCCGCGACTCCCACCGCACGGAACTGGAGCGCCGGCTCCCGGGCATCGGCAGCGTCAGCGACACCTTCGTCCCCGACGCCGTCACCAACGAACGCTTCGCCTACTACCTCGGCATCAACAACGTGCTCGGCCTCATCGGCGCCTTCGGATCCCAGCGGCTCGCCGACGAACGCGTCCTGCTCGCCGCCTTCCGCCGCTTCCTCGGCAAGGCCGCGGGCCTCGGCCCGCTCCCCGCGCAGTTGCTCGACTCACCCACCCTGCGCTGCAAGGCGAATCTGCTCACCCGCCTGGGAGGCCTCGACGAACTCGTCGGTCCCGTCGACACCCAGTCCGTCTACGTCACCATCACCAATCCCCTTCACGATTGACGCGTCCGCACGGACGCGGAGATGAGCCCCGATGCCCTCCACCGACTCCCACACCGATGCCGCCGGCCGGGCAGCCGGCGTCGCGGACGCCAACGGCGAACTGCGGCTCAACGCAGAGTTGCTGCCGCTGCTCGCGGAGGCGGACCTCCTCGACTCCCCGGCGGGCTGGGGCGCCGTCACCACGCAAGCCGGCGCCTTCCGCCTGGAGCCCGCACGGCTCGACCGGGACCTGGAGCTCCTCACCGGCTGGATGAACGACCCGGAGGTGGCCGCCTATTGGGAACTCGCCGGCCCCGCCGCCGCGACCGCCGCCCACCTGCGGGCGCAACTGGACGAGGACGGCCGCAGCATCCCCTGCCTCGGCATCCTTGACGGCGCTCCGATGAGCTACTGGGAGATCTACCGGGCCGACCTCGACCCGATCGCCCGCCACTACCCGGCGCGCCCCCACGACACGGGTATCCACCTGCTCATCGGAGACGGCACGAACCGCGGCAGGGGTCTGGGCACCGCACTGCTGCGCGCCGTCACCCATCTGGTGTTCGACAACCGTCCTCGCTGCACACGCGTCATCGCCGAACCGGACATTCGCAACACCCCCTCCGTATCAGCCTTCCTGAACTCCGGCTTCCGCTGCTCCGCGGAAATCGACCTGCCCGAGAAGCGAGCCGCTCTGATGATCCGCGAGCGGGCGCTGCGCAATCTCCTCTGAGTGCCGCCCCGCATCCCGCATCCTCCAGTTCACTTCCTCACCGCTTCACGCCTCTCACCTCGAAAACTCTGCGTCGCGCAGCAAAGTTCCCGATCTCCGAGGAGTGCCGTGCCGAATTTCCCCGCCGTCCCCGACGCCACGGGCCCCGGCTCCGCCGAACCCCCCGTGCCGCCGCCGTCCCAGCACCCCTCGCACCCCTCGGATCCCTCGCACTTCTCGGATCCCTCGCACCCCTGCACACCACCGGAGATCAACCGCGCGACCTGGGAATCCGCCTCCGCCCGACTGCTCGGCAAACTGCTCGGCGAGTTCGCGTACGAGGAGATCATCAGCCCCGTCCCGGCCCCGGCCGCCGCCGGTGACGCCTGGACCCTGACCCTCGACGACGGCAGCAGCCTCGGCTTCCGGGCCCGCCGCCGCTCGTACGGCAGCTGGCACGTCACACCCGACACCATCACCCTCACACCGCCGCACCCCTCCCCGGACCCCCCGATCGCCTTCGGGGACCCGTACGCCTTCCTCGTCCGGACCCGCCGCCTCCTCGGCATCGACGGTGCGACCCTCGGCCACCTGGTCCGCGAGCTCAGCGCGACCCTCGCCGCGGACGCCCGCATCGAGCACACCGCCCTCACGGCGGACGTCCTCGCCGACCTCGACTACGCCGCCCTCGAAGGCCACCAGACGGGCCACCCCTGGCTCGTCCTCAACAAGGGCCGCATCGGACTGTCCGCCTCCGACACCGCCGCCTGGGCGCCGGAGGCCCGCACCCGGCAGCGCCTGCCCTGGCTCGCCGCCCACACCACCCTCGCGACCTACCGCGGCACGGCCGGCCTAGAGGACCCCGCACGCCTCTACTCGGCCGAACTCGACCCCGCCACCCGCGCCGCCTTCGACCAGGCCCTGCGCGAGCGCGGCCTCGACCCGTGCGGCTACCTCTACTTCCCCCTCCACCCCTGGCAGTGGGACGAGGTCGTACTCCCCCTCTTCGCCCCGGCCCTCGCCTCCGGCGCACTGGTCCCGCTCCCCGCGGACCCCGACGTACGCCTCCCGCAGCAGTCGATCCGCACCTTCCTGAACCTCACCCACCCCGAGCGGCACAGCGTCAAGCTGCCGCTCTCCGTCTTCAACACCATGGTCTGGCGCGGGCTGCCCTCCGACCTGGCGCTCGCCGCGCCGGCCGTCACCGCATGGATCCACTCCATCCGGGACTCAGACCCCTTCCTCCGCGACGAATGCGGGGTGATCCTGCTCGGCGAGGTCGCCTCCGTCACCGTCCGCCACCCCGTCTACGGCCAGCTCCCCGAGGTCCCGTACCAGTACAAGGAGCTCCTCGGAGCGATCTGGCGCGAGCCCCTGACCGGCCACCTCGCCCCCGGCGAACGCGCCCGCACGCTCGCCTCCCTCCTCCACACCGACCCCCGCGGGCGGTCCTTCACCGCCGAACTCGTCGCCCGCTCCGGCCTCACCCCCACCGTCTGGCTCCAGCGGCTCTTCACGGCCCTGCTGCCGCCGCTGCTCCACTTCCTCTACCGCTACGGCACCGTCTTCTCCCCGCACGGCGAGAACGCGATCGTGATCTTCGACGAACACGACGTCCCGGTCAGGCTCGCGGTCAAGGACTTCGTGGACGACGTCAACATCAGCGACGAGCCGCTGCCCGAGCTGGCCGGGATGCCCGCGGAGGTCCGGGCCGTGCTCCTGTCCGAGCCCGCCGACTTCCTGCCCCAGTTCATCCACTCAGGTCTCTTCGTCGGCGTCTTCCGCTACCTGTCCGCCCTCTGTGAGGACCGCCTCGGTGTCGCGGAGGACGAGTTCTGGTCCCTCGTACGGGCGGAGATCGTCCGCCACCAGGCCCGGTTCCCCGAGCTCAAGGACCGCTACGAGCTCTTCGACCTGCTCGGCGAGCGCATCGGCCGGCTCTGTCTGAACCGGAACCGGCTCTACGAGGACGGCTACCGGGACCGCCCCGACCGCCCGCACGCCGTGCAGTACGGCACCGTGCCCAACCCCCTGTACCGGCCGTGAGGCCTCATCGGTGCGGTCGCTGTCGGTGGCGCCCCGTAGGGTTGGCAGTGCTATGACGAAGCCCTCCCTCCCCGACCTGCTGCACGCCGCCGTCTCCGCCG
The DNA here is from genome assembly GCF_055604165.1 of Streptomyces sp. NPDC037242. Taxonomy (NCBI): domain Bacteria; kingdom Bacillati; phylum Actinomycetota; class Actinomycetes; order Kitasatosporales; family Streptomycetaceae; genus Streptomyces; species Streptomyces sp. NPDC037242. The sequence continues at coordinate 32,753 of NZ_JBVJUY010000021.1, forward strand.
TCGGCGGCACGGAGCGCCCCGGCCAGGTGGCCATGGCCGAAGCCGTCGCCGAAGCGATCGACGACAACTCCCACCGGCTGATCCAGGCCGGCACCGGCACCGGCAAGTCCCTCGGCTACCTGGTGCCGGCCCTCGCGCACGGCGAGCGCGTGGTCGTGGCCACCGCGACCCTGGCCCTCCAGCGGCAGCTCGTCGAGCGTGACCTGCCGCGGACGGTGGAGGCGCTGCACCCGCAGCTCCGCCGCCGCCCGCAGTTCGCCATGCTCAAGGGCCGCTCCAACTACCTGTGCCTGCACCGCCTGCACGAGGGTGCCCCGCAGGACGAGGAGGAGGGCCTCTTCGACCAGTTCGAGGCGGCCGCGCCCACCAGCAAGCTCGGCCAGGACCTGCTGCGCCTGCGGGACTGGGCGGACGAGACGGAGACCGGCGATCGGGACGACCTGACCCCCGGCGTCTCCGACAAGGCGTGGGGCCAGATCTCGGTCTCCTCGCGGGAGTGCCTCGGCGCGACGAAGTGCGCGTACGGAGCCGAGTGCTTCGCGGAGGCCGCCCGCGAGCGGGCCAAGCTCGCGGACGTGGTCGTCACCAACCACGCGCTCCTGGCCATCGACGCCATCGAGGGCGCCCCGGTGCTGCCGCAGCATGAGGTGCTGATCGTCGACGAGGCCCACGAACTGGTCTCCCGGGTCACCGGCGTGGCCACCGGCGAGCTCACCCCGGGGCAGGTCAACCGCGCCGTGAAGCGGGCGGCCAAGCTGGTCGACGAGAAGACGGCGGACTCCCTGCAGACCGCCTCCGAGTCCTTCGAGCGCGTGATGGAGCTGGCCCTCCCCGGTCGGCTGGAGGAACTCCCCGAGGACCTCGGCTACGCGCTGATGTCCCTGCGGGACGCCGCGCGCAATGTGATCTCCGCGATCGGCGCGACGCGCGACAAGTCCGTCCACGACGAGGACGCCGTCCGCAAGCAGGCCCTGGCCGCGGTGGAGAGCGTGCACGGGGTGGCCGAGCGGATCGTGAACGGCTCCGAGTACGACGTCGTCTGGTACGAGCGCCACGACCGCTTCGGCGCCACCCTCCGGGTCGCCCCGCTGTCGGTATCGGGGCTGCTGCGCGAGAAGCTGTTCGAGGACCGCTCGGTGGTCCTGACCTCGGCGACCCTCAAGCTCGGCGGCGACTTCAACGGGGTCGCGGCCTCGCTCGGCCTGTCCCCGGAAGGGGTCGAGGGCGACGACGTACCGGTCTGGCGGGGTCTGGACGTCGGTTCCCCGTTCGACTACCCCAAGCAGGGCATCCTCTACGTCGCGAAGCACCTGGCCACCCCCGGCCGCGAGGGCACCCGCGGCGACATGATGGACGAGCTCGCCGAACTGATCGAGGCGGCCGGCGGCCGTACCCTCGGGCTCTTCTCCTCCATGCGGGGGGCGAAGGCGGCCGCCGAGGAGCTGCGCGGAAGGCTCGACAACCCCATCCTGCTGCAGGGCGAGGAGACGCTGGGCGAGCTGATCAAGGCATTCGCCGCCGACCCGAAGACCTGCCTGTTCGGCACCCTGTCCCTGTGGCAGGGTGTGGACGTCCCCGGCCCCAGCTGCCAGCTCGTGGTCATGGACCGGATCCCGTTCCCGCGCCCCGACGATCCGCTGATGAGCGCCCGGCAGAAATCGGTCGAGGAGCACGGGGGCAATGGCTTCATGGCCGTGGCCGCCACGCATGCGGCTCTGCTGATGGCTCAGGGCGCCGGCCGTCTCGTACGGGCCACGGGCGACCGGGGCGTGGTCGCGGTCCTCGACCCCCGCCTGGCCACGGCCCGGTACGGGAGCTTCCTGCGGGCCACGCTGCCGGACTTCTGGTACACCACGGACCGCAACCAGGCCCGCCGCTCGCTGGCCGCGATCGACAGCAAGGCGAAGGCCGACGGGCAGTAGGTCTCGGGGGCCGCGAGCGGCATCCATCGAAACAGAACAGCCCTGGGACCGGCGCAGTGGGTCCCAGGGCTGGCTAGGGGCGGCCGGTCAGACCCGGCGCAGTACCGCGACGACCTTGCCGAGGATGGTGGCCTCGTCGCCGGGGATCGGCTGGTAGGCGGCGTTGTGCGGGAGCAGCCAGACATGGCCGTCCTCGCGCTTGAAGCGCTTGACCGTGGCCTCGCCGTCGAGCATGGCGGCGACGATGTCGCCGTTCTCGGCGACGGGCTGGCGGCGGACCGTGACCCAGTCGCCGTCACAGATCGCGGCTTCGATCATCGAGTCGCCGACGACCTTGAGGACGAAGAGCTCGCCGTCGCCGACGAGCTGGCGGGGGAGGGGGAACACGTCCTCCACCGACTCCTCGGCGAGGATCGGACCTCCGGCCGCGATCCGGCCGACCAGGGGAACATACGAGGCGGCGGGCTTGCCGGTGGTGTCCGTGGGCTGCGAGCTGGGCTGGTCGGAGCCGCGCACCTCGTACGCCCGGGGGCGGTGCGGGTCGCGCCGCAGGAAGCCCTTGCGCTCCAGGGCCATGAGCTGGTGGGCGACCGACGAGGTGCTGGACAGGCCGACCGCCTGGCCGATCTCCCGCATCGACGGCGGGTAGCCGCGTCGCTGCACCGAGTCGCGGATGACCTCGATGACCCTGCGCTGCCGGTCCGTGAGTCCGGAGCTGTCGGCACGGATGCCTGGAGGTCGTCCTGGCAGCGAGCGTGCGGGCCGCGCGGGCTCCGCCTCCGGGTTCAGGCTTGCGTCATTCATGGCATGCACCGGCTCGAGTCGGCTCTGGGAGCGGTTCTGGGCAGTGATGGTGGCACTGTCTGCGGTGGTGGTCACGTCGGCCCCTCTCGAAATGTTCTCCCTAGCTGGACAACGGTAGTTGCTTTCGAAAGGTTGCGCCAAACACACGTTCGAGTGAAAAATCGCAGATCGTCCGTCGTGGGTACATCGCGAGGTGTATAGACGAACAGTCGACCGAACGCGGGTTCGGCCCGGCATCCACTGCTTACGGTACCCTTCCGGGTCGGGTCGCCACCCTCCGGGCCGGGGCTCAGTGTGGCACCGCGAGGCCGCGTATCCGGTCATCGGACACCGCGACACGCGGAGCGACGTAAATCCACCGCAACCCAAGATCTAGTGGTTGGATGAGCGCTGCCACCCAGAAGTTGTGGTCCACGGTCTGCCGTGGCCCTCGACATCGCATATGCTTGTGGCTGCTTCACGAGCCCCCGGCAGAGCCTGTCTCAGCCGTTCAGGGGCCTCGTGGGGTGATTCAGTCGTGCCAAGAGGGAGGGTGAGGGAACCATGCACTGCCCCTTCTGCAGGCACCCCGACAGCCGCGTAGTCGACAGTCGGACGACGGACGACGGCACGTCGATCCGCCGGCGCCGCCAGTGCCCCGACTGCTCCCGTCGCTTCACGACGGTGGAGACGGCCTCGCTGATGGTGATCAAGCGCAGCGGGGTGACCGAACCCTTCAGCCGTACCAAGGTCATCTCCGGCGTTCGCAAGGCGTGCCAGGGGCGGCCGGTCACCGAGGACGCCCTCGCCAAGCTCGGCCAGCGGGTCGAGGAGGCGGTGCGCGCCACCGGGAGCGCCGAGCTGACCACGCACGACGTGGGTCTGGCCATACTCGGCCCGTTGCAGGAGCTCGACCTGGTCGCGTACCTCCGGTTCGCGTCCGTTTACAAGGCGTTCGACACACTCGAAGACTTCGAGACCGCCATCGCGGAACTCCGCGTGCCACGGTCTCACCCCGAAGAGTGCGAGCCCGCTGGGACCGGTTCGGTCCCCGTGCCCGCCTCCGCCGCCGACTGACCGGACGGCCCGTACCGCGCTGCTTTTCGCAGCGCGGAGCGGCCGGTGGGTCTGGCGAAGAGACGTAGATACAAGACACAGCACCGTGCCGCGGAATAGCGCTGGCACTTTAGGGCGTTTTGCCCGCATTGGGAGGCGGCATGACAGAGACGGCGAGCAGCTCGGCACGTGGTTCCCGCGCCAAGGGGACCAAGGCTGCCAAGAGCGGCCTGCGTATCGAGCGCATCCACACCACCCCCGGCGTGCACCCGTACGACGAGGTGAGCTGGGAGCGCCGTGACGTCGTCATGACCAACTGGCGCGACGGCTCGGTCAACTTCGAGCAGCGAGGCGTCGAGTTCCCCGACTTCTGGTCGGTGAACGCGGTCAACATCGTCACCAGCAAGTACTTCCGCGGCGCGGTCGGCACCCCGCAGCGCGAGACCGGTCTGAAGCAGCTCATCGACCGCATCGTGAAGACGTACACGAAGGCCGGCGAGGACTTCGACTACTTCGCGTCGCCCGCCGACGTGGAGATCTTCGAGCACGAGCTGACGTACGCCCTCCTGCACCAGATCTTCAGCTTCAACTCCCCGGTGTGGTTCAACGTCGGCACGCCCCAGCCGCAGCAGGTCTCCGCCTGCTTCATCCTGGCCGTCGACGACTCCATGGAGTCGATCCTCGACTGGTACAAGGAAGAGGGAATGATCTTCAAGGGCGGCTCCGGCGCCGGCCTGAACCTCTCCCGCATCCGCTCCTCCAAGGAGCTCCTGTCCTCCGGCGGCAACGCCTCCGGCCCGGTCTCCTTCATGCGCGGCGCCGACGCGTCCGCAGGAACGATCAAGTCGGGCGGCGCCACCCGCCGCGCGGCCAAGATGGTCGTCCTGGACGTGGACCACCCGGACGTCGAGGCCTTCATCGAGACCAAGGTGAAGGAAGAGGAGAAGATCCGCGCGCTGCGCGACGCGGGCTTCGACATGGACCTGGGCGGCGACGACATCACGTCCGTCCAGTACCAGAACGCCAACAACTCCGTCCGCGTGAACGACGAGTTCATGACGGCCGTCGAGAACGGCACCGAGTTCGGCCTGCGCGCCCGCATGACCGGTGAGGTCATCGAGAAGGTCGACGCCAAGGCGCTCTTCCGCAAGCTCGCCGAGGCCGCGTGGGCCTGTGCCGACCCGGGCATCCAGTACGACGGTGTGATCAACAACTGGCACACCTGCCCCGAGTCCGGCCGCATCACCGCGTCCAACCCCTGCAGCGAGTACATGCACCTGGACAACACGTCCTGCAACCTCGCCTCGCTGAACCTGATGAAGTTCCTGAACGACGACGGCAAGGGCAACCAGTCCTTCGACGCCGAGCGCTTCGCCAAGGTCGTCGAGCTCGTCATCACCGCGATGGACATCTCCATCTGCTTCGCGGACTTCCCGACGCAGAAGATCGGCGAGAACACCCGCGCCTTCCGCCAGCTTGGCATCGGCTACGCCAACCTCGGCGCCCTGCTGATGGCGACGGGCCACGCGTACGACTCGGACGGCGGCCGCACCCTCGCCGCGTCGATCACCTCGCTGATGACCGGTACGGCGTACAAGCGTTCTGCCGAGCTGGCCGCGATCGTCGGTCCGTACGACGGCTACGCCCGCAACGCCGAGTCGCACAAGCGCGTCATGAAGCAGCACGCCGACGCCAACGCCGTCGCGCCGCGCACCGAGGACCTGGACAACACCATCTGGGCCGCGGCCACCGAGGCCTGGCAGGACGTCCTGCGACTCGGCGAGAAGAACGGCTTCCGCAACTCCCAGGCCTCCGTCCTCGCGCCGACCGGCACCATCGGTCTCGCGATGTCCTGCGACACCACCGGTGTCGAGCCGGACCTGGCCCTGGTCAAGTTCAAGAAGCTCGTCGGCGGCGGCTCGATGCAGATCGTCAACGGCACCGTCCCGCAGGCCCTGCGCCGCCTGGGTTACCAGGAGGAGCAGATCGAGGCGATCGTCTCCCACATCGCCGAGCACGGCGTGGTCGTCGACGCCCCGGGTCTGAAGACCGAGCACTACTCGGTGTTCGACTGCGCCATGGGCGAGCGTTCCATCTCCGCGATGGGCCACGTCCGCATGATGGCCGCGATCCAGCCCTGGATCTCCGGCGCGATCTCGAAGACGGTCAACATGCCGGAGACGGCGACCGTCGAGGAGATCGAGGAGATCTACTTCGAGGCGTGGAAGCTGGGCGTCAAGGCGCTCGCGATCTACCGCGACAACTGCAAGGTCGGCCAGCCCCTCTCCGCCAAGAAGAAGGAAGAGGAGAAGGCCGAGGTCACCGAGAAGGCCGAGGAGACCATCCGCGCGGCGGTCGAGAAGGTCATCGAGTACCGTCCGGTCCGCAAGCGCCTCCCGAAGGGCCGCCCGGGGATCACCACCTCCTTCACGGTCGGTGGCGCCGAGGGCTACATGACGGCGAACTCCTACCCGGACGACGGTCTGGGCGAGGTCTTCCTGAAGATGTCCAAGCAGGGTTCGACCCTCGCGGGCATGATGGACGCCTTCTCGATCGCCGTCTCGGTCGGTCTGCAGTACGGCGTCCCGCTGGAGACGTACGTCGCGAAGTTCACGAACATGCGCTTCGAGCCGGCCGGTATGACCGACGACCCGGACGTGCGGATGGCGCAGTCGATCGTCGACTACATCTTCCGGCGCGTGGCGCTCGACTTCCTGCCCTTCGAGACCCGCTCGGCCCTCGGCATCCACTCCGCCGAGGAGCGTCAGCGCCACCTGGAGACCGGCTCGTACGAGCCGCTCGAGGAGGAGCTCGACACGGAGTCGCTGGCGCAGTCCGCCCCGCTGGCGGCCGTTCCCGCGGTGCCGGCGGCCCCGAAGCCGATCGCGGCCGTACAGGTCCCGGCCCCCAAGACGGCGCACTCCAACGCCGAACTGGTCGAGATGCAGCTCGGCGTCTCCGCCGACGCCCCGCTCTGCTTCTCCTGCGGTACGAAGATGCAGCGCGCCGGCTCCTGCTACATCTGCGAGGGCTGCGGCTCCACCAGCGGCTGCAGCTGATACCGGGGGCAGATCGCGTCGGATGCAACGTCCGACGTAGCTGAACCCGAAGCGTGATCTCTGTGAGGGAGGGGGGGGGGGGGGGGGGAAGGGGGCGCCCCCCCCCCCCCGTCGAGGGGGGGGGGAAACAGTTGCTGGTCGGTGGTCG